>NZ_JBLLEB010000008.1:0-189336 GCF_047690175.1 Roseomonas sp. BN140053 | reverse complement strand
CCAGCCGCCAAACCCCCGCACGCCTCTCAGCACGCGCCGTCCAGCCGCCAGAGCCAGGACGCTCCCAAGCGCCAAACTCCAGTAAAACCCCTATTCAGATTTCAAGGATCACACCGCTCTTCGAGACAGAACCCAAACACCAGAGCGCCAAACTTGAACCGAGCAGCCAGCCCCTTTCGGGAACCCGCCACATCAGCTCACCAGCTCAACACCCTACAGCAAGGGCCCCGCTCAACCGCGCCGTCGTTTCACACCACAGCGCCTCGCGGTGACCGGGCTTATATGGGGGACAGGAACGCCTGTCAAAGGCTTTCTTGCAGTTTTTTGACGCTGGTCGGAGGTCATGTCCCTCCGACCAGCAGAAATGCCTTCAGGCCACGCGGCGAGGTGCCTCGATAGCCTCGCTTCGGGGCTGACTGGCGACCTCCAACCCATCCTGGCCTGCAGTCACCGTCACCTCACTGCCGTCCAGGATCGTCCCTTCCAGCAACAGCCCGGCCAAGTGGTCCTGCAAGTTGCGCTGGATCACCCGACGCAGCGGGCGGGCACCGTAGACGGGGTCGTAGCCCGCCTCTGCCAGCCAGTCCTGCGCCTTCTGGTCCAGGGTCAGGGTGATCTTCCGGTCCGCCAGCAGCTTGCGCAGCTGGCCGAGCTGGATGTTCACGATAGAGGCCATGTCCTTCCGGGCGAGACGCCGGAACAGCACGATCTCGTCCAGCCGGTTCAGGAACTCCGGCCGGAAGCGCCCACGCACCACGTTCATCACCTGCCCGCGCACCAAGTCCACGTCCTCGCCATCCGGCTGGGCGGCCAGGATCTCGGAACCCAGGTTGCTGGTCAGGATGATCAGCGTGTTGCGGAAGTCCACCGTCCGCCCCTGCCCGTCCGTCAGGCGCCCGTCATCCAGCACCTGCAGCAAGATGTTGAAGACGTCGTCGTGCGCCTTCTCCACTTCGTCGAACAGGATGACCTGGTAGGGCCGCCGGCGAACCGCCTCGGTCAGCGCACCGCCTTCCTCGTAGCCGACATAGCCCGGAGGGGCGCCGACCAGCCGCGCCACGGAGTGCTTCTCCATGTATTCCGACATGTCGATGCGCAGCAGGGCACGGTCGTCGTCGAACAGGAAGCTCGCCAGCGCCTTGGTCAGCTCGGTCTTGCCGACGCCGGTGGGGCCCAGGAACAAGAAGGAGCCGATCGGCCGGTTGGGATCCTGCAAGCCGGCGCGGGCGCGCCGAACCGCCTTGGACACCGCTTCCAGCGCTTCCTCCTGACCGACGACCCGCTTGCGCAGTTCGTCCTCCATGCGCATCAGCTTGGCCCGTTCGCCTTCCAGCATCCGGTCCACGGGGATGCCGGTCCAGCGGCTGACCACCGACGCGATCCCCTCCTCGGTCACGGCCTCGTTGACCAGACGCCCGCCCTCGTCGCCGGCTTCGGCGATCTGCCGCTCCAGCTTGGGAATCACGCCGTACATCAGTTCGCCGGCGCGGCCATAATCGCCCTTGCGCTGAGCGACCTCGACCTCGGTGCGGGCACGGTCCAGCTCTTCCTTGGCCTTCTGGGCCGAGGCGAGCTTGTCCTTCTCGGACTGCCAGCGCTGGCTGAGGGTCGCGGAGCGTTCCTCCAGGTCGGCCACCTCGCGTTCCAGCTTCTCCAGCCGGTCACGGGACGCCACGTCGGTTTCGCGCTTCAGCGCCTCGCGCTCGATCTTCATCTGCAACAGACGACGGTCGAGCTCGTCCAGCTCCTCCGGCTTGCTGTCGACCTGCATGCGCAGGCGGCTCGCCGCCTCGTCCACCAGGTCGATCGCCTTGTCCGGCAGGAAGCGGTCGGTGATGTAGCGGTTGCTCAGCGTCGCGGCCGCCACTAGGGCGCTGTCGGCGATGCGCACGCCGTGGTGCAGCTCATACTTCTCGCGAATGCCGCGCAGGATGGAGATGGTGTCCTCCACCGTCGGCTCGCCTACGAAAACGGGCTGGAAGCGACGGGCCAGGGCCGCGTCCTTCTCCACGTGCTTGCGGTACTCGTCCAGCGTGGTGGCGCCGATGCAGCGCAGCTCGCCGCGGGCCAGGGCCGGCTTGAGCAGGTTGGAAGCGTCCATCGCCCCGTCCGCCTTGCCCGCGCCCACCAGGGTGTGCATCTCGTCGATGAAGACGATGACGTCGCCCTCGGCGGCCTCGATCTCCGTCAGCACGGCCTTGAGCCGTTCCTCGAACTCACCACGGTACTTGGCACCCGCCACCAGCGCGCCGAGGTCGAGCGCGAGCACGCGCTTGCCCTTCAGCGCTTCCGGCACGTCGCCGTTCACCACGCGCAGGGCAAGGCCCTCCACGATAGCGGTCTTGCCGACGCCGGGCTCACCGATCAGCACGGGGTTGTTCTTGGTGCGCCGGGCCAGAACCTGGATCGAGCGGCGGATTTCCTCGTCGCGGCCGATCACCGGGTCGAGCTTGCCGTCGCGCGCCGCGGCCGTCAGGTCGCGCGTGTACTTCTTCAGCGCCTCGAAGTTCTGCTCGGCATTCTGGCTGTCCACGGTGCGGCCCTTACGGAGCTGCGTCACCGCCGCTTCCAGCTTCTGCGCCGTGGCGCCCGCACGCGTCAGGGCGCGGCCAGCCGCCGTGTCGCTCTCGGCGAGCGCCAGCAGCACGCGGTCCTGGGCGACGAAGCTGTCGCCGGCACGGGTCGCCTGACGCTGCGCGGTGTCGAGCACGCGCACCAGCTCGGGCGTGACCTGGGGCTGGCCGGCGCCACCGCCGGACACCTTGGGCAGGCGCGCGACTTCGGCGTCCACCTCGCGCTTGGCGGTGGCGGGGTCGGCCCCGGCGGCCTTGATCAGGCCGGCGGCCGCACCTTCCTCGTCGTCCAGCAGTGCCTTGAGCAGGTGCTGCGGCGTCAGCTGCTGGTGGAATTCGCGAACCGCGATGGTGGAGGCGGCCTGCAGGAAGCCGCGCGAACGCTCAGTGAATTTCTCGAGATCCATGTGGTCCCTCCGGTGAGGCGACCGGCGCAACCCCGCCCCACATCGGGCGACGGGGTTTCACCGTGTTGGTGGGGGATGTGGTAACGTCTACCGAGTGGGTTCAAGGGGTTCCGTGTCATGCAGGTCGAGCGTCTCTACCGCTTCCCCGTGAAGGGACTGAGCGCGGAAAGCTTGGAAGACGTCCGGCTTTCCCCGGGCGAGACGCTGCCGCATGACCGTCGCTTCGCCCTGGTCCAGGGCGATGCGCCCTTCGATGCCGCGGCACCCCGCTTCCTGCCCAAGCAGAACTTCGCCTGCATGATGGCCAATGCGCGCGTGGTGCTGCTGCACAGTGCCTTCGACCCGGTTTCCGGCACCCTGTCCCTGGCCGGGCCGGATGGTGACCGGCTGACCGCGCCCACCGGCACGGCCGCGGGGCGGGCGGGCATCGCCGCCTTCCTGACCCGCTTCCTGGGCGAGGAAGCCCGGGGCGAGCCGCGCTTCCTGGACGTGCCCGGGCACGCCTTCACGGACCAGAAGCTCAAGGGCGTGTCGCTGATCAACCTCGCCAGCCTGCACGCGCTGGAGGCGGCGATCGGGCGCCGGCTGGACCCGCTGCGCTTCCGGGCCAACCTCTACCTGTCGGGCCTGCCCGCCTGGGCGGAGTTCGACTGGGTCGGGCAGGAGCTGCTGGTCGGAGGCGCGCGGCTGTCGGTGTTCAGGCGCACGCGGCGCTGCCCGGCCACGCAGGTGAACCTGGAAACCGCCGAGCGGGACTGCGACGTGCCGGCGCTGCTGCGGCAGCATTTCGGCCATGCCGATCTCGGGGTCCATGCCACCGTGGTGGAGGGCGGCCGGCTGGCGGTCGGCGACGCTATCGAGCTCCTCGGGCCACCGGCAGAAGCGGAAAGCGACCCGCCGGTGGCGTGAGTGCGCCTCAGCCGCCCCGCTGCACCACCGGGCCGCAGAGCGCCAGGGCGGTGTTCACCAGCGCGAGGTGACTGAGGGCCTGGGGAAAGTTGCCGGTCATCCGACCGTTTCCGACGTGATAGCCCTCGGCAAGCAGGCCGACATCGTTGCACAGGCCGAGTACCCGTTCGAACAGGGCGCGCGCCTCGTCCCGCCGGCCCTGAAGCAGCATGCAGTCCGCCAACCAGAAGGAGCAGGCCAGGAAGGTTCCCTCCCCCGCCATGAAGGGAGGCTCGTAGCGGCGCACCAGCCCGCCCTCCATCATATGCCGCTCTATCCCAGCGATGGTGCCGGCCATACGCGGGTCCTCCACCGGCAGAAACTGCACCAGCGGCAGCAGCAGCAGGCTCGCGTCCAGTTCCTCCGCGCCATAGGACTGCACGAAGCTGTTGCGGCTGGGGTTGAAGCCTTCGCGGCAGATTTCCGCGTGCATCTCCGCCTGCAGCGTTTCCAGCCGTTGCAGCCGCTCGGCATCACAGTCGCTCCGACCGCGGCTGCTGCGGATGAAGCGGTCCACGGCGACCCAGGCCATCACCTTGGAATGCACGTAGTGCCGGGGCGGGTCACGCGATTCCCACATGCCGCGGTCCGGCTCGCGCCAGGTCCGCTCGAGATGGGCGACTAGGCGGCCCTCCACCTCCACGTCCCAGGGCGTGCGCTCGATGCCGGTGGATTCCGCCAGGAAGGTGCAGTCCAGCACCTCCCCGAAGATGTCGAGCTGGTGCTGCTCCACCGCCGCATTACCGACACGCACGGGCTTGGCGCCGTCGTAGCCGGGCAGCCAGGGTACCTCCCATTCTTCCAGGTGCCGGGCCCCGTCCACGCGGTACATGACGCGCATCTGTTCCGGCACCCCAGCCACGGCGCGCAGCAGCCATTGCAGCCAGGCATGCGCGTCGTCGCGATAGCCGGCGTTCAGCAGGGCGATCAGGGTGAAGGTGGCGTCGCGCAGCCAGCAGAAGCGGTAGTCCCAGTTCATGCCGCCCCCCGGCTCCTCCGGCAGGCCGAGGGTGGGGGCGGCCACCATGCCGCCGGTCGGGCGGTGGATCAGCGCCTTGAGAGTGAGCAGCGAGCGCTTCACCTGGACCGGCCATTCCGTCGGGCGGTCGAACTGCGCCGCCCAGTTGCGCCAGAAGGCCTCCGCGTCTCGTTCCGACCGCTGCAGGTCCAGTGGGGCTGGTACGTCCCGGTGCGAGGGTCCGTGCTGCAGGGTGAAGCGAACCGTGTCGCCTTCCGCCAGGGTGAAGTCGCAACGCGCTTCCTCCTGGGAGGCCCGGTGTTCGCGGTCGCCGCGCAACACCACTAGGTCGGGCCCGACGACGCCCACCACCTCCCCGCCCCAGGAGCGTACCCAGGGCTTCACGCTGCCGTAGTCGAAGCGCAGCCGAAGCCGCGACTCCAGGGCTACCTCGCCGCGCAGGCCACGGATTTCCCGCACCACGGACGACACGCCGTCCTCGGCGATCGGCATGTAGTCGGTGACCATGGCCTCCCCGGAGGCCGTGCTGATCCTGGTTTCCAGGATCAGCGTGTCGTCGCGGTAGCGGCGGCTGATCTCGGCCCCAGGCTCGGCCGCGCCGATGCGCCAGCGTCCGTGCTCCTCGGTGCCGAGCAGGGCGGCGAAGCAGGCGTCGCTGTCGAAACGGGGCCAGCACAGCCAGTCGATGGAGCCGTCGCGCGACACCAGCGCCGCGGTGTGGCCATCGCCCAGCATGGCGTAGTCCTCGATGGGACGGCTCACCAAGTGCGATCCCGGGGTAGCGTCACAGGGGCGGTATCGGGCCCTGCGGCCCCCAGAGTTCTTATCATCGTAGCTAGAACTGGGACAACGAGGCGGCGCAGCAAGCGGTTGGCCCGTCATTCGCCGGTCCGGAAACCGGTCCCGCGCCGACCGGCAACGCCCCGAGCCCAATGCCGCCGATCGCGCCGGGCCGGAGATGCGCCGCGCGGATCACGCGGGTGCCGGGCAGAGCGACCAGCGGATCACCGCCCAGCCCGGAAACATCACGCCAATGCGAGTGGGCCGGATCTCCGCAGTACCCGCCCCGGACTACGAGGCGAGGTTCGGCCTTACTGGAGGGCGGTGCGGGCGTCCTCGGGTTCCTCGTCGTCGCTGCCGTGGCCGTTGAGGCCGGGCTGCTCCTCGGCCTCGCCGCCGTCAGAACCACTGTCACCATCACGGTCCATGGTTTCCGGACCATTCTGCCAGCGGCGCTGCCCGTGCTGCGGCTGCTGTTGCTGCTGCGGCTGGCTCTGCTGCTGCGCCTGGGCCATGGCGTTCAGAATGCGGAAATAATGTTCGGCGTGCTGGAAATAGCCCTCGGCCATCACGCGGTCGCCGACGCTGGTCGCGTCGCGGCCGAGCTGGAGGTACTTCTCGAACAGCTGCTGCGCCGTTCCCCGCATCCGCATGTCCGGCCCCGAGGAGTCGAACACGTGGTTGCGGTTCATCGGCTGCTGGCCGCTCTGGCGGAAACCGCCGCCGCCACCGCCGCCCTGGCCACCACCGCCGCCATTCTGCCGATGGCCACCGCGGCCGCGCATGCGCTTCATATTCATGGTTATCGCGTTCGCACTCTCATGCTCGCGCCGGTGAAGGCGTTCGGGACGCCCCCGGCTGGACCTGCGATGATGATTCTCTTCGCACAGCGTTCCGGACAAAGGGGGGCGAACCCGCTCGCTTGTCCGACGTAACCTGCGGCGCATCCATGCGCCATCGGTGCTGCTGACGCAACCTAGCGGCGCCGCAACCCTGCGCCAACCCTTTTCTCAGGCAAGAACCAGGGCGCGCGGTACGCCGTTGAGGTCGGGCCGGCATCCCCGGCATTCAAGCCCCGCCGCCTGCATCAACCCGGAAACCGCTCCCTCCTGCCCCTGGCCAAGTTCCAGCACGGCCCGGCCGCCGGGGGCGAGCAGGCCGGGCAAAGCGGCGGCCAGGGCCCGGTAAGCGTCCAGCCCGTCCGTTCCGCCGTCCAGTGCCAAGCGGGGCTCGTGGCGGGACACTTCCGGCATCAGCCCGTCGATGGCGGCGGATTCGATGTAGGGCGGGTTGCTCAGCACCAGGTCGAAGCGGCCGGCCAGGGCCGTGGCCCAGTCTCCCGCCAGGAAAGCCGCCCGGTGTTCCAGGCCGTGCTCCCCGGCATTGCGCCGCGCCAGGGCCGCCGCGCCGGGGGCCCGGTCCACGCCGACCCCGAAGGCGCGGGGGAACTCGGACAGGGCGGCCAGCAGCAGCGCTCCCGTGCCGGTGCCGAGGTCCAGGACGTGGCCCACGGCGGCACGGTCGGGAAAAGCGTCCAGCGCGGCTTCCACCAGGGTTTCGGTGTCGGCCCGGGGGATCAGCGTGTCGGGGGTGGTGCGCAGGTCCAGGGTCCAGAAGCCCTGCCGGCCGGTCAGGTAGGCCATGGGTGCGCCATCGAGCCGGCGTTGCAGCAGGGCGGCGAAGGTCTGGGCCGCCTCGGGCGGCACGGCGGCGCGGGGGTCGCGAAGCAGGGCGGACAGGTCCGTGCCCATGGCATGGCCCAGCAGCAGGCGAGCTTCCATCCGGGGCGAGGGAATGGCGGCGGCCCGCAGGTGCTGGCCGGCCCGGCACAGAAAGGCTCCCACGGTGCCGGCCGGCTCGGCGCAAGCGCCCGCCGGGGTCGCGGCGGGGCGGTCGGTCACAGCGCCTCGGCGGCGAGGCGGGCCGCCTGGTCCTCGGCGATCAGGGCGTCGAACAGCTCGTCGAACTCGCCCAGCATCACCCGCTCCACCTTGTGCAGGGTCAGGCCGATGCGGTGGTCAGTGACCCGGCCCTGGGGGAAATTGTAGGTGCGGATGCGCTCGCTCCGGTCGCCGGTGCCGACCTGGGCGCGGCGTTCGCCGGCGCGGCTGCTGTCCAGGGCGCTGCGCTGGGCGTCGTAGAGCCGGGCGCGCAGTACCTTCATCGCCTTGGCGCGGTTCTTGTGCTGCGACCGCTCCTCCTGCATCGCCACCACCGTGCCAGTGGGTATGTGGGTGATGCGCACGGCGCTGTCGGTCTTGTTGACGTGCTGCCCGCCGGCGCCGGAAGCGCGGTAGGTGTCGATGCGCAGGTCGGCGTCATTGACCTGGATGTCCACCTCCTCCGCCTCGGGCAGCACGGCCACCGTGACGGTGGAGGTGTGGATGCGGCCTTGGGTTTCGGTGGCGGGGACGCGCTGGACGCGGTGCACGCCGCTCTCGAACTTCAGCCGGGCGAAAACGCCCTTGCCGGCGACCTCGGCGGTGGCGCCGCGCGTGCCGCCCAGTTCGCTCTCGTCGTAGTCCAGCACCTCGAAGCGCCAGCGCCGCCCTTCGGCGTAGCGCTGGTAGGCGCGGAACAGCTCGGCGGCAAAGAGCGCGGCCTCGTCACCGCCGGCGGCGGGGCGGATTTCCAGGATGGCGGAACGCTCGTCCGCGGCGTCCTTGGGCAGCAGCATCAGCTGCAGCTCACGCTCCAGGGCGGGCACCACCGCCTTCTGTTGCGCGTATTCTGCCTCGGCCAGCTCGCGCAGCTCGGGGTCAGCCAGCATGGCCTCGGCCTCGTCGCGGGCGCGCTCGGCGGCGCGCAGCTCCTGCACCTTGTCTACCAGGGGTTCGAGGTCGGAAAGCTCCTTGGTCAGCGCGCCGACCCGGGAACCTTCCGCGACGTTCACCGCGGCGCGCAGCTCGTCGGCGCGCAGCAGCAGGCGGTCGAGTTTTTCCGGCAGGCTCATGCGAGGGCGACGGCGAGTTCCGCCAGGGGCACTTCGCGCTGCCCACCACCGTCGAGATCCTTGAGCTGGGCGACGCCGCGGGCGACCTCGTCCTCGCCGATCAGCACCGCGGCGCGGGCGTTCACGCGGTTGGCGCGCTCCATGCGGCGCTTCACGTTGCCCTTGTAGGCGATCTCGGCGGCAATCCCGGCGCGGCGCAGGGCCTGCAACGCGTCCAGCGCCGCGGCCTCGGCTCCCTCGCCCACCGGCACCACGGCCACGGGGCGGGGTGCGGCGGGGGCGGCGTCCAGCAGCATGGACAGCCGCTCCACCCCCGCGGCCCAGCCGACGGAAGGAGTAGGCGGGCCGCCCATTTCCTCTACCAGGCCGTCGTAGCGGCCGCCGGCCATCACCGTGCCCTGGGCGCCGAGGCGGTCGGTGACGAACTCGAAGGCGGTGTGGCTGTAGTAGTCCAGGCCGCGGACGATGCGTGGGTTCACGCGATACGGCACGCCGAAGCTGTCCAGCTGCCGCCGGACTGCGTCGTAGTGGGCCTGAGCCGCTTCGGTCAGGTGGTCATGGATGGAGGGCGCGTCGGCGAGGAGGACGCGGTCGCCCTCGTCCTTGCTGTCGAGGATGCGGAGCGGGTTCTTGTCCAGGCGGACCTGGCTATCGGCGGAAAGCCGATCCCGGTGTTCGGAAAGGTGCGCCACCAGCGCCGCCCGGTGCGCGTCGCGCGAGGGCATGTCGCCCAGCGTATTGATCTCCAGCACCGTGCCCTCGGCAATGCCGAGTTCCGTGAGGATGTGCCAGCCGGCGGCGATCACCTCGGCATCGGCCAGCGGCTCGGCAGCGCCCAGGATCTCGCAGCCGATCTGGTGGAACTGGCGGTAGCGGCCCTTTTGCGGCCGCTCGTAGCGGAACATGGGCCCGGCATAGAACACCTTGCGCGGAAGTCCGGCCTGGGCAAGTCCGTTGCTCACCAGGGCGCGGCAGACGCCGGCGGTGTTTTCCGGTCGCAGGGTGATGCTGTCGCCGCCGCGATCGGCAAAGGTGTACATCTCCTTGGACACGACGTCGGAGGTTTCGCCCAGCGAGCGGGCGAAGACGCGGGTGTCCTCGAAGATCGGCGTCGCCCATTCCTCGAAGCCGTAAAGGGCGGCGATGCGGCGGGCGGCCGACACGACGTGCTGAAAGCGGGCGAAATCCTCGCCGATCAGGTCGCGGGTGCCGCGAACGGGCTGCAGCTTGTCCAAGCGGTGCTTACTCCGCGGCCTGCTGCGGCATTTCGTGGCCGGCGGCGTTGGCGGTGCCGGCGGCGATCTGCGCCGCCTTAGCTTCCACCAGCTCGACGATGTGGTCGATCATCGCCTGGCCGTCCACGGTGTGGTCGGTCTTGCCGGCGGCGTAGACCATGTGGCGCCCGTTACCGCCGCCGGTGACGCCGAGGTCGGTCATTAGCGCCTCGCCGGGGCCGTTCACCACGCAGCCGATGATGCTCAGGCTCATCGGCGTCTTGATGTGGGCGAGGCGTTCTTCCAGCGTCGAGACGGTCTGGATCACGTTGAAGCCCTGCCGCGCGCAGGAGGGGCAGGAGATGATCTTTACCCCGCGGTGGCGGATGCCCAGGGACTTCAGGATGTCCCAGCCCACCAGCACCTCCTCCTCCGGCTCGGCCGACAGGGACACCCGGATGGTGTCACCCACGCCGCCCCAGAGCAGCATGCCCATGCCGATGGAGGACTTCACCGTGCCGGCGCGCTTGGTGCCGGCCTCGGTGATGCCGACATGCAGCGGGTGGTCGCAAACCTCGGCCAGCTGGTTATAGGCGGCGACGGCCAGGAAGACGTCGGACGCCTTCACGCTGATCTTGAACTCGTCGAAGCCGTTCTGCAGCAGGTGGTCGGCGTGCCACAGCGCGCTTTCCACCAGGGCTTCCGGGTTGGGCTCGCCGTATTTCTCCAGCAGGTGGCGCTCCAGCGACCCGGCGTTGACGCCGATGCGGATGGAACAGCCGTAGTCGCGGGCGGCCTTGATGACCTCCTTCACCCGCTCCGGCGAGCCGATGTTGCCGGGATTGATGCGCAGGCAGGCGGCGCCGGCCTGGGCGGCCTCGATGGCCCGCTTGTAGTGGAAGTGGATGTCCGCAACGACCGGGACGTTCACCTCGCGCACGATCTCGGCCAGCGCGGCGGTGGTTTCCGGCGTGGGGCAGGACACGCGCACGATGTCCACCCCGGCGACCTCGGCCCGGCGGATCTGGGCGATCGTGGCCGCCGCATCCTCGGTGGGCGTGTTGGTCATGGTCTGGACGGAAACCGGTGCGTCGCCCCCGACCAGGACCTTGCCCACCCGGATCTGCCGGGACTTGCGTCGGAGGATCTGCTGGTAGGGACGATAGGACATAGGTGTTCCCGCGAGCGCGCCCGGTGGGGCGGAGAGCCGGGATATGGCAGGCGGGGGCCCGCCGGCCAAGTGTCGGGCTAGTTGGCGGGGGCCGTGCCGGGTGCCTGGGCGGCCCGCAGCCGGGCCGGGTCGAGCGCCACGTCCCGCACCACGCCGACCCGCCCGGCCAGGGCGGCGGTGGGCTGGCCGTCCACCACCACCTCCAGCGCCTGGGCCTTGCCGGTGGTCAGCATCAGGCCTTCCGTTGCCGGCAAGGTGAAGCTCTCGCCGGGACGCAACACCCGGTTCAGCAGCGTTTGCCGGGTGCGGGGATCGCGCACCTGCACCCAGGAATCCTCATTGGTGACGCGCAGCACGACGCGCCCGGAAGCCTCGTGGGCGGCCGGCGTGGCGGGGGATGGTAAGGGCGGCGGGGCGGGGGCGGCCGGCGCGGAAGCCGGCGGTGCCGCACCACCCGGGGCGTTCGGTGCCGCCGGTGCCGTCGCGGCGACTGGTACCCCCGGCGCGGCGGTTCCGGCCGGGGCGGCGGGGGTGCTGGGGCCGGCGGGAGCCGCGGCGGTGGCCGGCCGGTTGGCCGGGGCGCCGGGCTGCACTGGCGCGTTGCCGGCGCTCGGGACGGGTGCCGTGGGCGGGGCAGCGGGCACGGCCGGGGTCGCGGGGGGCCGCGTCGCCGCGCCGCCGGCCGTGCCGGGGCTGGCGGGAACCGCCGGGCCGAGCGTGGGCGGCAGGGCCGGGGCGGTATCCGCCGGCGCGGTACCACGGGCCGCTTCCGCGATGCGGGCCGGCGGCGGTTCCACGCGGTCCACGCTGCGGGCGCCGGAGCCGCTCCACTGCCACCAGACCACGTAGCTGCCGATCGCCAGGATCGCGCCCACCAGGATCACCGCCCCGGCCGGCACGCCGCGCTCCGGCACCGGTTCGGGGAAAACGAGGTCGGTGCGGTTCAGCGAGCCGGGGCCGCCGCCCTCGCGGAAGCGCCGGGTCATCTCGTCGGCGTCGAGGCCGAGTGCCGCCGCGTAGGACCGCACGAAGCCCTGGGCATAGGCCGGGCCGGGCAGGTCGCGCACGCGGCCTTCTTCCAGTGCCGACAGGTAGCGGCGGTTGATGCGCAGCTGTTCCGCCACGTCGTCGATAGTGGCGCCCAGGCTCAGCCGCGCGTCACGCAGCGCGGCCCCCACCTGCACGGCCTCGCCGGCCATCGTGTCTGCTGCTGCTGCTCTGGCCATGCGGGGAAACGTTGTCCGGTGATCCTGGGGAGACCTATCGCGCCGGCAGTGGCGTCGCAAACCCCCCTGCCCCGTGGCGTGCGGCGATCGCCGCGGCGGCCTGCGCCACCAGTTCCGCCAGGATCTCGGCCGCCGGCTGTTCGCGCGCCACCATGCCCACGGACTGCCCGGCCATCAGGGAGCCGTTCTCCACGTCGCCATCCACCACCGCCCGGCGCAGGGCGCCGGCCCAGTAGTGCTCGATGTCCAGCTGGGCGGCTTCCTTGGTCAGTTCGCCCGAACGGAAGCGCTCGATCACCCGCGCCTGGTGTTGCAGGAATTGCTGGGTGCCGGCGTTCTGCAGGGCGCGCACGGGGATCACGGGGAAGCGATCGTCCAGCTGCACGGTGGGCAGGGCGTCGCGCGCCGCGCCGCGGATAAAGGCCTGCTTGAACTTCGGGTGGGCGACGCATTCCGTGGCGCACACGAAGCGGGTGCCGATCTGGGCGCCGGCAGCCCCCATCTCCAGATAGCTCAGGATCGCCTCACCGCGGCCGATGCCGCCGGCCACGAAGATCGGCACGTCGCGCACATGTGGCAGGATTTCCTGCGCCAGAACGGTCAGGCTGACCGGGCCGATATGGCCGCCGGCCTCGGAACCCTCGATCACCAGCGCGTCGGCGCCGGAGCGCACCAGCTTCTTGGCCAGTGCCAGGGCGGGTGCGAAGCAGATCACCTTGGCGCCACCGTCCTTGGCCTTGCGGATGGCAGGGCCCGGCGGGATGCCGCCGGCGAAGACGATATGGCCGACCCCGGCATCGAGGCAGACCTGCACCAGCGCTTCCAGCCGGGGATGCATGGTGATCAGGTTCACGCCGAAGGGCCGGCTGGTCAGGGCCTTGGTGCCGGCGATCTCCTCGGCCAGCCGGTCCGGCTCCATGGCGCCGCAGGCGATCACCCCGAAGGCGCCAGCCTCGCTCAGCGCGGCCACGAGGTGGCGCTCACTGACCCAGGACATGGCACCGCCCAGGATGGCCCAGCGGGCGCCCAGGAACTCGGCCCCGCGGCGCATCAGCCGGTCCAGCTCGGCGGCGCCGGCGGTCTCGGGGGCGGTAGGTGCCGGCGCGTCCGCCGCGCGGCCCCCGGGAATGGCGGGCGCCAGCGCGTCCATCACGCGGCCGGCCCGTCCAGCCCGTAGGCGGTGTGCAGGGCACGCACCGCCAGCTCGGTGTATTCCACCCCGACCAGCACGCTGGTCTTGATCTCGCTGGTGGAGATGACCTGGATGTTGATGCCCTTCTCCGCCAGGGTCCGGAACATCGTCGCCGCCACCCCGGCGTGCGAGCGCATGCCGATGCCAACCACGGAAATCTTGGCCACGTCCTCGGCCGCCAGGATGGTCTCGAAGCCGATATCGGCCCGGGCGGCTTCCAGCACCTCGCGCGCCCGCGGCAGGTCGGTCTTGCCCACGGTGAAGGTCATGTCCGTGGTGCCGTCGGCGCCCAGGATCTGCACGATCATGTCCACGTTGACGTTGGCCGCGGCCAGGGGCCCGAACACGTGCGCGGCGATGCCGGGCCGGTCCGGCAGGCGCCGCAGCGTCACCTTGGCGTCGTCCCGGGAATAGGCCACGCCCGTGACCATCGGCTGTTCCACGATCTCGTCCTCGTCCACCACCAGGGAACCGGGCTTGTCCTCGAAGGAGGATAGCACCTGCACCCGCACCTTCTGCTTCATCGCCAGCTCGACCGAGCGGGTCTGCAACACCTTGGCGCCCACCGAGGCCAGTTCCAGCATTTCCTCGAAGCTCACGCGCTCCAGCTTGCGGGCGCGCGGCACGATGCGGGGGTCGGTGGTGTAGATGCCGTCCACGTCGGTGTAGATGTCGCAGCGGTCGGCCTTCACCGCCGCCGCCACCGCCACCGCCGAAAGGTCGGAGCCGCCGCGGCCCAGCGTGGTGATGCGCTCGCGGGGCCCGATGCCCTGGAAGCCGGCGATCACGGGGACCTGCCCTTGCTGCATGCGCTCGATCAGGCGGGCGCCCTCGATTTCCTCCACCCGGGCCTTGCCGTGGGCGCCGTCGGTGCGGATCGGCACCTGCCAGCCCTGCCAGGATCGGGCATCCACCCCTTCCGCCTGCAGGGCGATGGCCAGGAGGCCGGTGGTCACCTGCTCGCCGGTGGCCACCACGGCATCGTATTCCCGCGCGTCGTGCAGGGGGGAAAGCTGCTGGCACCAGCCCACCAGCTGGTTGGTCACGCCGGACATGGCGGACACCACCACGGCGACCTCGTGGCCGGCCTCCACCTCGCGCTTCACGCGGCGGGCGACGTTGCGGATGCGGTCCAGGTCGGCGACGGAGGTGCCGCCGAACTTCATCACGATGCGGGACATGAGCGCCGGTGGGTGTCCGGTGGTTCGGGGGCGCGCAGGGTTGCGCGCCGCGATGGGGCGGGACAGATACCCAGCACCGCCGGCCGCCGCAACCTCGCCGGCCCGGCGCCCAGGGGAACCCGCATGTCCGGCACCGCGCGCGCCGAGGAGATCCAGAAGTTCGACACCCTGGCGGCGGAATGGTGGGACCCGCGCGGCCCCATGGCACCGCTGCACGCCATGAACCCACTGCGCTGCGGCTGGATCGCCGAGCGGGTAGCCCGCCGCTATGGCCGGGTGGAGGACGATCTGTCCGGCCTGCGTATCCTGGATGTGGGCTGCGGCGCCGGGCTGGCCAGCGAGGCCCTGGCGCGCCGGGGTGCCACGGTGACCGGGCTGGACGCCGCCGGGGCAGCCCTGTCCGCCGCCCGCAGCCATGCCGCGGCTTCCGGCCTGCCAGTGGAATACCGCGAAGGCCGGCCGGAGCAGCTTTCGGGCGAATGGGATGCGGTGGTGTCCCTGGAGGTGATCGAGCACGTGTCGGACCGGGCGACTTTCCTGCACTCGCTGTTCCGCCTGTGCCGGCCGGGCGGGCTGGTGTTCCTGTCCACCCTGAACCGGACGCCCCACTCCTTCCTGGTGGCCAAGCTGGGGGCGGAATACGTCCTGCGCCTGCTGCCGCGCGGGACGCATGACTGGAAGATGTTCGTCACCCCGTCCGAGCTGGGCGGGGAGTTGCGGGCGGCAGGATTGCGGGTGACCGACGTGGCCGGAATGAGCTTTGACCCCTTCACGCGGCACTGGCGGGCCAGCCGTGACCTGGCGGTCAACTACATAGTGGCGGCAGAACGCCCGGCTTAACGCCGGCTTCCGC
Source organism: Roseomonas sp. BN140053 (assembly GCF_047690175.1). Lineage (NCBI taxonomy): Bacteria > Pseudomonadati > Pseudomonadota > Alphaproteobacteria > Acetobacterales > Roseomonadaceae > Roseomonas > Roseomonas sp. BN140053. The sequence continues at coordinate 173,859 of NZ_JBLLEB010000008.1, read as the reverse complement.
CGGGCTGGGCAGTGGCCACTGCCGCCCGGACGCCAAGCATGGACCGCGGCGGCGGACAGGCTGCCCCCAGCCCGGGCTGCCGCGTCATTGGATGCCGAGTTGCCGCCACAGCGGCAGCCGTTGTTCCAGCACTGCGCGGGCCAGGGGCTCGACCTCGGCGGCGAGTTCCGCTTCCGCCGGCGCCGGGGCACCCGGGGGTGCTGCCCGCCCCTGTTCGAGCAAGGTCGCGCAGACGTGGTGGGTGATTTCCGGCAATCCCGGACAGCCATCCAGCAGGGCGGAGCGCACGAGGGTTTCGACCATGTTGGTGCGCAACCCGGCCCCCGCCCCCGGCACGGCCAGGAACTCCAGGTACTCGCCCAGGCGGCCATAATGCACCAGCGCCTCGTTGAAGCGGCGGGCCTGGGCCAGGGCTTCCTCGTCCACCGGACCGAGCTGGACCACTTGGTCCGAAGCCATGAGAAGCGCCAGGGCTTCCACCAACTCGGGGTCGCCGCCCGGCGCGGACAGGTCGGCGAAGCGTTGTGGCCCCCGCGCCAGGGCTTCGATCAGTGGCCGGTAGGTGGCTTCCTCGCCGTGCATGATGGCCAGGTCGTTCTCGAAGCGGGTGTTCACCTGGGAAGGTGGCACCACCAGGGCGAAGCGGTAGGGGGCCAGCAGTTCCCGGCGCTCGGCGGGGGTGGCGGGATTGGGGCCGCGGATGAACAGGTCGCGCCGGAAGCGCTTGTTGCCCACCATGTCCTTGACGTACTCGACCCAGACCGGGTCGGCGAAGGCATCGGCCACGGGGCGCTGCGCCTCGGGCAGGCTGGCGGCATCGATGTTGTCGTAGAGCGAGGCGGACGCGGCGAAGGCCAGCCGCGCCTGCGCCATCTGGGCCGCCACATCCGGGGAATAGAGCGGCTGCCAGTTCTCGTTGAGGTATTCGTGCGCCCGGTAGGTGCCGGAAATCTGCCGCACCCGGTCCAGCTTGCGGGCCAGGTCGGGATAGATGGCGAAAATCCGGGCCTTGGCGGATTGCAGGTGGTCGAGCAGGCGCACCGCTTCCTCCCCGCGCACGTCGCTGCGGCCGGGGCGGCGGGCGGCGAATTCGCGCATCAGCCGCTGCACCGGCGCCATGTCCGCCCAGCCCGGCATGCAGTTGTAGGACACGTAGACCACGCCGCCGGGCTTCAAGCGCTGGCCGATGAAGCGGATGATCTGGGCGCGATGCTCGGCCGAAACCCAGGAATAGATGCCGTGCAGAGTGATCAGGTCGAAGCCCGGCAGGGCGTCGGGGGGCAGCGCGCAGGCATCCTCGAAGCTGAGGTCGAGAAAGGTCACGTTGAGCAGGGCCGCACGGCGGGCGAGGCGCTGGGCGTTGGCGATCTGCCCGGGGTGGAAATCCATCCCCCAGAAGCGGGAGCGCGGGCTGGAAGCGGCGAGGAGGTTGGTGGTCAGGCCCTGGCCGCAGCCGAGTTCGCAGACGTTCAGCGCCTCGAAGGGCTCGGGCGTGCGCAGGCCGCGCATGATCCCCGCCATCGTGAGGAAGGAGGGCGAGAGTTCCTTGTAGAAGCCGGGCGTGTACTGGATGTCCGAGACGTAGCCCTGTGCCCAGTCCATCCCCGTGCCTCCCCGGATGCGCCCGCCGCGCCAACTGCCGCGTACCCTGGACGGGGCGGGTCGATCCGGCCGGCGGGATTCGAAGGCCCGAAACTCGCGTGGTGCGCGGCCGGCGTCCAGATCACCCCGGCAACGAAGTGGCGGGGTCAGCCGTCGGCGCGGGGGATCCAGGGAATCTGGGCGATCTCGATGCCGTCGTCGCGCAGCAGCTCGGTTTCCGCCTCCGTGGCCTCGCCGTAGATGCCGCGCCGCTCGCTCTCACCGGCATGCATCCGGCGGGCTTCCGCGGCAAATTCAGGGCCGACGTAGTCGCAGTTCTTCTCCACCTCGGCGCGCATCTTCTGCAGCAGGGCCACCACCTGGGCCGGCATGGGACCGGCCGCCTGCTGCTGCATCACCGGTGCTTCCGGCGCGGGCTGCGGCACCGGTGCGGGGGCCGGACGCTCCTTGGCGATGGCAGGCGCCATCAGGGCACGCGTCACCTTGGTGCCGCCACAGGCCGGGCACTCCACCAGGCCGGCCTTGGCGAGCTTGTCGAAGGCGGCGCTGTCCTTGAACCACCCGTCGAAGCCGTGGTCCCCGTCGCAACGCAGCTGGTAGTGGATCATCCCCGTTCCGTCTCGGTCATAGCCGCGGGCGCGAGGCGGCCCGGCGCGGGCCTGACCGGTCCGGCGCCATGCCGCCCCACCCTGGAATTAGCAGCGCCGCGTCAGGCGGCAAGCATCGGATCGAGCTTGCCGGCCCGGTCCAGCGCATAAAGATCGTCGAAGCCACCGACCGAGGTGCCGTCGATGAAGATCTGCGGCACGGTGGTCCGCCCGCCGGACCGCGACACCGCGGCTTCCCGCTCGGGGGAGCCGTTGGGGGCGTCCATCTCCTCGAAGGCAACGCCCTTGCGCGTCAGCAGCGCCTTGGCGCGCGCGCAATACGGGCAGAACGGGGTGGTGTAGATTTCGACCTTGGCCATGGTGCACAAATCGGTTCGCGGGCGTCCCGGGTCAAGCCGCCGGCGAGGCGACCCTGTCCGGCTTCGGTGTCTCGCGCAGGGTGGGATCGGGCACCCGCGCCACGGCCAGCACGTCGACGGCCGTGGCCCCGGCACCTCGCAGCGCGGCGGCGCAGGCATTGGCGGTGGCGCCGCTAGTCAACACGTCGTCCACCAGCAGCACGCGCCGGCCTTCCACCTGCGCCGCGCCGCGGCGGGACAGGCCGAAGGCGCCCTGCAGCACGGCTTCCCGCTCGGCCGCGCCACGTTCCCCCAGCGACTCCGTGGCCCGGAGGCGGCGCAGGGCGTCAGGCAGCCAGGGCACCCCGGACCGGCGGGCCAGCATCCGGGCGAGCAGCGCGGCCTGATTGTAGCGGCGCCGCAGCAGCCGCTTCCAGTGCAGCGGCACCGGGACCAGCAGGTCGGCGCGGTCCAGCAACTCCGCCCCGGCCCGCGCCATGTGGCGCGCCAAGGGCCGGGCGAGATCGGGCCGGTCGCCATGCTTGAAGGGCAGCAACAGGCGCTTGGCACCCTCCCCATAGGTGAAGGCAGCCCGGGCCGTGTCGAAGAGGGGCGGCCGTTCGGCGCAGCGCGAACAGAGCAGCCGCGGGCCGCCCAATTCCGGCACGCCCTGCCCGCCATGCACGAAAGGCACGCCGCAGCCATCGCAGAAGGGCGCCACGATGGCGTGCAGGGTGCGGAAGCAGTCCGGGCACACGGCGCCCTGCTCGGTCACGGCGGCATCGCAGCTCAGGCAGTGCGGCGGCAGCACCGCGTCCAGCACGCCGAGGCCGGCCCGCCTGCCGAACCGGCGCAGCGCCTGCGCCATCGCTGCGGCGGGCAGCGTACCGAAGCCGGCCGCGTGGATCACCGCCGAGCCTCGCGCGCCGGGCGGGGCGCGACCGGGTAACGGGGCGGGGGCACCCGCTCGTCGCCCGTTCGCGGGGCGGCGTTCCGGGGCTGCTTGCCGCGTTGGGCTGCATTCCGGCCGGGCATGTGCCGGCGCCGTGTCACCGGCCGATGCCCCGCTGACCGGCCGCCTGGGCGTCCTGGCCGAAACTGCGGCGCCGCCGCTGCTGCTCCAACGCCACGCCGTAGAGGTGCAGGTGGCGCGCGGGCCCTGGGCCGGCCACGTGGATGGAGTGGACCTCATCCGGCAGCAGGGCGAGACCCCGGCCGGGTTCCACCGCGACTTCCCCCCGCAGGCGCAGCGGCGCCGGTGCCGTGTGGCCCGGTGGCTCCACGGGGTCGTAGAGCCGGTTCAGCACCTGTCCTTCCACCGCCACCACCACGGCCCAGGTGCCGTGGTCGTGCGGCGCCGTTTCCGTCCCGGGGTTCAGGACATGGAGGTCAAGGGCGAAGCGGCCGCCCACATCCCGCTGCAAGCGATGCCGGCGGCCACCTGGCCGACCCGGCGGCGGTGGCGGGAACTCGTCGGCCGGAAACAATCCCCTCTGCCCGGCCAGGGCCAGCAGGGCGGCCCGGATGGCATCCAGCCCGTCGCGCGTGACGCCCTGACGGGCCTCGATCCCGCGCACCTCGGCCATGGTGCGGCGGATGGCGAAGAGCCGCGAGGCCATCAGCTCCGATGCTTCCATCGCTCCATTCCTTCGGGAGGACCCCGCGAAACCTAGAACGCTTCGCGGCACGGCGGAAACGGCCGGCGCCCCTGGTGACGGCGGCGCTTCCGCGCCATCTCCACCGCATGTCCGCCACCCCCATCATCTTCGATCGCGCCCTGTTGCGGCGCCGCCGGGACCGCGCCGCTCCGGGCCTGCACCGCGTCGCGCCGGTCCTGGAGGATGCGGCGGAGCGGCTGCTGGACCGGCTGGACGACACCACGCGGCGCTTCTCGCGCGCCCTGGACCTGGGCGGACGGGGGGTGATCGCGCCGCGGCTGCGGGACCGCGGCATCGGCACGGTGGTGTCCATGGACCTGTCGCCCGCGACGGCGGCCCTGTCGGGCGGGATGGCGGTGGCGGGCGACGAGGAATGGCTGCCCTTCGCCGCCGGCAGCTTCGACCTGGTGGTGGCCAACCTGAGCCTGCACTGGGTCAACGACCTGCCCGGCGCGCTGATCCAGATCCGCCATGCCCTGGCGCCGGACGGCCTGTTCCTGGCGAGCCTGCCGGCCCTCGGCACGCTGCAATCCCTGCGCGAAGCCCTGGCCGCCAGCGAGGCGGAGCTGCGCGGCGGCGTGTCGCCGCGCGTGTCGCCCTTTCCGGAAGTGTCGGACGGCGCCGCCCTGCTGCAGCGCGCGGGCTTCGCCCTGCCGGTCGCGGATGCGGAGGTGATGCACCTGTCCTATCGCACGCCGCTGGCTCTGCTGCGCGACCTGCAGGCCGCCGGCGAGAGCAATGCCGTGGCGGCGCGGGACATTCGCCCGCCGCCTCGCGCCCTGTTGCCCGCGGCCCTGGCCCGCCTGACCGGCGAGGACGGCACGGTGGCGGCCACCCTGCGTCTGCTGACGCTGACGGGCTGGGCCCCCTCACCCGATCAGCCCAAGGCGGCCCGTCCCGGCAGCGCCACGGCCCGCTTGGCCGATGCGCTGGGCGCGGCCGAGCAGGGTACCGGCGAGGTCACGCCGTTCCGACGGCGGCATTGAGCGCCGGTCCGGCGCCATTCACGCCCCGCTCCGGCGATGCCGCTGCGCGCTGCCCCGGCGACACGTCGTGTAACCCGACGGCAAGGCGGTCCAGCCTCGCCATCGGGTGGAAGTTGCCGCCTCAGTCCAGGCGATAACGCGCGAAGATCATGCCGCGCGTTTCGTTCCAGTCCGCGGCACGGTCGTAGCGCAGCAGGGCCCCGATCCGCAGCGACGGGGTGACACTGTATTCCAGGTCCGCCCGCAGCCCGCCGGTCAGGTTGGTGGCGGATTGCGCGGCGTAGAAGGCGTTCTGCGGGTTGGTGGCCACGGCCTGGGCCTGCAAGCCCGGGTCGCGCGGGAAGAGCGGCGCGGCATCCTCCTTGTAGTTCGCCACGCCGATCACGCCGCCCAGCCGATAGGCCCAGTTCCCCACCCGCGCGCGGTAATCGACCGGCAGGTTGGCGGCGTAGTAGGATTGCGGGCTGAAGTAGCCGCCGTGGCCGAGGGTGAAGAGCCGCAGGTTCTTGTCGTAGGACTGGTAGACGAGGTCGAGCCCGGTGATCAGCTCCTCGTCGGGGCGGCGGAAAATGGGCGTGCTGAAGCCGGCCCCGGCCTCGATGCGGGTGTTGTCGGCGACGTGGTTGCCTTCGAAGCTGGAATAGCCGCCGCCGACGTAGAAGTTCGTGTCGCCCACGGAGAATTCGACCTGGCCGCGGCCGGTGTTGCGGACCACGCCGCCCCAGCGCTGCCCGTTGCGGTCGCGCATGCCGCTCCAGGACAGCAGGCTATCGGTCACGGCGCGACGCTCACCGACGATGCGCAGCCGCAGGTCACGCGCGAGTTCCGGGGCGATCTCGACGCCGCCCACCACGTTCTGCTGCTGAAAGCCTAGCGGAGTGGAGCCGATATCCGCCGCGAAGCCGGGACGGGTATAGCCCAGGCCGACAGCCACGCCGGTGGCGGTGGTGCTGCGCGGCGAGGCAGCCCGGCTGTCGGCGGCGGTGAGCACGTCATTCTGCCCGATCCGCAGCGGGTTGGTGCCGAAGCGGCGCAGCGTCCCGGCATCCTCGTTCAGGTCGCCGGAGTCGATGTTGTAGACCTGCGCCCGCACCGCGACCCGGCCGCCGAGCCCGGCGATCGGGGTGGAGACTTCGCCGCCCCCGGACACTTCCCGCAGGCGGTCGAGGCCGGCACTGCCGGTGCGCAAGCGGGCTCCGATGCTGGGCGTCAGGCGCGGCGCGGCTTCTTCGCGCACCTCCACGAGCTGGCGGGAAATGTCGTTGAGCAGCGGGTCGTTGACCGCCACACCGGTGGCGGCCGGCGGTTCCGCGAAAAGCTCGTTGCCGCCGGCCAGGGCCACGCGCCGGAACGGGTTCTGCGACACCGGCGCCAATGGGGTCGCCGCGGTAGGTTGCCGGGAAGCCTCTTCCTGCGGCGGCGCGGCACCGATCTGCGCCCGCCGCTGCTCGGCCGCCCGTTCCAGCGCCGCCCGGGCGCGGCGCGGGTCGCCCGAAGCCCGGGCCAGTCGGGCTTCCAGCACGGAAATCCGGGGGTCGTTGGGCATCAGCGCCTGCCCCTCGGTCAGCAGGGTTTCCGCCCGGCCCCATTGCCGAAGCGCCAGCGCCGCATCGGCGGCCGCGAGGCGGGCATCGGCATTGCGCGGGTCGCGGCCGAGCACCGCTTCGGCGATACGCTGCGCCTCCACCGGCTCGCGCGCGCCCTGGTAAAGGCGCGCGAGGGCCAGGTTGGCGGAGGGGTCCTGCGGCGCATTGCGCAGCGCCGGCAACAGCTGCTCGTAGGCACTGGCCTGGTCGCCGCGCTCGTTCAGCCGGTCGCTGGTGCGGACGGCCACGCCGGTGCGTAGCCCGTCCACCCGGCGGCGGTCATCGGCGGAGAGGCGGGGATCGGATTGCAGCGAGCGGATGATCTCCGCGGCCTCGGTTTCCTGCCCCGCCGCCAACAGGGCATCGGCCAGGGCGATGCGGCCCGCGGGCGCTGCCCCGCGGTTCACCGAAGCCGCCACGCGCGCCACCTCGGCCGCGCCGCGGACATCGCCGACATTGCTCAGCGCACGCACGGCCAGGGCCGCCGTTTCGCCGGTCGGGTCGGGTCGCGCGGCGATCTCCAGCAAGCGACGGCGGGCGTCTTCGGGACGGCCGTAGCGGGCCGGTTCCGCCGCCGCGGCGATCTCGCGCTGCAGCCGGGCGGTGCGCAGCAGCCGGTTCTGGTCGGCGTTGCGGAGCCGGTCGGGGATGCGCTCCACGTAGCGGGCCGCATCGGCCGTGCGGCCTTCCTCCTGCGCGAACAGCGCCGCGGCGTAGAGGTTGTCGGCGCTGGCATTGGTCTGCGCTGCTTCCTCGACGATGGCGCGGGCTTCCGCCGCATTGCCCTGGCGCAGCAGCGCGCGGGCGAGGTCGAGCCGCACCCAGGGATTGTTGGGGTTGGAGGCCTGCGCGCCCCGCAGCAGGGCGATGGCGGTGGCGGGATCCTCGCTGCGCTGGGCCTCGGCCCGCAGCTGTTCCGCCCGGGCCGCGCCGGTGGCCGCCGCGAAGGCGGGACCCCGGCGTGCGGCGAGCTCCTCGGCCTCGGCGAAGCGGCCTTGTGCCTGCAGGGCCTCGTACAGGCCGGACAGGGCACCGGGCAGGTCCGGACGGCGCGCCAGGGCAGCGCGGTAGCGCTGCTCCGCCCCGGCAGGATCACCGCGGCGCAGGGCGATGTCGCCCAGCAGGGTTTCCGCATCCGGCCGCTCGGCGCTGTCGCGGCGCACGGTCTGCTGCAGCGCGGCTTCGGCCTGGTCGATCTGACCGCGGCCGATCTGGTTGCGCGCGGCGTTGACCTCGCCGCTGGCGGTGGAGCCGGCCAGGGCCTGGCCCCACTTGCGCCGGCCCTCCTGCGGGTCCGCGGCAATGGCACGGGTCAGGAGCTGGCGCGCATCGTTGTTGCGCCCCTGCCGCAGCCGCACGATGCCGAGACCGCCCAGTGCGTCGGAATCCTCCGGAACCTGCGCCAGCACCGCCTCAAAAGCCTGCTGCGCCTGGGCGAGCCGGCCGGCATTGAGCGCGGTGAAGCCTTCCTGCCGCTGCGCGCCGAGGAGGTCCTGCGGCGAGCGCACCGGGTTGCGCGCCGCGGCCAACTGGTTCTGCGCTGCCGTGTCGTTGGGGAAGCGCTGGAGGTAGTTCTCCAGCTCCGGGATCGCCGCGGGATTGCTGCCCTGGTAGCTCAGGGCGTCGCGCCAGGCGGCACTGGCGGCCTGGGCCGTATCCGGGTTCTGCGACAGTTGCCGCAGGCGACGGATGCCTTCTTCGCGGGAGCCTTCGCGCCAGGTCAGCACCTGCGCGTAGGCGAGCTGCAGGCGCCGGTCATTGGGGTTGCGCTCCGCCAGCCGCGCCAGTCCGTTGCGGGCTTCCGCGTAGCCCTCCTGGGTTCCCGCAAGGGCCTGGTAGTATTCGACCGCATAGGCATCCGGGGGCGTGGTGCCGCGGAACAGCTCGCGGTAGCGCGTCACCGCCGTTCCCTGCTGCCCGGCCTGTGCCAGCCGACGCGTTTCCGCGAGCTGGGCCGGATCGATGCTGGCGCCGCGGACGGCGAGTTCGGCCCGTCCCAGGCGCGGATCGGCGGGCGCCTGCTGCCGCAATCTGGCGAGGTACTGGTCCGCCGCTGCCCGGTTGCCCTGCTCGGCCTGCGCCTGGGCGGCGCCTGCCAGCGCGTCGGCATTGTTGGGATCGGAGCTCAGCACGCGTTCCAGCGTGCGCAGCACCTGATCGGGCCGGTTCTGCGACCGCCAGTAGTTCGCCTGGTCGAGCAGCACCTGGACGCCGCGATCCTGGGCCTGCGCTGCGACCGGCGTGGCGAAGGCGGCCGAGGCCAGGAGGAGGTGGCGAAGCGTCCTCATGGGTGGCGCGCCCGCAGCCGGGTGGCCGCTCGTCGTCGCATCGCCCAATAGGCAGGGATGGCGAGCAGCAGCGCTGCCCCCACCAGCAGGGCGAGGATCAGGTCAGGCCGATGCCCGAGGTAGAGCTGGGGCCAGAGCCAGATCGGCAAGGAGCCGACAGAGTAGTCCCGGCTGATGCGGAAGGCTTCCACCCGCCCACCGGACAGCAGGGCCACGTCGCCCTGGATGCGCGGCTGCTGTTCGGGGTCGCGCAGTGCGGCCAGCATGGCTTCCATTCCCTGCGGCGAGGTGCCGGTGAGAGCGAGGACGGACCGGCCTTCGCGCAGCGGGCTCTGGAAGCCCAGCAGCATGCCCTGCCCCTCGCCACCCGTGGAGATCACGCTGCTCAACCGTTCCCGGTCGCGCAAACGATCATCCGACAGGAAGAGGTTGCGGAACTGGTCCAATGCATCCGGCAGGGCCACGGTCAGGCGGTTGCCTTCCAGCGTCACTGGGCCGTCGCGCAGCAGCTGGGTCAGCGCCGGGACCCGGTTCAGTGCCCCCACCACCAGCAAGTCCTTGCCCGCGACCTGTTCCAGCCCGCCGGAGCGGACCACCTCGATCTTGGTGGCGGCATAGCCGACATTGGCGGCCAGCCGGCCCACCAGCGCCATGGTCGCCGACAGCTCCAAGGAATTCATCCGCTCCGGCACCACCAGGGCGGTTTCCGAGAAGTCGGCCATGCGCGTGTAGGGAAAGCCGGAGCTGGCAAAGAAGGCCAGGTTCGGCAGGGTGGTGAAGCGATGCGCGCGGGACAGGTCGATCGTGCTGTCCGGGTCGATGCCGGCACGCACGTCGCCGGGCACGGCGGTGCAGTCGCCGCGGTTCAGCGGCCGCATGTCGAAGCGCAGCTGCAGGTCGTTGAGGCCGAAGACCAGGTAGGGCGGCAGCCCGGCGGAACCCTCGACCACGTCGGCGGAGAAAGGCCGGCCGATCTGGCGGGCAATCCAGTTCCAGGGCCAGCCCGGCTCGGGCTCCCGCAGCGGCAGCGACTTCAGGTAGTTGCCGTTCAGCGACACGTCCAGCCGCGACACGGCCAGGTCCACCACCGGGCCAGGGGGCGAGCGGTAGCGCAGGTCCACCGGCAGCGGCCGCTGGCGCCAGGTGTAGACGTCCGGCGCGGTGCGGAAGGGAATGGCGATGTTGCCGGGCGCGAAGCCGAAGGATTGCAGCTCCGACGGGTCCATCAGTTCGCCGAAGCGGACCGGGCGGTCGATGCGGATCCAACGCGGCGCGTCGTAGGGCACGCGCGGCGCGAGCTCGGGGGCGGAGACCACCGCCCGCTCGCCCGACAGCGCCTGCCGGCCGGCGGCCAGGGCCTGGGCAGCGGTCACCACCTCGGCGCCGGAACGGCCGCCGATCACCAGCAGCAGCCCGTCGGGGTCCGAGGGGTTGGGCAGCAGCGCCAGGCTGGGACCTTCCGGCCGCGGCAAGCCCAGGCCGGTGCTGGCCTCGGCGGTCGGCGCGATCACCACGGCGTTGCCGCGCGCCGGCACGGTGGCCGAGGCCGGGAAGCTGGCGCCGCGGTAGTCCGCCTGCACCGCGAACCAGGAGGACGCGATCACCGCCGCGCGCAGCACGTCGTTGCCAGCTGCGTCCGGCACCACCACCGGCAGCACCAGCGGTTCCCGCTGCAGGCGCGCGTCGAAGAAGGGTTCCGGCAGCCGCGCCAGGTCGCGCGGCAGCGGCAGCCGCTCCGTGGTCACCTGCAAGGTGGAAAGGTCGGAGATGGTGGACCACAGCAGGCCCGAGAGCGGGTCGTTGCATTCCACCGCGTAGCGGCCGGTGAAGCGGAAGTTCAGCCGGTTGCTGTCGGTGAAGAACACCGGATTGATCGGGAACTCCAGCGGCCCGAAGGCCGGACGGGCGCGATCGGGCGTGACCGTGCCGACGAACTGCTCGTTCATCGTGATGGCGATCTGCGACAGTTCCGGGATCAGCGCCGGGCTGCTGGCGCCCTGGATCACCAGCTTGGCGTCCGTCACCACCTCGTCGGCGCGCAGCCCGAACAGGATGCCCTGCAGATCGGTGGTGCCGCGCAGCTGCATCGGGCTGCGCAGCCCGAGCTGGCGCAGTGTCCGTGTGGCCTGCCGTGCCCCCTCGGCCGGCGGCGGGATCGCCGCGGGAAGGGTGGCGGGAAGACCGGCCGCCGATGGCGGGTTGTTGGGCAAAGGCGCGGGCGCCGCGGCGCCGAGACCCGGCGGTGGCGGCGCGAGCAGCGCCGGTTCCGGAGCGGGAGCCGGCGCCGGCGCCGCGGGCTGTGCGGGTGGCGTGGCGTTGCGCGCCGGCGCGTTGCGGCCCTGGGCCGAGGCGGCCGCGGGAACGCCGAGCCCGAGGCCGAGCCCGATCAGCAGCGCGGCCGCACGCTGGGCACGGGACGCGACCGGCCCGGCATTGGCCGCGGGCAGCGAGGTGGCGGGGCGCGCCTGGTTCCTGCGTGTCCGCTTCCGCGTGAACTGGCTGTCGCCGCGGAACAGGCCACGAATGCTCACCGCAACCTCCCACAGCGCGCGCAACGGCCGATCGCGGCGGTTGCGGTCCCAGTCCACCCAACTGTCGGCGCGGCCCAGCACGATGCGGGTGACATTGCCCTCATCGCGCACGTCCTGCGGCGCGAAGCGCAGCTGCGCACGGCCGCTGCGCCAGCGCAGCATCTCGCCCGGCACGGCCACGCGCTCCGGCCCCAGGTCCACCTCCAGGGTCACGGCAGCGTTTTCCGGGACATCGTCGGGACGGTCCACTTCCAGCGCCGCACCACCGAGCGACATGTCCAGGGTGCGACCTTCCAGGACCCGCCCGTCGGCCAGGATCACCGTCGCCGGAACCACCACGCCGACCCGGGAACGCTCGCGCACCTGGCGCCGCTCACGGCCCACGGCAATGCCGGCCGACACGATGAAGAAGGAAAGGGAGATCCACAGCGTGTTCAGCGCATAGGCCTGGAATTCCAGTGTGCCGTAGCCGCTGCTCCACATGCCGTAGAGACCGAGCACCATGCCCAGCGCCAGCACGCCGGCCAGGGCGGCGTTGGGGCCCACGGCGCGCATGTCGAAGAAGCCCTCATCCAGCACGCCACCCTTGGCGGTCACGTTGAACTTGCCCTTGCGCGGATCCAGCAGCGTGGCCAACACCACGGGCAGCAGCCACATCGTCAGCACCGTCTCGTAGATCTCCGACCAGAAGGAATGGCGCACCGAGCCCTGCAGCCGGCTGTTGGTGGCCACGGCATGCACCACGTGCGGGCCGGCATAGGCCACGATGGCCAGCGGCGAGGCGGCGATCAGGTTCTGGCCGAACATCAGGAAGGCCAGGGGCGCGGTGAGGAACACGAAACGCGGCACCGGGAACAGGAAGTGCCACATGGAGGAGACATAGCAGAAGCGCTGCGTCAGGTTCAGGCCGGGCCCCATCAGCGGGTTGTCCACCCGGAAGATCTGCACCATGCCACGGGCCCAGCGCAGACGCTGGCCGATATGGGCCACCAGCCGCTCCGTCGCCAGACCGGCTGCCAGCGGCAGGCGGATATAGGCGGTGTGCCAGCCCAGCCGCGCCATCTTCAGCGAGCAGTGGCAGTCCTCGGTGACCGTTTCGTGCGGCACGCCGCCCACCTGTTCCAGCGCGGTGCGGCGCAGCAGGGCGCAGGAGCCGCAGAAGAAGGCGGCGTTCCACATGTCGTTGCCCGGCTGGATCAGCCCGTAGAACAACAGCCCCTCGTTGGGCACGCGCTGGCCCGAGGCGAGGTTCCGTTCGAAGGGGTCGGGGCTGTAGAAATGGTGCGGCGTTTGCAGCACCGCGATGCGGCGGTCGCGCAGCATCCAGCCCACCGTCATCTGCAGGAAGGCGCGCACGGGGACGTGGTCGCAGTCGAAGATGGCGATGTATTCGCCCTTGGTCTGCGTCAGCGCGTGGTTGATGTTGCCGGCCTTGGCGCCCTTGTTGTCGGGGCGGATCAGGTAGCCGCAGCCGATATCCTCGGCGAACTGGCGGAACTCTTCCCGCCGGCCGTCATCGAGGATGTAGACGTTCATCTTGTCGCGCGGCCAGTCCATCGCCAGCGCGCCGAAAACCGAGGGTTTCACCACCGCCAGGGATTCATTGTAGCTGGGGATGTAGACGTCGATCACCGGCCAATCGTCGGGATCGGCCGGCAGCGGCACCGGCTTGCGCTCCAGTGGCCAGACCGACTGCAGGTAGGACAGTAGCAGCGCGATCACGGCGTAGATCTCGGCCAGCAGCAGACCGGTACCGAGAAACGTCGCCCAGAGGCCGGAAAAGTCCAGCGTATCCGTCAGCCGCCAATAGATGTAGCGGGTCGAGATCAGCACGGAAAGCATCACCAGGAAGAAGCTCGCCGTCCGGCCTTTCAGGCGCGACGCCATCAGGAACACCAGGAAGCCCGCCAGGGCGAGCCAGGCCTGCTGCTCGGCTTCCAGGGGCGCCACCACGAAGGGCAGGCCGATCCCCACGCCCAGGATGGCCAGGAGCACGCCGGTCGCGGTGCAGCGCGGCAGCAGCGTGCGGGACAGGCGGGCCATGGCGCTCATCGGCTCCCCCAGGCGAAGGTGTTGTTCGGCTGCGCGGTGGGCAGCGCGGCGAGAAGGGCTTGCGTCACTTCGATCAGGTCCGAGGCGGCGCGCGAACGCGGCGCGTGGTCGAGCAGCAGACGCTGGCAGGCCAGGGCCTCGGCCACGCCTTCCTCCTGGCTGACGGCGCCGAGCAGCCGCGGTCCGACATGGCGGGCCACAGCCTCGGCCGAGGCGCGCGACAGGCGCGATTGCAGGTCCACGGCGTTGATCAGCACACGCAGCCGCTGCGCGACCAGCGCGGAGGTCGGGCCGTCCCCGACGAAGCGGCCGCTCTCGATCTCCGGCACCAGGGCGGCGCCCATGGCCTCGGCCTTCAGGACGCAGACCACGATGCTGGCCAGCGGTGCCAGGGCGGCGAAGGCCAGGGACGGCCCGGGCGGCATGTCGGCGATCACCAGCAGCGCGGGATCCGACAGCAGCGCCCGCATCGGGGCGGCCAGCAATTCCGGCTGACGGGACAGCACCGCCGACAGCGTCAGCGCCTGCTGCATGTCCACTCCGCCATGGGGCAGCAGCATCACGCCCGACGGCGTTTGCCGCATGGAACGGCGCCAGTCCGGCGGTTTCGGCAGGGCAGCCAGCCACCCTTCCCCATCCGTCATCGGCACGCCGAAATGCAGCCGCAGGGCATTCTGCGGGTCGAAATCCATGGCCAGCACCCGGCGCCCCTGCCGGTGCAGCGCATGGGCCACGTTGGCCGCCAGAGTCGTTTTCCCGACCCCTCCTTTTGGAGAGGCGAAGCAGATCAGTGGCACGTCAGAAGGGCCTCGACGTTGCCGGACCGGCTTGCGCCACCGCGCGCAGCCTTTCCGTCAGGCTGGGTTGTCCGTTCCGGTCCGCCGCCCCGCCGGGTGCGGCCTGCTGGCTGGCCATGGCCTGGTCCAGGGCTTCGAACAGGCTGTAATCCGCGGGCGCGAACTCGGGCGGGTTCCAGACCGGGGGCGGCGCCGGACGGGGAGGCGGCGCGGCAGCCGGCACCATCATGGCCGGCCAGGCGGGAGCAGGCGCCGGGTAGGCCTGAACGACCGGCGGCATCCCGACCGGCATCCACGCCATCGGCGGGGGCTGCATCGGCGCAGCCATGACCCAGGAAGGCGGCGGCCCGGGCCAGGGGGCCGGCGCGCCGGACCAGGACGGCGGGGCTGCCCAGTTCGGCGCAGGGGGCGGCGGATTCGCGGGCCAGTTCATCGCGGCGTATGGTGGCGCAGGGGGGGGCGGTGCGGCCCAGCCCTGCGGGGCAGCCCCGGGGAAGTTCGGCTGCGTCGGCAATGGCAGCACGTTGGGATTTCCAGCCCAGTGATTCGCAGCGGGCGGAGGGGCCGGCCGCTCCGGCACTGCAGCGGAGGACCAGGCCGAAGGACCGGCAGGGACACTTGCCGACGCAGGCGCGGGTGTTTCGATCCGATTCTGGGCAACACTCCCACCCTGCGGCGCGGCCGGGGCAACAGCGGCCACGCGCGGTGGTGCCGCGGCCTGTTCCACCGCGGAAAGGGGCTGCGGCGCTGCCGGCGGTGCGCTGACCTGAGCGGAGGGCAACTCGGCCGCCGGGGGCGGAGCCTCCACGGGCCGCGGCGGAGGCACGCGCCGAACCGCCTCATTGCCGAAGCTGCGATACTTCAGCCCGGGTGCGCCCAGTACCGCCGCTACCCGTTCAACGTCAGGTTCGAATGACATGCTCAACCTGCTTCAGAGTTGTTGCATGATGGCACAACCCAGATGAAGGATCATGTTCCTTTCGTGCCCGGAGTTGTGATTCGATGCTTTGTGACCCGGAAACTACGGTCATCGCGTCGCTAGTGAGCCAGTAAGTTCCTGGCGGGCCAGGGTAGCGAGCATTGCGAGGGCGGCAGAGTAGTAGTTGCTGGCTTCCTGTCCAACTCGTGGTGGTGGTAGCACGGCTCCCACCCCGGATGCCTCCACTGCCAGCCGCGCGATCGCGCGCATCCCCGGCAGGGCGGCATAGGGCGCCAGCGCCCCGGTCTGCAGGTCCACCCAGGCCGGGGGTCCCTGGGCGAAGCTGCGGGCCCAGTATCGTGCCGGGCCGATCAGCCCCGGCTCCTCCGTCAGGTTGGACCAGGCCAGCCAGAGCGGCAGGCGGACCGCGTCGAAGGAGAATCGTGCTGGCCACCCCGCCGCGGGGGTGAGTGCGCCATTGCTCCGAGATACCGCGACCCAGTCGGCGGGCAACTCCCAGGTGCCGAAGCGCGCGGCGCGCAGCAGACGCAGCCCGTCCGCCGCGAGATCCAGCCACATCCGGTCGGGCAAGGCAGCGGCCACGGTACGAAGCATGGGAAAGGCGTAGTAGGATGGGTTGATCACCACTTCGCCCGGCCGCTCGAACCCTTCCAGCCCAGGCAGCAGCAGCAGCGTCCCCTCCACCCGCCGCACCAGGAGGCGCAGGATATCCTGGCCGATGGCACGGCCATCCTCGACCCAGTTCGGCTGGCGCCAAGCCGTTCCGGCCTCGATCAGCGCCGCGGCGATGAACAGGTCGCCGTCGGTGGCATTGTTCCCGTCGGCCGGCAGCGGCGGCCGGCCGGGCTGCCAGCGCCAGTTGTGCAGACGGTCGCCCGGCCGTCCCATGTTTCGCCGCGTCCAGCCATGGATGCGCTCGAAGGCCGGCTGGTCATCGGCACGCACCGCGAAGAGCATGCCCCAGCCCTGCCCTTCGGAATGCGACACGTCGCCGTTCTGCGGGTCCACCACGCGGCCATCGGACTGCAGGAAACGTTGGGCGAAGTTGCTCCAGCGCAGCTGCACCGGGTCCGCTGCCTCGGCCACGCCCGGCACCAGCAGGGCTGCTGCGCTGCCCAACACGTCGCGCCTGCAGGGAAGGAAATGCACGACCCCATGGTGCATGCCTGTCCAGTTTTTGCAACCTGGGATAGAAGAACTTACCCGATCCGCCGGGCGGGCCGATCCTGCCGAGACATTGCTCGCCCGGTGTGCCGGTTGACGACGCCACTCCCGGCAAGGCGGCGGTCACGGTAGAAGGGGCCGGACAGGATCACCACGATCCCAGGGAGAAGCCATGTCACACCCCTTGCTGCCGACCTCGCTGGTCGGCTCCTATCCGCAGCCGGACTGGCTGATCGACCGGGCGAACCTGGCCGGCCGCTTCCCGCCGCGGGTGCGCGCCAGGGAACTGTGGCGCGTCGCCCCGGACTACCTGGAACAGGCGCAGGACGACGCCACCATCCTGGCGATCCGCGAGCAGGAACGCGCCGGGCTGGACATCATCACCGATGGTGAGATGCGACGGGAAAGCTATTCCAACCGCTTCGCCACGGCGCTGGACGGGGTGGATCTGGACAACCACGGCGTCGGGCTGGACCGCAGCGGCCACCCCAACCCCGTGCCGCGCGTGACCGGGCGCATCCGGCGCCGCCACGCGGTGGAAGCGCGCGACGTGGCCTTCCTGCGCGCCAACACGGACCGGATGATCAAGATCACCGTGCCCGGCCCCTTCACCATGTCGCAGCAGGCGCAGAACGACTTCTACGCGACCGAGGAAGAGATGGCCCTCGACTACGCCGAGGCCGTCAATGCCGAGATCCGGGACCTGTTCGCGGCCGGCGCCGACATCGTGCAGATCGACGAGCCCTACATGCAGGCGCGGCCCGAGAAGGCGCGGCAGTACGGGCTCAAGGCGGTGAACCGCGCGCTGGAGGGCATCACCGGCCGCACGGCGCTGCACATCTGCTTCGGCTACGCGCACGTCATCCACGCGCGGCCGGAAGGCTATTCCTTCCTGCCGGAGCTGGCGGATTGCTGCGTGCAGGAAGTCTCCATCGAGACGGCGCAGTCCAACCTCGACACTTCCGTGCTGGAGAAGCTGCGCGGCAAGACCATCATCCTCGGCGTGCTCGACCTGTCCAACCCGGAAATCGAGACGCCCGGCACGGTGGCGACGCGCATCAAGCGCGCCCTGCCGCATGTCGACGTGGACAAGGTGATCGTGGCGCCGGATTGCGGCCTGAAGTACCTGCCGCGCGAGGTCGCCTTCGGCAAGATGCAGGCGATGGTGGCCGGCACCAAGCTGGTGCGCGAGGAACTGGAAGGCCGCAAGGCGGCCTGACGGCGAACAGGATGGCGGCCCGGCCTACCGGGCCGCCGCCTCACGCGGGCCGTCGCGCCCTCGGCTTCCGGAGGGCCGCGGATCGCGGCCCATCCGCCCTCAGGCCGCGCTGGGCAGCACTACGCCCTTGCGCGACACGCCGAGGTGCCGTTCCAGCACCGAAGGGTCGGCGCGCAGCGCGGCGCTGGTGTCGGCATGCACGATGCGGCCCCGTTCCAGGATCACCGCGTCGTCGGTGACGCCCAGGATCTTGTGGGCGTGCTGTTCCACCACCATCGCCGACACACCCTCGTCGCGGATGATGCGGCGCAGGGCAGCCAGCAACTCGTCCACGATGATCGGGGCGAGGCCCTCGGTGGGCTCGTCGAGCAGCAGCAGCCGCGGGTTCAGCACCAGGGCACGGCCCACCGCCAGCATCTGCTGCTCGCCGCCGGAAAGCTGGTCGCCCATATTGCGGCGCCGCTCCTGCAGGCGCGGGAACATCGCGTAGACCTTGGCCACGTTCCACGGCCCGGGGCGTGCCACCGCGGTCAGGTTCTCCTCCACCGTGAGCGACTTGAAGATGTTGCGCTCCTGCGGCACCCAGCCCACGCCGACGCCCGCGCGCTGCTCCGCCGGCATGCGGCCGATCTCCTGCCCACCCAGGCGGATGCTGCCACCGAAGCGGCGGGTCACCCCGACGATGGTGTTCAGCAGCGTGGTCTTGCCCATGCCGTTGCGCCCCAGCACGGCCATGGACCGGCCTTCCGCCAGGGACAGGGACATGTTGTGCAGCACGGCCGCGGCGCCATAGCCGGCGGACAGGCCCTCGACGGCCAGGATGTCAGCCATGATCGCCCTCCCCCAGATAAACCTCGCGCACGCGGGGGTCGTTGGCGACCTCCTCCACCGTGCCTTCCATCAGCAGCCCGCCGGACACCAGCACGGAAATGCGGTCGGCGAAGCGGAACACCAGGTCCATGTCGTGCTCGATCAGCAGCACGGACACATCGCTCGGCAGGGCCGCCACGGTGGCCAGGATACCCTCGCGCTCGGCTTCCGGCACGCCGGCGGCTGGTTCGTCCAGCAGCAGCACGCGGGGGCGGCAGGCGATCGCCACGGCAATCTCCACCAGCCTCTGCCGCCCGTAGGGCAGCGAGCCGACGCGCTCGCCCATCACGTCGCCCAGGCGGAACTGTTCCAGGATGTCGGCGGCTTCCTCCACCACGGCGGGGCGGCTGCCCATGGTGCGCCACCACTGCGCGCTCAGCCCCAGGCGCTGCGATACCGCCAGCCCCACCGTGTCCAGCGGCGTCATGGCGGGAAACAGCTGGTTGATCTGGAAGGTGCGGGCCAGGCCGCGCGCCACGCGGCGTTCCGGCGGCAGGGCGGTGATGTCCTCCCCGTCGAGGAGGATGGTGCCGCTGGTGGGCGCCAGCACGCCGGTCAGCAGGTTGATCAGCGTGGTCTTGCCCGCGCCGTTGGGGCCGATCAGCGCGTGGCGGCTGCCGCGCTCCAGCCGCAGGCTGACGTCGTTGGTGGCCTTCAAACCGCCGAAGGAGCGATTGAGGTGGACGGTTTCCAGCGCCGGCGCGGCGGCCGGCTGTTGCAGCGCGGCGCTCATTCCGCAGGCTCCTGCACGGGGGTCGGCGCCGGCCGGCGGCGCAGGCGGGACGGCCACTGCGCCATGCGGTCGCGGCCCACCAGCACCAGTACCACCAGCACCAGCCCGATCCAGAACTGCCAGTACTGCGGCGTCAGCACGGACAGCGTGTCCTGCATCAGCTTGAACACCACCGCGCCCAGCAGGCCGCCATACAGCCAGCCGATGCCGCCGATCACCAGCACCAGCAGGATGTCCGCGGAACGGTGGAAGGCCAGCACGTCCAGCGACACGAACTGCGTGGTCTGCGCCAGCAGCGCCCCGGCAATGCCCGCGATCCCGGCGCCCACCGTATAGGCCGCGATAAGCCGCCGGTTCACGGGCACGCCGATGGCGCCGGCGCGCAGCGGGTTGCCCTTCACCGCGCGCAGCGCCCAACCGAAGGGCGAATGGACGATGCGCCGCACCACCAGGAACACCACGAACAGGGTGACGAGGCTGTATACAGCCGCCACCTTGCCGCCGAGGTCGAACTCGAACAGGCCGAGGATCGGGCCGACCTCCATGCCCTGCAAGCCGTCGGCGCCGCCGGTCAGCCAGCTGACGCGATTGGCGACCTCGTAGAGCACGGAGGCGACGCCCAGCGTCACCATCAGCTTGGTAAGGTCCGAGCCGCGCAGCACTAGGAAGCTGGTGGCGCCGCCTAGCAGCGTCGCCGCGCCCCATGCCAGCACCAGCCCCAGCAGCGGGTCGGGCAGGCCGCGCACCGCGGCAATGCCGGCGACATAGGCGCCGAGGCCGAAGAAAGCGGCGTGGCCCAGCGACAGGATGCCGGCATAGCCGAGCACGAGGTCCAGGGAGAGGGCGAAGAGCGCGGTGATCGCGATCTCGCTGATCAGCAGGTAGCGGTCGGGAAACAGGAAGAAGGCTGCGGCCACCAGCGCCCAGACGGCGAATTCCGCCGGGTGCCAGCGCGACAGGCCCGCCAGCTGTGCGGCGGCGCGCTCGCGCAGGGAGGAACGGGCGCCGCTCATCGGGTGGTCACCCGGCCGAACAGGCCCTGCGGGCGCCAGATCAGCACGACGATCATCACGGTGTAGATCACGAAGGCTCCGAAGGCCGGCACGTAGTATTTCCCGGCCACGTCGGCGATGCCCAGCAGCATGGAGGCCAGGAAGGCCCCGCCGATGGAGGCGGTGCCGCCCACGGTGACCACGATCAGGAAGTAGATCATGAACTTCAGCGGAAAGGTCGGGTCCAGCCCGAGGATCTCCGCCCCCAGCGCGCCGCCCAGCCCGGCGAGGCCGGAGCCCACCGCGAAGGTCACGGCGAAAACGAGGTTGACGTTGATGCCCATCCCCCGCGCCACCCGCGGGTCGTCCACCGCCGCGCGCAGCCGGCTGCCGAAGCGCGTCCGCGCCAGGCCGAGATGCAGCGCCAGCGCGATGGCGGCGCACACGCCGATGATCAGCAGGCGGTAGGCGCCCATGCTGACGCCGGCGACCTCGAAGCGGGCGCGCAGGAAGGCGGGAACCTCGATGAACTGCTGCTGCGAGCCCTGGGTGTAGTCCACCAGCGCCATGGCCATGAACACCAGCCCGATGGAAAACAGCACCTGGTCGAGGTGGCTGCGGGCATAGATGTGGACGTAGAGCGTCCGCTCCAGCAGGGCGCCCAGCGCGGCCGAGACCAGGAAGCACAGGGGCAGCGCCGCCAGGAAGGGCACGCCCCAGCGGTTCACCAGCAGCACCCCGGCATAGCCGCCCGCCATGGCGAAGGCGCCGTGGGCGAGGTTCACGAGGTTCATCAGCCCCAGCGTGACGGCCAGGCCGCAGGCCAGGATGAACAGCACCATCCCGTAGGCGAGGCCGTCGAACAGGACGGTCAGCATAACACGGTCTTCCTCACTGGCGTCCCTCGGTGGGGTTTCTGCGGGGCGGCCGCGGCCGGCCCCTGGGGCGCGGGTCCGGCGCTGTGGCGGGCGAGGATGCCTGATCGGCTCGGCAACACGGACGCATCCCCATCGTTACGGATTCGGCGCGGCGTGGTCCGCCACCCTTGCTGCGCTCTACACCGCCCCCCTTGGCAAGCACCAGGGTCGGCTAACATATACAAGTCTGTACGCCACCTGTATACAGGACGCGACACGAACGTCCGAGGGAACCCCGCCCATGGCCACCAGCACCCGCCCGACCTTTCCGCTCAACGCCTGGTACGCCGCCGCCTGGGATGCGGAAGTGAAGCGGGAGCTGCTGCCCCGCACCATCTGCAACAAGAAGCTGGTGCTGTACCGGACCCAGGACGATCAGGTCGTGGCGCTGGAGGATGCCTGTTGGCACCGCCTCGTGCCGCTCTCCATGGGCAAGCTGAAAGGCGACGAGATCCAGTGCGCCTATCACGGCCTGCGTTTCAACAGCCGCGGCCGCTGCACCTTCATGCCCTCGCAGGAAACCATCAACCCCTCGGCCAATGTCCGCTCCTTCCCCGTGGTGGAAGCGCATCGCTTCGTGTGGATCTGGCCGGGCGACCCGGCGCTCGCCGATCCCGCGCTGGTGCCCGACCTGCGCTGGAACAAGCACCCGGACTGGGCCGGCGACGGCAAGGTGATCCACGCGGCCTGCGACTACCGGCTGGTGGTGGACAACCTGATGGACCTGACGCACGAGACCTTTATCCACGGCAGCAGCATCGGCAACGACGCGGTGGCCGAGGCGCCCTTCGACGTGTCGCACGGTGAGAAGACCGCCACCGTCACGCGCTGGATGATCGACATCGAGCCGCCGCCTTTCTGGAAGGCGCAGCTGCGCAAGCCCGGCAATGTCGACCGCTGGCAGATCATCCGCTTCGAGGCACCCTGCACGGTGGCCATCGACGTGGGCGTGGCGCCCACCGGCACCGGCGCGCCGCAGGGCGACCGGTCGCAGGGCGTCAGCATGATCGTGATCAACACCATCACGCCCGCCACCGACAAGACCTGCCACTACTTCTGGGCCAATGTCCGCGACTACCGCATCGACGAGCAGCGCGTGACCACCGACATCCGCGACGCCATCACCAAGGTCTTCCATGAGGACGAGGTGCTGGTGGAAGCGCAGCAGCGCGCCATCGACGACCATCCCGACCACGTCTTCTACAACCTGAACATCGACGCGGGGGCGATGTGGGCGCGGCGGGTGATCGACCGCATGATCGACGCCGAGCAGGCCGGCAAGGCGCCGTTCCGCGTCGCCGCGGAGTAGCATGTCGCAAACCGTCACCGCCCTGCTGCGGCTGCGGGAGCTCATCCTCGAGGGTGAGCTCTCGCCCGGCGAGCGCCTGTCCGAGAACACCGTGGCCGACCGGCTCAGCGCGTCCCGCACGCCGGTACGGGCAGCGCTGGCCCGGCTGGCCGAGGAAGGGCTGCTGGAGCCGATCCCCTCCGGCGGCTTCACGGTCAAGGCCTTTTCCGAACGGGAAATCCGCGACGCCATCGAGGTGCGCGGCACGCTGGAAGGCCTCGCCGCGCGCTTCGCGGCGGAGCGGGGTGCGTCGGTGCAAGGCCTGGGACACCTGCGCGACCTGCTGGGCCGCATCGACGCCGCGATCGGGCGGGAGCGGATGACGGAAGCCGATTTCGCCGGCTACGTGGAACTGAACGAGCAGTTCCACGCCGTGCTGCTGGAACTGGCCGAGAGCCCGGTGCTGGCCCGCAAGGTCGAGCAGGTCGTGGCCCTGCCCTTCGCCTCGCCCAGCGGCTTCGTGATGGCGCAGGGCGTGCTGCCGGAAGCCCGCGTCATCCTCACCATGGCGCAGGAACAGCACCGCGGCGTGGTGGAGGCCATCACCCTGCGCGAGGGTACGCGGGCAGAGGCCCTGATGCGCGAGCACGCCCGCCTGGCGCACCGCAACCTGGCCCTGGCGCTGCGCAACCAGCACACGCTTCACCTCGTCCGCGGCGGCGCACTGATCCAGCGCCGGCTGCGGGCCTGACTCACGCCCGAGCGATCCGGGAGGAAAACCATGCGCTTCGACAACCAGTGGACCCAGGCGATCCTGCGCAGGGTGCGCGACCTGACGCCCGGCATCCGCGAGTTCACCCTGGCCCCGGAAGGCGGCGCTTCCCCCTACCCCACCGGCGCACACGTGGTGCTGCGGGTGATCGTGGACGGCAAGCAGGACCTGCGGCGCTATTCCCTCGTGGGCGAGCAGCCGATGGACGGCTGCTACCGAATCGCCGTGAAGCGCGAGGATCCCGGGCGTGGGGGCTCGCGCTACATGTGGTCGCTGCCCGAGGGCGCGCGGATCGAGCTGGCCCCCCCGGACAGCTTCTTCCAGCTGTCGCGCGACGCGTCGGAATACCTGCTGATCGCCGGCGGCATCGGCATCACCCCGATCCGCGGCATGGCCACTGCCCTGCTGCGCCGCGGCGCGAAGTTCCGCATGCTCTATGGCGGCCGGACGCGGGAGGAGATGGCCTATCTTGGGGAGCTGGAAGTCGAGCTGGGCGACCGGCTGGCCGTGTTCCCGGATGACCAGGGGGTGCGGATGGACCTCGCGGCGGAGTTCGCCCGCCTCGCCCCGGATGCCGAAGTCTATGTCTGCGGCCCGCTCGGCCTGCTGGAAGCGGTGAAGCGCGCCTGGGCCGCCACGGGCCGCCCGCGCGCCAAGCTGGTGTTCGAGACCTTCGGCTCTTCCGGTCGCTTCGCCTCCGAGCCCTTCACCGTGCGCGTGCCGCGCCTGGGGGTGGAAGTGCAGGTGCCCGCCAACACCTCCATGCTGGACGCGCTGGAAGCAGCGGGCGTGGGCGTGCTCTACGACTGCCGGCGCGGCGAATGCGGCCTTTGCGCCATGGACGTGCTGGCGGTGGAGGGCACGATGGACCACCGCGACGTGTTCTTCTCCGACCACGAGCACGAGGAAAACCGCAAGGTCTGCGCCTGCGTGTCGCGCGTGGCCGGCGGCTCCATCACGGTGGACCCGGCCTTTCGCGGCGATGCCGGGCTGCAGCCGGGCAAGTCGGCACTCTGGCCCTCGGCGATCCCGGCCGCGGAGTAGCGCGACGGGACGGAGCGCGGCGCTCCGTCCCGCCCTGCCCGGGTTCAGCCGGCCGCCAACTCCTCGATCGCACCGAACAGGGCGCGGATGGCCATGGCTTCGCCGCCCTCGGCGCGGCCGGGACGGCTGCCGAAATTCCAGGCCGAGAAGTCCAGATGCGCCCAACGCGTATCGGGCGACACGAACTCGGCCAGGAACAGCGCGGCAGTGGTGGCGCCGTTGAAGGCGGTGGTCCCCGTGGAGGAGATGGTGGCCACCTTGCTGTCGATCTGCTTGCGGTAGTGCGGCCAGAGCGGCAGGCGCCAGAGCGGGTCCGCCACCCGGCGCGACTGTGCTTCCAACTGCTGCGCGAGGTCGTCGTGCCGGGTGAACAGCGCCGGCAGTTCCGGCCCCAGCGCCACCCGCGCCGCGCCGGTCAGGGTGGACATGTCGATCAGCAGGTCCGGCTTCTCGGAATCCGCCTCCACCAGCGCATCGGCCAGGATCAGCCGCCCCTCGGCATCGGTGTTGCCGACCTCCACCGTGATGCCCTTGCGCGTTTGCAACACGTCCAGCGGGTGGAAGGACCGGGCGGACACCGCGTTCTCCACCGCGGGGACCAGCACGCGCAACCGCACGTCCAGCTTCGCCGCCATGATCATGTGTGCCAGGCCCAGCACGTTGGCCGCGCCACCCATGTCCTTCTTCATCAGCAGCATGCCACCCGCGGGCTTGAGGTCCAGCCCGCCGGTGTCGAAGCACACCCCCTTGCCCACCAGCGTCACCCGACGCCGGCCGCCCGGGTTCCAGGTGATGTCCACCAGCCGGGGTTCCTGCGCCGCGGCCCGGCCGACCGCGTGGATCATGGGATAGTTCGCGGCCAGCAGTTCCTCACCCACCGTGATCGCGCAGACCGCATCGTGCTCGCGCGCCAGGGCAGCCGCCGCCTCGGCCAGCTCGGCCGGGCCGAGGTCGCCGGCCGCGGTGTTGATCAGGTTCCGCGCCAGCACGATGCCGGCCGCTTCCCGCTCCACCCGCGCGCGGTCCGCAGCCTCCGGCCAGACCAGCCGGGCGGGGGCGCGCTTGCGCGGCTTGTAGCGCTCGAAGGCATAGGCGCCGAGCGCCCAGCCCAGCGCCATCAGCGTCGCGGCTTCCGCCCCGGGCTGCTCTGCCAGGCGGTAGTCGCCCGCCGGCAGGCTGTTCGGCAGGGCGCCCAGGCACCACAGGTCGCGCTCGGCTTCCGACAGCAGGGGCTCGCCTTGGCCGAGCACGACCTGCCCGAGCCCCGCCTCGCCGGGGATGAACAGGGTGGCTCCCGCGGCGCCCTCGAAGCCCATCGCGGCGACGAAGGACTGCTCGGCGGCGGGGCGACCGGCGAGCCAGCCCGGCAGCGACGCCTTGGACACGAGGTGGAGCGGGACCGCGGTCGCGGCCTCGCCGGCATCGATCAACCCGAGCGTCACGGCAACTCTCCTGCGGGAAGGGATAGCGGCGAGAACAATCCTCCGACCCGCGGGCGTCAAGCCGTACGCCGGGCGGAACCGGGCCGCGCCCCTGGCGCAGGGCGCGCGGCTGGGGCAGATGCGGGGGGACAGTTCTGGGGAAGGGACGTGCCGCCATGTCGACCGCCGAACACGGGCCCAACGTCACCGTGCTTCGCCACCCGCTGGTGCAGCACAAGCTGACGCTGCTGCGCCGCAAGGACACCGCCACGGGCGAGTTCCGGCGGCTGGCGCGCGAGATCAGCCTGCTGATGGCCTACGAGGTCACCCGCGACCTGCCGCTGGAAACGGTGGAGATCGAGACGCCGCTGGAACGGATGGAAGCGCCCCTGCTGTCGGGCAAGAAGCTGTGCTTCGTGTCCATCCTGCGCGCCGGCAACGGCATCCTGGACGGGATGCTGGACCTCGTGCCCTCCGCCCGCGTCGGGCATATCGGCCTGTACCGCGACCCGCAAACGCTGGAGCCGGTGCAGTACTACCTGAAGCTGCCGGAGGATGTGGGCGAGCGGCTGGTGATCGCCGTGGACCCGATGCTGGCCACCGGCCATTCCGCCGCCGCTGCGGTGTCACGCATCAAGCAGGCCGGCGCGCAGCAGATCAGCTTCGCCTGCCTGATCGCCGCCCCGGAAGGGCTGCGCGTGCTGACCGAGGCGCATCCGGATGTGCCAATCTTCTGCGCCGGCGTGGACCGCGAGCTGGACAGCCACGCTTATATCCGCCCCGGCCTCGGCGATGCCGGCGACCGGCTGTTCGGCACGAAGTAGCGCGCCGCCCCTTCTCCCCGGAGCCCTGAAGAACCATGACCCTCGACCCGCGGACCACCGCCATCCTGTCCGGCATCTCCACGGCGACGCTGACCACGGTGCTGCTCAAGAAGGGGCTGCGCAATGTGTGGATGCGCGGCACCAGGCCGCTGCGCCCCGGCCAGCCGCGCTTGGTGGGCCGGGCCTTCACTCTGCGTTTCGTGCCGGCGCGGGAAGACCTCGCCACGCCGGAATCCTGGTCCTCGCCCAAATCCACCCGCGCCGCGATCGAGGATATGCCGGCGGGCTGCATCGCCGTGGTGGACGCCATGGGCGTGACCGATGCCGGCATTTTCGGCGACATCCTCTGCGCCCGCATGGCCAGGCGCGGCGTCGCCGCCCTGATCACCGACGGCGTGGTGCGCGACGTGGCGGGGGTGCTGGGCACCGGTTTGCCGGTGTGGTGCCAGGGCGCCGCGGCGCCGCCTTCCGTGGCCGGGCTGACCTTCGTGGACTGGCAGCAGCCGATCGGCTGCGGCGGCGTCGCGGTGTTTCCCGACGATGTGGTGGTGGTGGACGAGGACGGCGCCGTGCTGATCCCGCAGAACCTGCTGGAAGCCGTGGTGTCCGCTTCCGCCGAGCAGGAACGGCTGGAAGGCTGGATCATGTCCGAGGTGGACAAGGGTGCCGCCCTGCCCGGCCTCTACCCGCCCAACGCCGAGAACAAGGCCCGCTACGACGCCTGGGCGCGCGAGAACCCGATCCAGGGCTGAGGCGAACCGGGCGGGGGGAAAGGCCGCGATCGGCATGGCGGAGCCCGAAATCTCGCCGATGGCGGAGCGAATCGAGGCCCGGCTGGAGCGGCTTTCCCTGACGCCGGCGGCGGCCGCGAAGAAGGCGACGCTGCCGCCGGACGCCATCGAGAAGATCCTGTCCGGCCGTGCGCCCAGCCCGCGCGGCACCGCGCTGCGCAAGCTAGCGGAGGTGCTGGAATGCTCCATCTCCTACCTGGTCGGCCTGGACCCCGACGTGCCGCCGCCGCCGGAACTGCTGGAAGAAGAACAGGGCAATTTCGGGCTGCTCTCGGGCGATCAGGAAGCGCTGTTGCGCGCCTACGGGCGGCTGGACCATGCTTCCAAGGCAGCCTTGTTGCGGGTGGCCCAGAAGATGGCGGGACCGGAGCCCGATCCACCAGTGGAACCGAAGCGGCCGGTGCGGCGAAAGGCCGCATCTGCCAAAGCGTGACGTGGCATCGACGCCGGCAGCGTCGGCCACGCACCCTGTTCTCGCGGTGTCAGTCCGACGTGGCGCGGCGGCGGTGCTGGCGAGCCTTCGGGCCGTAGCGACATGATGGAAGATTTATCTAATCCGTTTATTCATTTCTCGCGCAATGGTTGTAATTCTCAATGGAAATATCGGCGCGTAATACGGAAATGACGTGCCGGCCTCAATGTCGCCACAATCCAATTCCTGCGATGCCTGGGACTTACGGAACTGTCGCAACTCTGCACTTCTCTTGCAAATTTGCAAACTAACTCCGGCCTCGTTTCTGCGTTTCCCCCACGAGGCTTTGATGTTGGTGAACATCCCATTCAACTGGTGCACGATATTTGTCGTGGTACACCCAGGGTATGTCGCTGGCCCGTTGCCTCGTGCCGCGAGACACAGGAGGGACCTATTCTGCTTCAGCCAATCACCGGCCCTTCGCCAGATTCCTTCATCGCTTCCGTTGCGACGGAGCACCCCGGCCTGAAACCCATGGTGCTGGTGACGGGAGGAGCTGGCTACATCGGCAGCCATGCCGTTCTCGCGTTGCGGGAGGCCGGCTTTGGCGTCGTGGTGCTGGACGATCTTTCCACCGGCTTCGCCGCTTCCGTGCCGGATGGTGTGCCGCTGGTGAAGGCCTCCGTGCTCGACACGGCGCGGGTGGCGGAAACCCTGCGAACCTACCGGATCAGCGCGGTGATGCATTTCGCCGCCTCGCTGGTGGTGCCGGAAAGCGTTGAGCAGCCGCTGCATTATTGGCGCAACAACCTCGGCGGAACGCTGTCGCTGGTGTCCGCCTGCACGGCCGTAGGCGTGTCGCGCCTCGTGTTCTCCTCCACCGCGGCGGTCTACGGCATTCCCGACAGCATCCCCGTGGCGGAAACCGCCCCCTGCCAGCCCATCAACCCCTATGGCTCCTCCAAGCTCGCGTCCGAGCGCATGCTGGGTGAGGCCGGTGCGGCACATGGGCTGAACACGGTGGTGCTGCGCTACTTCAACGTGGCCGGCGCCGATCCGGCCGGACGGGCGGGCCAGCGGACGCTTCGTGCCACCCACCTGCTCAAGGTCGCCTGTGAGGCGGCCCTGGGCCGGCGGAACGTGGTGGAAGTCTACGGCAACGACTACCCGACCCCGGACGGCACCGGCCTGCGCGACTACATCCACGTGTCCGACCTCGCGGACGCCCATGTCGCCGCGCTGCGCCACCTCCTGTCAGGGGGCGGCAGCCTGACGCTGAACTGCGGCTATGGCCGCGGGCTGTCGGTGCGCGAGGTGCTCTCGGCGGTGGAGCGGGTGACGGGGTCGCCCCTGCCCGTCCGCTACACGGCCCGCCGTGCCGGCGATCCGCCGGCGCTGATTGCCCAGGCCGACCGCATCAAGGAAGTCCTGGGCTGGAAGCCGGTGCGCCAGGATCTGGACGGCATTATCCGCTCCGCCCTGGCCTGGGAGCGCAAGCTGATGATCCCCGCGCTGGAAACAGCGGCCTGACGTGCTTCTCCGGGCCGGATGCCACGCGGCGTCCGGCCCGGGCCAGCTAGCGGTGCGAGCCGCGTTCCGTCCGGCCGCAGCGATCAGCCCTGACATCCCCCCGTTCACTCCCCCCTGACCGGTTTCCATCGCGCTGCGTCGGGCTTGTACCCTCCGGGTCCACACGTCCCGCTCGCCGGTGCCGGGGTCATGCAGCCCCGAAATTGCCCCTCTCCTTGCAGGGCATAGCGCGGCCCTTCACGTTCCGGATCGAGGCTCCCGACTTCCGCTCATAAGAGGCAGGAACCGCGGCAACGGCGTTGCAGGCCCCCCAGGTCCGGGCATACCGGACGCCGCCATTCCGTGCGAAACCCTGGATGCCTATGTTCGGCCGTAGCTGCGCTGGCCCCATGCGGCAGGGCGGATGGCTCGCCCAGAGGCGCGGGCCTGGGATGCGAAAGGGACCCATCCTATTCCCGAAGCGGCCGAAACTTGAACACGCAGAGCCTGAGCTTCCCGGGCCCTGTTCCTCGCGTGCCCAGCCCGCCCCCCTCGTCGCGCCGGCGGGAACTGCTGCGCGCGGGCGCGCTGGGCTCCCTGGTGCTGCACGCGCTGCTGGCGGCCTTGCTGCTGTTCCTGCCAGGGCGCGAACCGCCGCCCGAGCCCCTGCCCAGTTCCTCCATTCCCGTGATCTTCGAAGGCATCGGCGCCGACCGGACGGCGGCACCTGACAGCCGCGCCGACCTGGCCGCGCCCGCACTGCCGGACGCACCCGCGGCGTCGCCGCCCCTGTCGGACCCGCCGGACATCCCGGGACCGCCGCCATCCGTGGCCGAGGCCCTTCCCACCCTGCCGGGCGGCTTGCCGCTGCCGCCGCTGCCCAGCATGCCGCTCCCCTTGCCAGCCCTGCCGCTCGACCGGCCACCGCCCATGGCCGACCTGCCGCCACCACCGGTGGCCGCGCCGCCCGCCACACCGCGTCCGCTGCCACCGCCTGTGCCGCAAGCCACCGCCGAACTGCCCCGGCCACCCGATCCAACGCCCATGGCCAGCGCGGAGCTGCCGCTTCCGCCGCCGCCCGCCCCCACTCCGCCGCAGCCGGCGCAACCGCCGCGCCCGGCACCGCGGCCGGCGCCCTCCCCCTTCGCCGGAACGCTGGACCTGAGCCGCGGCCCGCCCATCACCCTGGCCCAACCCAGCCCGCGGCGAGCCAGCCCGTCGCGCGGCTCGATCGACCTCGCCCTGGGTGCCAATATCCCGCCGCCGAGCGCACCGCGCGCCGCCGCCAACGCGATGACCTCGCAGGTGCGTATCCGGGGGAGCGAGTTGGGCGCCGACTGGCGCGGTGCACTCGCGGCCTGGGTGAACGCGCGCAAATACTATCCCGAAGCGGCGCGGCGCGCTGATGAGGATGGTCCGGCTGTGGTTCGCATGGTGGTGCGGCGGGACGGACAGGTGGAGTCGGTGGAACTTCAGACCACCTCAGGCTCGCGGTGGCTGGATATCGGACTTCAAGCCCTGTTCCGCGGGCAAAGGCTCCCGCCCTTCCCGCCCGGCATACCGGACGAGAGCATCATCCTCTACTTCACGATGAACTACATCCTCATACGCTGAGCGACGGAACGATCCACATACAGGCTGCGCGCGGCTTTGCACCGAAACCTGCCCCTGGCACGCTCGGCGCTTCTTCGTCCGCACAGCCACCGTGACAGCAACAAAGGGTGAGTGACTTGGGGCCGGTTCTTTTTTCCGCGGAGTTCACCATCCCCGTTCCGGCAGCCAGGAGTGGTTCGCGAACTCCCTTTTCCCGCAGCCGCGGGACCTGCGCAGCGTGAGCGCCCCCGGGCTTGCGTCCCGCTCAGCCGAGGAACCGCTCGACCTGCTGGTGGTGGGCGGCGGCATCAACGGCACCGGCATCGCGCGCGACGCAACCGGACGCGGCCTGTCCGTGCTGCTGTGCGAGCAGGCGGATCTCGGTGGCGGCACCTCCTCCCGTTCCAGCAAGCTGATCCATGGCGGGCTGCGCTACCTGGAATATTTCGAGTTCCGGCTGGTCCGCGAAGCGCTGATCGAGCGCGAGGTGCTGTTGCGCGCCGCACCCCACATCGTGTGGCCGATGCGCTTCGTGCTGCCGCACAGCCCCGAACAGCGGCCGGCCTGGATGATCCGGCTCGGCCTGTTCCTGTACGACCATCTCGGCCGCCGCCAAGTGCTGCCGGGCACGCGCCGCCTGAACCTGCGCCGCGTGCCGGAAGGCGCGCCGGTGGACCCTGCCTTCACCGCCGCCTTCGAATACTCGGATTGCTGGGTGGAGGATTCGCGGCTGGTGGTGCTCAACGCGCTGGACGCGCAGAACCGCGGCGCGGAGGTGCTGGTGCGCACGGCGGTGGTGAGCGCCCGGCGCGACGGCGAGCTGTGGCATGCCACGCTGCGCACGGAGGAGGGCGGCACGCGCGAGGTCCGCGCGCGCGCCCTGGTCAATGCCGCCGGCCCCTGGGTGGAACGCGTGCTGCGCGGCGTCGCCGGCAGCAACACGCCGGCGCGGGTGCGGCTGGTGAAGGGCAGCCACCTCGTGGTGCGAAAGTTCTGGGACGGCCCGCAGGCCTACCTGCTGCAGAACACCGACAAGCGCGTGATCTTCGTGATCCCCTTCGAGGACGACCTGGCGCTGATCGGCACCACGGACACGCCCTATGACGGCGACCCCGCGGCCGTGGCCATCGACGAGGCGGAGCGGGACTACCTGCTGGCCGCCGTGAACCGCTACCTGCATCCCAAGCTTTCGCCCGCCGATGTGCAGCACAGCTTTTCCGGCGTGCGCCCGCTGTTCGACGACAACAGCGGCAAGAGCGCCTCGGCCGTGACGCGCGACTACGTGTTCGACGTGGAAGCGGGCGAAGGCCGGGCGCCGCTGCTGTCGGTGTTCGGCGGCAAGATCACCACCTATCGCAAGCTGGCGGAGCACGCGCTGGAGAAGCTGGCGCCGCACCTGCCGAAGCGGCCCGGCCCGGCCTGGACGGCACATGCGCCGCTGCCCGGCGGCGCCATGCCCGGCGCCGATCCGGCGGCCTACCTGAAGCAATTGCTCGCGGACCGGCCCTGGCTGGAAGCCGCGGTGGCGCGGAGCTACGTGCGCGCCTACGGCACGCGCGCGGAGGAATTGCTGGAGGGCGCGCGCGACATGGCGGATCTCGGCCGGTTCTTCGGCGGCGGGCTCTACGAGCGCGAGGCGGAGTTCCTGCGCCGCACGGAATGGGCGCGCACCGCCGCGGACGTGCTGGAACGTCGAACCCGGCGCGGCCTGCACATGAGCCCGGCCGAGCGCGACGCCTTCACGGCCTGGATGGGCTGAGCCGCGGGCGCGGTCTCACCCTGCTAGAAGGGCAGCACGGGTTGCAGGATGCGGGCGAGCGCGCCCGTGAACCGCAGCCGGCCGGACACCGCCATCAGGCAAAGGCAGTCGCCGCCCTCCGCGGCGACGGGCCGGTGCGGTCCGTGATCATCCGCCTCGGCCAGGTCGCCAGGGCCGTAGGAACCCCGCTCGTCGTGGAAGCTGCCTTCCAACACGCAGGTCAGCTCCAGGCCGTGATGCAGGTGCTGCGGCAGCGCGGTGTTGGGCCGGACCCGCAGCAGGTGCAGGGAGACGCCTTCGCTGCGCAGGAGTTCCTCGTGGCGGATCCCGACGCCCAGCCAGCCCAGCGGCCGTGCCGCGAAGCCGCCCAGCACGGCGGGCAGGTCGGGCTCGGCCATCCAGGGCGCCCGGTCCGGCGCAGCGGGCGCGGGCTCGTCCAGCCGCGCCAGCGTGCGGGCCAGGACGTCGTCGGGCAGCGGCTCCGCCGGCAGGTCTTCCAGCATCTGGCCCGCGGCCTGCTCGGCCCGGCGCACCATGCCGCGGCAGGTGGCGCAGCCGAGAAGATGGGCCGCCACCACGAAGCGATGCGCCTGCGCCAGCTGGCCGGCGGCATGCGCCAGCAGGGTCGCATCGCTCGGGTGGTGCCGCACCGGCGCGCCGGTCATTCGTTCCGCTCCAGGGCAGCGCGCATCCGTTGCAGCAACCGCCGGAGATGCGACTTCACGGTGCCGAGCGGCATGCCCTGGTCTCGCATGATCTCAGTGTGCGATTTATCTTGGAAAAATGCCAGTTTCAGCAGGTTGTTCTGTTCCTGCGACAGATCGCCGAGCACGCGATGCAAGCGGGCGACTCGCTCGTCCTGCAGCAGAAGCTCCTCCGGCTCCCGCGGTTCCTCCGTGTCCAAGCCGTAATTCCCTTCCAGGGCGGCGATGCGCTGGTCCTGCCGCACCCCGGTGATCCGGGCGTTGCGGGCGATGGTGAAGACCCAGGCCCCGGCATTGCCCCGGCGCGGGTCGAACTGTTCGGCCTTCCGCCACACCGCCAGCATGGTGTCCTGGACGAGGTCATCCGCCACCGCGGCCGGTGCTCCCAGGCGGAAGAAGTAGGTCCGCAGCCGCGGGCCGTAATGCGAGAACAGCGTCCGGAAAGCATCGCGGTCACGTCGCTCGGCAACCGAGCGTATCTGGCGAGCGAGCTCCTCCTCCGAGGGTGGCGGCCGCCCCCCCGGATCGCTGCGCGTCACGGAATGGGCCGGTGGCAGGCGGGGATGCCTGTGCCGAAGGCCCGCGCCGACGCAGCCCTCGGGCGGCGTCCCGGAAGCCCTTCATGGAATGCGGGCCGACGGCAGGCGTGACCTGGCCGCGGAGGCCTACCGCGCCGTTCCGAAGTTCCCCGGACCGTCGCGGTTATTGGAGGTTACCCCAGCGGGTAACCGCCGGTTCCGCCGCCGCCCAGGTCCAGGTGCCGTTCTGCTCGCAGGCCGTGGTCACGAACCAGCTCCGCTGCGTCGCACCGTTCTCTTCCTCCTCGACGGAGAAGGCGGCTTCCTTGCAGGCCGCGAGCGGGGTGGTGATCACGCGCAGCACGCGAACCTCGCCGCCACCATTGCCGATCGGGATGTCGTGCTCGACCCGCCAGCGCCGCGTTTCGCCCAGGCCCGCCGCGCCGATAGCGGCCGCCACCTCGTCCTGTTCCGCGCGCTGGCGCCGGCGGACAACGACCCGCACCACCTCGTCGGTCGCGGCGCGCACGCCCAGCCCCACGGCATAGCCCACCGCGGGATTGGCTGATGCCGTGCCCGCCGCGATGCCGGCCGCCGCCCCCGTGACGTCGGCGATGGCGCCGCAGCCCGGAAGCGCCAGGGCCAGCAGGGCCAGGCCGGCAGCCCTTCCGGCATGGCGGGCGGCGCGGCGCGTCACTGCAGGTTGCCCCAGCGCTCCGTTGCCGGCTCGGCCGAGGCCCAGCGCCATTCCGCCCCGTCCCGGCACAGGATGGCGGTGAAGAAGGACTGCCTGGGCTGGCCGCGCTCTTCCGCTTCCACGGAAAAGACGACTTCCTTGCAGGACAGCGTGCCGGCCGAGATGATCCGGCTGACGGTGACCCGGCCGCGCTCCTCCGGCTCCAGGGGCACAGCGTGGTCGGTGTTCCACGGCGCGATGCCGCCCACCGGCAGGTCGCCAGCCGCTGCAGCGATGCGGTTCTGCGCCGCTCCATGCACCCGGCGCTGAGCGTATTGCAGCCCGGCCCGCGTGGCGGCGCGCACGCCGAAGCCGATCCCCGTGGTGACCCCGGCCCCGGCCCCCACCGCATCGGCCACCGCCGCGCCGCCGATCCCCGCGAGGTCGGCGGAGGCTTCGCCCTGGAACGCCGCGCAGGCTCCGAGGGGACCGACGAGCAGCAGGACCGCGGCGAGCCGCAACGGGCGGGCGAGAATCCCGGAGGTTGCACGCTTCATACGCACCTCCATGCCCGGCCCGGTTTGCCGGGGCAACCACCGCTCCCCGCACGACGGGCATTATGCCGCAGGCGTTACCGTGCCCATGCCGAGCGCAGGCAGACCAGGCGGGGCCGGGTGGACGCCATGGGCAAGGGGCGGGCCCGTCGCGCCTGGCCGGGCTGCATGAAGCGCCGCGCTTCCCGCGCCCCGCCGAGCAGCAGGGTGGGGTTCAGCCCCGGGGCACAAAGGCCCGCCGCGGCGCCGGGCGGCAAGGGCACCGCCCCGCCGCGGCCCCAGCCGGCGCCGAGCTGCGCCAGCGCCACCCGGCGGCTATAGGCCGAACCGCGCTCGGCCTCGCCGGAATGGTAGCGCGCCACCGCGTCGCCCCAGTCATTGGTGCGGGCGCGAAGCTGCAGCAGGAAGCGGATCGCGTAGCGCAGGTTGGCTTGCGGGTCGAAGGCCTGGTCCAGCGTGGCGAAGGCGTCGGGGTGGTGCAGCAGGTTCACCTGCATGCAGCCCACATCCACCGAGCGCGTCCCGCGCGCCAGCAGCGCCGAGACTTCCGCCACCGCGGCCGCCTTGGTGGCGGGGGCGTGGCTCACGCCCTCCACGTTGTAGGACCAGGGCCAGGGTTCCGGACGGCCGGTGCGCGGGTCCTGCCGGCCGCTCTCCACCAGGCCGATGGCGCCGAGCAGCCCGGGCGGCAGGCCGGAGCCCGGTTCCAGCGCCGCGATGGCGCTGCGGCACAGCGTCCAGTCCGATGCCGGCGCGGGCTGCTGCGCCGGGGCGATCCCGGCCGGCAGGATCGCCAGGGAAGCGCCGAGGATGAGGCTGGCGGAAAGGCGCGGCATGCGGAGGACTTCACCGGGGACGCGCCGCAGGTCAACGCCTGGCAGATCGGCTGCCCGCCCCGGCCGCAACGGACGGGAAGGCTGGCCCCTCACCGTCCCATGCGGCAGGCGGTTCGCAGGGCGGGCCGCTGGCGCTTGCGTCCGGCCCTGCCCTGGCCGAACACCGCGGCGGAACGCGTCGCGGAGGGCAGGAACGGCAGTGGAATTCCGCATCGGAACGGCCGGCTGGAGCATTCCCCGGCAGCACGGCGACAGCTTCCCGGCCGAGGGCAGCCACCTGGAGCGCTACGCGGGCCGTTTTCCCGCGGTGGAGATCAACTCCTCCTTCTACCGCCCGCACCGCCCCGCCACTTACGCGCGCTGGGCGGCCAGCGTGCCGCCCGGCTTCCGCTTCGCGGCCAAGCTGCCGCGGGAGATCATGCATGACCGCCGACTGCGCGAGGCGGAGGAACCGCTCCGGCGCTTCCTGGGCGAGGTGACCTCGCTCGGCAGCAGCCTCGGCCCGCTGCTCGTGCAACTGCCGCCGAGCCTGCGCTACGAGGCCGCCCTGGCCGAAGGCTTCTTCACGACGCTGCGGGCGCAGTTCGGCGGCGAGGTGGTGTGCGAACCGCGCCACGCCACCTGGTTCACCGATGGCGTGGACGCGCAGCTCGCGGGCTTTCGCGTCGCCCGCGTCGCCGCCGACCCGGCGGTGGTGCCGCGCGCGGCCGAGCCGGGTGGCTGGCCAGGGCTGGCCTATTGGCGCCTGCACGGCTCGCCGGAAATCTACCACTCGCCCTACGGATCGGAGGCGGTCGCCGCGGTGGGACAGCGGCTGCGCGCCACGCCCGCCGAAACGCGCACCGCCTGGTGCATCTTCGACAACACCGCGCTGGGCGAAGCCACCCGCGACGCGCTGGACCTGCTGGACCGGCTCTGACGCGGGGCGCTGCCGGCCCCGCGCGGTTCACAGCCGGACGCGCAGTGCCTTGGCCAGCTCGCCCACGATGCCGGCGCGAAAGGCCAGCACGCAGACCACGAAGATCGCCCCCTGGATCACCGTGACCCAGTCCCCGAGCTGGGCGAGGTAGTTCTGCATGGCCACCACGACAGCCGCCCCCACCACGGGGCCGAACAGCGTGCCCATGCCGCCCAGCAGGGTCATCAGCACCACCTCGCCGCTCATGGACCAGTGCACGTCCGTCAGCGTGGCGATGCCGAACACGATGGCCTTGGTGCCGCCGGCCACCGCGGCCAGCGCGGCGGAAAGCACGAAAGCCACCAGCTTGTAGTCGTCGGTGCGGTAGCCCAGCGAGGTCGCGCGCGGCTCGTTCTCACGGATCGCCTTCATCACTTGGCCGAAGGGCGAATGCACCACGCGCTGGATCAGCAGGAAGCCCAGCAGGAAAATCGCCGCCACCACCCAGTACAGGGTGAAGTCCGGCCGCAGGTCCACCACGCCGAACAGCACGCCGCGCGGCACGGCCTGGATGCCGTCCTCGCCATGGGTGAACGGCGCCTGCAGGCAGACGAAGTAGACCATCTGCGCCAGCGCCAGGGTGATCATGGCGAAGTAGATGCCCTGCCGGCGGATCGCCAGCAGCCCGATCACCAGCCCCAACACCGCCCCCACCGCGGCCCCGCCCAGGATCGACAGTTCCGGCGACAGCCCCCAGACCTTGGCGGCATGGGCGGCGATGTAGCCCCCCATGCCGAAGAAGGCGGCGTGCCCGAAGGAGAGCAGCCCGACATAGCCGATCAGCAGGTTGAAGGCGCAGGCGAACAGCGCGAAGCACAGCACGTTCATCAGGAAAACGGGATAGAGGAAGTAGGGCGCGGCCACGATCGCCGCGACCATCAGCACCAGCGCCACCAGCTGCGCGCGGGTGAAGCCGAACAATCCCTGCGGCTCGGCGGGGGCTTGCACGGGCAGGCTCTCGGCATGGGCGGACATCGGCGTCAGGCCTTCCCGAACAGGCCGGCGGGGCGCGCCAGAAGCACGATCGCCATGATGACGAAGATCACGGTGGCCGCGGCCTCGGGGTAGAAGACCTTGGTCAGTCCTTCCACCAGCCCCAGCGCGAAGCCGGTCACCACAGAGC
Organism: Roseomonas sp. BN140053; assembly: GCF_047690175.1. Taxonomy (NCBI): domain Bacteria; kingdom Pseudomonadati; phylum Pseudomonadota; class Alphaproteobacteria; order Acetobacterales; family Roseomonadaceae; genus Roseomonas; species Roseomonas sp. BN140053. Next base: position 135,796 of record NZ_JBLLEB010000008.1, on the reverse strand, counting down.
CCAGGATGGACCCCATCCCCCCGATCACCACCACGGCGAAAACGGTGATGATCAGGTTGGAACCCATCTGCGGGTTCACCGAATAGATCGGCGCCGCCAGCACCCCGGCCAGCGCCGCCAACGCTACCCCCGCGGCATAGGTCAGCGTCACCATGCGCGGCACGTTGACGCCGAAGGCCTGCACCAACGGCGCGTTCTCGGTGGCCGCGCGCAGCGTGGCGCCCAGGCGGGTCTTCTCGATCACCAGCCAGGTGGCCAGCGACACGATCAGCGCCGCTGCCACCACCCAGAGCCGGTATTTCGGCAGGAACATGAAGCCCAGGTCCACCGGCGCGCCGGTCAGCTCGGCCGGCGGCGCGTAGGGCAGGCCGGAGGAGCCGAACTGCCGGCGGAACAGCCCCTCGATCACCAGGGCCAGGCCGAAGGTCAGCAGCAGCCCGTAGAGGTGGTCCAGCCCCTGGAGCCGGCGGATCAGGAAACGCTCCATCAGGATGCCGGTGAAGCCCACGATCAGCGGCGCCAGCACCAGCGCCGGCCAGTAGCCGATCCCGCCCCAGGCCAGCAGCATCCAGGCCACGAAGGCCCCCATCATGAACTGCGCGCCGTGGGCGAAGTTGATGACGTTGAGCAGGCCGAAGATCACCGCCAGCCCCAGCGACAGCATCGCGTAGAAGGCGCCGTTCACCAGGCCCAGCACGACCTGGGGCAGGCCCATCTCCAGCCGGAACAACAGCTCTTCCACCGGCGCGAACTCCTCGACGAACAGGCAGGGGCGGAGCGCGCTTCGGCCCCGCCCCGCCCGGATCAGTGGTGGATCAGGAACGGATCAGGGAACAGCCGCCTTCGGACACCGGGCGGAAGGCTTCCTCGGCCGGGGTGGTTTGCAGCAGCTTGTAGTAGTCCCAGGGCGCCTTGCTCTCGGCCGGTGCCTTCACCTCGAACAGGTAGGCCGGGTGCAGCTTGCGGCCATCGGCGCGGATGCTGCCAGCGCCGAAGCAGTCGTCGTCCGTGGGCATCGCCTTCATGCGCGCCACCGCCTCGGTGCCCGAGGCCTTGGCCGCCGCGGCGCCCATGTCGGCCGCCGCCTTCAGGTAGTGCAGCACGGAGGCGTAGCAGCCGGCATGCGACATCGCCGGCATGTTGCCGCCGAGGCTACCCTTCACCCGGTTGGTGAAGGCGCGGGTGCGGTCGTTGAGGTCCCAGTAGAAGCTTTCCGTGCAGACCAGCCCCTGCGCGGTCTGCAGGCCCAGGCCATGGACGTCGTTGATGAACATCAGCAGCACCGCCAGCTTGGCGCGGCGGGTGATGCCGAACTCGGCCGCCTGCTTCACCGCGTTGATGGTGTCGGTGCCGGCATTGGCCAGCCCCACCACCTTGGCGCGGCTCTGCTGCGCCTGCAACAGGAAGGAGGAGAAGTCGGTGCTCTGAAGCGGGTGCTTGCTGGTGCCCAGCACGCGTCCCCCCGCGGCCTGCACGAAGGCGGTGGTGTTGCGCTCCAGGTCGGCGCCGAAGGCATAGTCCGCGGTGATGAAGTACCAGGTGTCGCCACCGGTCTTCACCATGGCGCCGCCGGTGGACTTGGCCAGCATATAGGTGTCGTAGGTCCAGTGCACCGTGTTGGGCGAGCACTGGGAACCCGTCAGGTCGGTGGTGCCGCCGGTGGAGTTGAAGTAGGCCTTGTTCTTCTCGCGCGTGATGCCGGCCACGGCCAGCGCCACGGCGCTGTTGGGCACGTCCACGATGGCGTCCACGCCGTCGCGGTCATACCATTGGCGGGCGATGTTGGAGCCCACGTCGGGCTTGTTCTGGTGGTCGCCGAAGACGACCTCGACGTTGACGCCCTTGGCGGCGATGCCGCTGTCCTGGATGGCCTGCCGCACGCAGGCCACGGCGGTGGGGCCGGACACGTCGCGGTATACGCCGGACATGTCGTTCAGCACGCCGATCTTCAGCGTGGTCGCCCCCTGCGCCCGCGCCCCGCGCGCAGGGATGACGGAGGGCAGGCCCGCGAGGGCCGGCAGGGCAGCGGCGCCGAGCAGCGTGCGACGGTTGAGCGACATGGTTCCGTTCTCCCTGGTTTCTGTCAGACGCCGAGATAGGCGTGCAGCCGGTCGGTGCTGCCGGCGAGCTCGTCGCGGCCCAGCGTGTCCACCACGCGGCCGTGTTCCATCACGTAGTGCCGGTCCGCCACGGTCTGGGCGAAGCGGAAGTTCTGCTCCACCAGCAGCACGGTGAAGCCGCGTTTCTTGATCTCGCGGATCGTGGCGCCGATCTGCTGCACGATCACGGGGGCCAGCCCTTCCGTCGGCTCGTCCAGCAGCAGCAGCGGCGCGCCGGTGCGCAGGATGCGCGCGATGGCCAGCATCTGCTGCTCGCCGCCCGACAGCTTGGTGCCCGGGCTGTTGGCGCGTTCCTTCAGGTTGGGGAACAGCGCGTGGATGGTGGCGATGTCCAGCCCGCCGGGCCGCACGATCGGCGGCAGGCGCAGGTTCTCGGTCACGTCGAGGCTGGCGAAGATGCCGCGCTCCTCGGGGCAATAGGCGATGCCGGCGCGGCCGATCTCGTCGGGGCGGGAGCGGATCGTTTCCTTGCCCTCGAAGCGCACCGAGCCGGTGCGGCGGCCGACCAGCCCCATGATCGCGCGCAGCGTGGAGGTCTTGCCCGCGCCATTGCGGCCCAGCAGCGTCACCACCTCGCCGGGGCGGATGTCCAGCGACACGCCGTGCAGCACGTGGCTTTCGCCGTACCAGGCCTGCAGGTCCTGCACCTGCAGCATCGGCGCGGTGCTCCCCGCCGCGGCCGGGGATGGCGCGGTCATCGCCTCAGCCATGCGCGGTGCCCCCGGCGATGGTGGGATCGCTGCCGAGATAGGCGGCCACGACCTCGGGGTTGCGGGACACCTCGGCATAGGGGCCCTCGGCCAGGATGCGGCCGCGGGTCAGCACGGTGATGCGGTCGCACAGGCCTTCCACCACCTTGAGGTTGTGTTCCACCATCAGCACCGTTCGCCCCTGCGCCACGCGCTTCACCAGGGCGACGATGCGGTCCACATCCTCGTGCGTCATGCCGGCGGTCGGCTCGTCCAGCAGCATCACCGCCGGGTCCAGCGCCAGGGTGGTGGCGATTTCCAGCGCCCGCTTGCGGCCATAGGAGAGCGAGCCGGCGGTGGCAGAAGCGGCGCCCCCCAGCCCGACCTCCTCCAGCAGTTCCCGGGCACGGGCGTCGAACTGCGTCAGCACGGATTCGCTGCGCCAGAAGTCGAAGGACCCGCCGCGCTGCCGCTGCAGCGCCAGGCGCACGTTTTCCAGCACGCTGAGATGCGGGAACACCGCGGAGATCTGGAAGGACCGCACCAGCCCGAGCCGCGCGACCTCGGCCGGCTTCATCCGCGTGATGTCGCGGCCGTCGTAGCGGATGGACCCGCGCGAGGGTTGCAGGAACTTGGTCAGCAGGTTGAAGCAGGTGGTCTTGCCGGCGCCATTGGGGCCGATCAGACCGTGGATGCTGCCGCGGGCCACCCGCAGGTTGACGTCGGACACCGCGGCAAAGCCGAGGAATTCCTTGGTCAGGCCTTCGGTCTCCAGGACGTATTCCTGCGGCACTCCGCTCTCGCTCCCCCGACGCGCGCTTGGCGGCGCGATGGGTGCGACGTTGCCCGCAGGAGGCGGAAATCGCAAGCAGCAGGAAAGAAGATGATGGGGGAGGAAGGATGGTCGGAGCGGCGGGATTTGAACCCACGACCCCTTGTCCCCCAGACAAGTGCGCTACCAGGCTGCGCTACGCTCCGAACATGGGCCGTCTAGCACCCGCGCGCCGCGGCCTCAACCCTCGCCGGCACCGCCGAGGGATCGCAATCGCGCGGCGATGGCTTCCAGCTCCTCCAGGCATTCCCCCAACAGCGCGTCCCGGCCACCGGCGGGCAGCCCGCCCTCCCCTGCCGGATCGGCCGCTTCGTCGCCACCGCCATCGCGCAGCAGCCGTTGCACGCCCTTGATCGTGTAGCCCTGGGTGTAGAGCAGGTCGCCGATGCGCCGCAGCAGGGCGATGTCGTCGGGCCGGTAATAGCGCCGCCCGCCGCCGCGCTTGAGCGGCTTGAGCTGCGGGAACTTGGATTCCCAGAAGCGCAGCACGTGCTGCGGGATGTGCAGGTCCTCCGCCACCTCGCTGATGGTGCGGAAGGCGGTGGGGGCCTTGCGCGGTCGCGACGCGGCGTCGTCGGCGATGTCGGAGGGCATCAATCCTCGTCCTGCGCGTCGCCGCCGGCAGGCGGGGCGTCGCCGTTGATACGGGCCTTCAGCACCTGGCTGGCGCGGAAGCTCAGGACCCGGCGCGGGGAGATCGGCACCTCCAACCCGGTTTTCGGATTGCGGCCGACGCGCTGGGCCTTCTGGCGGACGCTGAAGGTGCCGAAGGCGCTCAGCTTCACCGCCTCGCCAGCCTGCAGGCTGGCCGAGATGCGCTCCAGCACGCCTTCCAGCAGGGCCGCGCTCTCGTTGCGGGACAATCCGACCTGGGCGTAGATCGCATCCGCGAGCTGCGCGCGCGTGACGGTGTTCATGTCAGCAGCGACTCCCGTTCAACCCCACGGGCGGGCCCGTTCGGCCGCAGTGAAAGCGGCTGGTTCCGCCGGCGTCAATCGCGCGTTGCGCCGGGGCCACGCTCGGGCCGGAAGGGTGGCAACCCTGCCACGCTCCCCCCGGCGATCCGCCGGAATGGAGCCTTCGGAGAAAACGGCCGGGCGCCGGAAGGGCCCGAGATGGAGCGGGTGAGAGCTGCGAATCCGGGCGGCAGCACCGCCCCGGCAATGCGTCAGAAGCGCGCCAGCGCCGCGCCCCAGGTCAGGCCGCCGCCGATGGCTTCCATCAGCACGAGGTCACCGGTGCCGATGCGGCCATCCGACACCGCTTCGTGCAGCGCCAGCGGGATGGAGGCGGCGGAGGTGTTGGCATGGCGGTCCACCGTGACCACCACCCGCTCCGGCGGCAGGCCGAGCTTGCGGCCCATCGCCTCGATGATGCGCAGATTGGCCTGGTGCGGCACCAGCCACTGCACCTCCGACCGATCGAGCCCATTGGCGGTCAGCGCCTGGTCCACCACGGAAGCCAGCTTGGACACGGCGTGGCGGAACACTTCCCGCCCGGCCATGCGCAGCACGCCCGGGCCGCCGGTGGAACCGGCCCCGCCCTCGACCTGCAGGATGTCGGTGTGGCGGCCATCGGCATGCAGGTGCCAGGACAGCAGGCCGCGGCCGTCGTCGCGGCCGGGAGCGCTCTCATGCGCGCGCAGAACCACGGCGCCGGCACCGTCGCCGAACAGCACGCAGGTGCCGCGGTCGGTCCAGTCCACGATGCGCGAATAGATCTCGGTGCCGATCACCAGGGCGCAGCGGACATGGCCGCCCTTCATCAGCGATTCGGCCATGCCCAGGGCGTAGACGAAGCCGGCGCAGGCGGCGGACAGGTCGAAGGCCGGCCCGCCCGGCACGCCCAGCGCCGCCTGGATGCGCGCCGCGGTGGAGGGAAAGGCGCTGTCGGGCGTGGCGGTGGCCACGATCACCGCGTCCACCTCGGCGGCCGCGATGCCGGCCCGGCGCAGGGCTTCCCGCGCCGCGGCCGCGCCCATCGAAGACGCCGTCTCGCCGGGGGCGGCGAGGTGGCGCTGGCGGATGCCCGTGCGCTCGCGGATCCACTCGTCGGAGGTGTCGAGATTATAGGCTGCGGCCAGGGCCTCGTTGTCGAGAACCCGCTCGGGCAGATAGGCACCGGTGCCGGCGATCAGGGCGCGCATGGAAAACCTCAGTGTGCCGCCGTGACGGGCGGACCATCGGGCAGCGTCGCGGCGGCGCGGCGGGCGCGCAGCAGGTCGACGCTCTCGCGGATGCGGTCGTTGAAGCCGTGCGTCACCATGTCCATCGCCACGTCAACCGCGTGTGCGAAGCCGATCGCGTCGGTGCCGCCATGGCTCTTCACCACCACGCCGTTCAGCCCCACCAGCACGGCGCCGTTGTAGCGGCGCGGGTCCATGAACTCGCGCAGCCGGTCCAGCGCCGGGCGCGCCAGCACGTAGCCGAGGCGCGCGGGCACGGAGGAGGTGAAGACCTCCTTCAGCAGGTCGCGCATCAGCTTCATGGCGCCCTCGCCGGTCTTGAGCGCGATGTTGCCGGTGAAGCCGTCGGTGATCACCACGTCCACCGTGCCGCGGGTGATGTCGTGGCCTTCCACGAAGCCGTGGAACTGCGGTGCCAGATGGCTGTCGCGCAGCACCTCCGCCGCTTGGCGGACGCGTTCGTCGCCCTTCAGTTCCTCGGAACCGACATTCATCAGCCCGATGGTGGGCGCGGGCAGGCCCAGCACGGCGCGGGCGAAGGCGTCGCCCATCACCGCGAATTCCACCAGGTTGCGCGTGTCGCACTGCACGTTGGCACCCAGATCGAGCAGCACCACGTCGCCGCGCGCCGAAGGGCCGAGCGCCGCCAGCGCCGGCCGGTCGATCTCCGGCAGGGTCTTCAGCACGATCTTGGCCAGCGCCATCAGCGCGCCGGTGTTGCCCGCCGACACCACCCCCGCCGCCTCGCCGGACGCGACCGCGTCGATGGCGAGCCGCATGGATGAGCCGCGCAGCCGCAGCGCCGCGGTGGGCTTCATGTCCCCCGGCACGGCCTCGGCCGCGTGGCGGATGGAGCAGGCCTTGGCGGCACGCGTCCGCCGGGCCAGCAGCCCGGACAATTGCGCCTCGTCGCCGACCAACAGGAAGCGGGCCTCGGGGTGCCGCTCGGCCGCGAGCTCCAGCCCGTCCAGCACGGCGGCAGGCGCGTGGTCCCCCCCCATCGCGTCCACCGCGAGGGAGAAGCTGCGCGCTGAACCCGCTAGGGCTGCGGTCGGCACGGGCGGGCTCCCGCGGGGTTCAGGTGCGAACCGCGGCCTTCAGGGCGTCACCGGCCTGCACGACCTCACGGCCATCGTAGTGGCCGCAGGAGGAGCAGACGTGGTGCGGGCGCTTCAGCTCGCCGCAATTGGCGCACTCGTTGTACGCCTGGGCGGTCAGCGCCTCGTGGCTGCGGCGCATGCCGCGGCGGGAGGGCGAAACTTTCTTCTTAGGGACGGCCATGTCGCCGGGCCTTTCTCAGGTGATCGCAGGTCATCAGGGAGGAAGCCGGGGCCATTACCACCCCCCCCCGGGGGTGACAAGCGCGCTGCGCGCCGGGCGGACCGGCCCGGGCCGGGCGGCTGCATCACGTCCCCGGGCGGTTCGGCCCGGCGCGGCGCGGATCGGCGGCCGTTCCAGGGTGCCGGACGGGGTCAGCCGTCGCGGCGCAGCTTGGCCAGGCCTTCGAAGGGGTTCCGCTCCGGGTCGCCCACGCCATCAGGGTCCAGGGCGACACCGGGGCAGCGGGGATAAGGGTCCAGCGCCAGGGACAGCTGCTGGGTCACGGCCTCGCCGAGGTCCAGCACGCCGTTTGGCGCGTCCACCGGTTCCGGCCCTTCCAGCGCGTCGTCGGGAAGTTCCTCCTCCTCGCTCTCGGGATCGGGCGGCGGGGCGACGATCCAGTCCACCGCCTCCTCGATCTCCTGCGGCACGGGCTCCAGCGTCACCACGCAGGCCTGCACCACGGAGGCGCGCAGGCGGCCGGTGACGCGCACGGTGTCCTGGGTGGTGGGCCGCAGGTACAGCTCCGCCTCCAGCCGGTCGAGGCCGAGCAGGTCCAGGCGCTTGGCCACCGCCTGCCGCTCGGCCGCATCGGCCACCACGGTTTCGCGGCGGCCGCCGAGCGGAACGGCGGAGAGCGGAATGGGACGCGACAGTTCCGGGGTCATGCCGGCGCGCTTTCCGGCCAGACCGCCCGGCCCGCCGCCAGCTCGTCGATCCCCTGGGTGGCCAGGGCGGCCGCCGCCGCGCGGACATGCCGCGCCAGCGCCGCCGGGGCACCGGCCGGGGCCTGGCCGCCCCAAACGTTGCGGTCCAGCGCCGCTTCCACCCCGGCGCCGTCGGCGGCGTTCAGGGCGGCTTCCAGGGCGCGGGCGCGGCCGTGGAAGCCTTCCCACAGCACCTTGACCCGCTTGCCCACCGTGTTGTCGCCCACGCCCATCTCGCGCAGGTTGACGTCCATGTCGGCGAACATGGCGTCGAACACCGCCTGGGCCAGCACGGGGCCGCGCGGGTCGGGGTCGGTGTGCAGGCGGCGCACCAGCAACGAGGCGTGCAGCACGATCATCTCGAACCGCCCGGTCAGGGTGTCGGGCACGCCCACGCCGCCGAACAGTTCGGGGGAGCGCGCGGCCGCGACGCAGCCGGTGTAGAGTTCGAAGCCCTGGCGCTCGAAGGGCTTGCGCCTGAGCAGGCCGAACAGGCCCATGGTTCAGTGTGACCTTCCGGAACAAACCTCGCCCGTTGACCGGGCGCAGGGGCGGTGGCAATCCGCCGGGGAGATGGCCCGCGCCCCCTTCCCCGTCAATCGCGCTCCGCACCGGAGCAACCCCCAGGCACCCGGCCCCGGCGGCCAGGTCCCGTGCGCGACGGCGACCGCGCGAGGGGCGACCGGCGCCACGCAGGTCGTGGCGGCGGTGCTGGGGCTGCTGGCCCTGGGCGCCTGCTCCATCTTCGAGGCACCGCCGGAACTGCGGGGCAACCGGGTGGACCCCGACCAGGTGAAGCAGATCACGCCGGGGGTGCAGACGCGCCAGGACGTGACCGCCCTGCTGGGCACGCCCAGCGCCACCGGCACCTTCGACCAGGACCACTGGTACTACATCAGCGCCACCTCCCGCACGCGGCCGGGCCGGGTGCCGGGGGTGGAGAACCAGCGCGTGGTGGCCATCGCCTTCGACCAGGCCGGGGTGGTGCGCGAAGTGCGCGAGCTGGGCGAGAACGACGCCCGCAACATCCCCGTGGTGGAGCGGCAAACGCCGGTGCCGGGCACCGACCGCACGCTGCTGCAGGCGCTGTTCGGCAATATCGGCCGCTTCAACGGCGCGGGCGCGGCGTCCGGCCCCGAAGGGCCGGGCGGCGGGCCGGGCCGCTAAGGGGCCGCTGGGGCAGCGGTTCGCCTTACTTCCTTACGCCCTTACTTCCTTACCGCGGCCCGTCCAGGCGGGGCCGCTTTCGGAAAATAATCCTACAACTTCAAGGGGCTGGCGGTCAAGCTCCGCCTGGGCCGTGGCAGATTCCGGGCTTTCTGTCATTTCGGGCGTTTTCTGCCACTTCCGGCCATTCCTGCCATGCGCCGGCCGGGCCGCGACGCGGTGTGGCGGCCTGTCAGCCCGCCGCGGTGTTCCGGCCGACAAGGGTGGCGTCCGCCGGCGCCCGGCAACAGAACAGGCGCCGCGCGCCGCACCGGCTGGTGACCTCCTCGGGCAGGGTGCTGGGCCTTACAGGTGGCTCCATCCCGCGCGGTCCAGGGAGATGATCGCGCCGGCGGCGTCCAGCAGACGGGCCCCGGGCGGGCCGGGGTGGAAGCGGCCGATGCGGGTGACGGGCGTGTCGCTGCGGCGCGCGGCGGCGGCCACGGCATCGGCATTCCCCGGGGCGGCGGCGAAGAGCAGCTCGTAATCGTCGCCGCCGGCGCAGAGTCGCGGCAGCCAGGACGGGTCCGCCGCCACCGCCGCCGCGGCGGGCAGGGAGAGCGGGACGCGCGCGGCCTCGATCACCGCGGCGCAATCCCCGGCGCGGCAGAGGTGGCCGAGGTCCTGCACCAGCCCGTCCGACACGTCCATCGCGGCGCGCGCGATCCCGCGCAGCGCCTGTCCCAGGGCCAGCCGCGGTTCCGGCAGACGGTAGCGGCGCGCGAGATGCCCATCCCCGTCGGCCGGCCAGCGCCCCTGCAGCACGGCGAGGCCGAGCGCGCCGTCGCCGATGGTGCCGGACACCCAGAGATCGTCGCCCGGCCGTGCCCCCGCGCGGCGCAGCGCGGCGCCCGGCGGCACCTGGCCGAGGATGGTCAGGGAATAACAGGCGGGGCCGTCGGTGGTGACGGTGTCGCCGCCCAGGACCTGCAGGCCGAAGCGACCCTGGTCCTCCGCCAGCCCGGCGGCGAAACCGGCCACGGTGCTGTCGGGCGTGCCGCGGGGAAAGGCGGTGGTGAGGAGGTAGCCCAGCGGCGCCGCGCCCATCGCCGCGAGGTCCGACAGGTTGGTGCGCAGCAGCTTGCGCGACACGGTGTCGGGCGGGTCGTCGGGCAGGAAATGCACGCCCTCGACGATCGCGTCCGCCGCCAGCACCAGGGTCTGGCCGGGCGGCGGGTCCAGCAGGGCGGCGTCGTCGAGCAGGTCCAGCCCGCCCGGCCCGGCGAGGGGCCGGAAATGCCGGGCGATCAGCCCGAATTCGGGCGGCAGGGACACGGCGGAGGGGCGTCAGCCGCCGGGGGCGGCGAATTCCTCGGCGCGCAGCTGGCGCGCCAGGCTGTCCAGCACGCCGTTGGCGAAGCGCGGCTCGGCCTCGTCGAAGAAGCCGTGCGCCACGTCCATGTATTCGTTGATCACCACCTTGGCCGGCGGCTCCTTGCCGCCCCACAGCTCGGCCGCGGCGGCGCGCAGCAGGGCGCGCAGCACGGGGTCCAGGCGGTCCATGGTCCAGTTGCCGGACAGGTTGCCGGCCACGATCGGGTCCAGGGTTTCGGCGTTCTGGGCGACCTGGCGGACGATGTTGACGAAGAGCGGCACGTCCGCCTGCGGCACGCGGCCTTCCTCGAAGCCCCCCTGCCCCGGCAATTCGCCCAGCCGGTGGCGGACGAATTGCTGGATCACGGCCTCCGGTGCCTCGGCCGCCAGTTCCGACTGGAACAGCGCCTGCACGGCCGCGACGCGCGCGCCCAGGCGCGGCCGGCCGGCCGCCGGGCGGCGCATCGGCTTGTTGGCGCCGCTCATGCCGCGACCTCCCATTTGCGGGCGAGGGCCACCTGGCCCAGCAGCGCGTGCGCCGCTTCCGCCCCCTTGTTGTGCCGGTCGGGGCGCGAACGCTCCACGGCCTGCTGCATGGTGGCCACCGTCAGCAGGCCGAAGCCGATCGGCGCCCCGGTTTCCGCCGAGATGTCCATGATGCCCTGGCAGATCGCCTGGCAGATGAACTGGTAATGGTCGGTCTCGCCCTTCACCACGCAGCCCAGGATGAGGAAGCCGTCATAGCCGCCGCGCCGCAGCGCCATGCGCAGCGCCGCCGGCAGTTCGAAGCCGCCCGCCACATCCACCACGTCCAGCGTGGCGCCGGCCGCGTCCAGCACGGCCTGCGCGCCCTCACGCATCCCCGTCACGACCGCCTCGTAATAAGGCGACTGGATCAGCAGCAGCTTCGGCGCGGGTCCGTCGAGGCGAACCGCGCTGCGTTCGGGGGCGTCCTGGGTGCTCATCGTGGCATCTCGATCGGCCTCGTGCTCACCACAGTCAAGCCGTAGCCTTCCAAACCGACGATGGGTCGCGGATGATTGCTCAGCAGCACCATCTCCCGCACCCCGAGGTCGGAGAGGATCTGCGCGCCGATGCCGTAGTCGCGCAGTTCCGGGGACATCTTTTCCCGCCCGGCGCGGACGCGCTCGCTCAGCGCGGTGGGCTTCACGTCGCGCAACAGCACCACCACGCCGCTGCCCTCGGCGCCGATCTGCGCCATGGCCGCGTGCAGCTCGTCGGCCGAGCCGGGCATCACCATGTCGGAAAGCAGGTTGACCTGGTGCATCCGCACCGGCACCGGGCCGCTGCTGGCGGGATCGCCCTTCACCAGCGCGATGTGCTCGGCGTATTCCAGGGTGTTGGCGTAGATCATCACGCGCCAGGGGCCGCCGGGCACGTTCTCCAGCACGCTTTCCTCCACCCGCTTCACCAGCCGCTCCGTGCGGCGGCGATAGCCGATCAGGTCGGCGATGGTGCCGAGCTTGAGCCCGTGGTGCTGCGCGAAGGCCACGAGGTCCGGCATGCGGGCCATGGTGCCGTCGTCGTTCATGATCTCGCAGATCACGCCCGAGGGGTTCAGCCCGGCAAGGCGCGCGAAGTCCACCGCCGCTTCCGTGTGGCCGGCGCGCACCAGCGTGCCGCCGCCGCGGGCGACCAGGGGGAAGACATGGCCGGGGGTGACGATGCTGTCGCGCCCGGCCTCGGGGTTGATGGCCACGGCCACGGTGCGGGCGCGGTCGGCGGCGGAGATGCCCGTGGTGACACCCTCGCGCGCCTCGATGGACACGGTGAAGGCGGTCTGGTGGCGGGTGCCGTTGCTCTGCGCCATCAGCGGCAGGCCGAGGGTTTCCACCCGCTGGCGGGTCATGGCGAGGCAGATCAGGCCGCGGGCGTGGCGGGCCATGAAGTTGATGGCCTCGGGCGTGGCGAACTGCGCGGGGATCACGAGGTCGCCCTCGTTCTCGCGGTCCTCGTCGTCCACCAGGATGAACATGCGGCCGGAGCGGGCCTCGTCCAGCAACTCCTCCGTGGGGCTCAGGAACTCGGCGAAGGAGGTGCGTTCGGGCGCGGCAAAGGACGCGTCGTGGCGGGCGGTGAGGCTCATCGGCTGTTGCCCTCCCGGGCGGTTCCTGCGGCTTCGGCCAGGCGCGCGACGTAGCGGGCCAGCATGTCGATCTCGAGGTTCACGCGGTCCCCCGGCCCCATCGCGCCGAAGGTGGTGGCGGCATGGGTGTGCGGGATCAGGTTGACGCCGAAAACCTCGTCCCCGCCGTCGCGCCCCACCTCGTTCACCGTCAGCGACACGCCGTTCAGGGTGACGGAGCCCTTGGGGGCGATGAAGCGGGCCAGTTCCGGGGGCGCGCGGAAGCGCCAGCGGGTGGAGCCGTTCTCGGGGGTCACGGAAAGGACCTCCGCCTGCCCGTCCACGTGGCCGGACACGACGTGGCCGCCCAGTTCGTCGCCCATGCGCAGGGCGCGTTCCAGGTTGATGCGGGTGCCCGCCCGCCAGCCGCCCAGGGTGGTATGGGCCAGGGTCTCGGCCGAGGCTTCCACCTCGAAGGCTTCCGGCTCCAGCGCCACGGCGGTCAGGCAGCAGCCGGCACAGGCGATGGAGGCGCCGAGCTGCGCCCCTTCCAGCCAGCCCGGGGGCGTGCTGATCCGCAGGCGCATGTCGCGGCCCCCGCCCAGCGGGGAGACGGCGGCGACCTCGCCGAGGGCGGTGATGATTCCGGTGAACATCAGGGGCGCTCGAACTCGCTCATCAGGTCGGGGCCGCAGGGGGTCACGGCCACCCGGCGGAACTTGGGCATGGCAGCCAGCAGTTCCACCGGCAAGGGCTGCGCGGCAGGCAAACCGTCGCCGCCCATCACCGCCGGGGCGTGGAACCAGCACAGCCGGTCCACCAGCCCGGCCCGCAGCAGGGCGGCGGCGATGCCCGCGCCGCCTTCGGCCAGGAGGCGGGTGATGCCCTCGGCCGAGAGCGCGCGCAGCAGTTCCGCCGGGTCCAGCCCGCCACCGGGGGCTTCCGCGACGGGGAGGATGCGGGCGCCGGCGGCCACCAGCGGGGTCAGGGCGGCCTCGGGGTGGCCGGGGCGGGTGGCCAGCAGCACGGCGCCGTGGGTGTCCGCCGGGCCGGCGAAGAGGCGGGCCGTGGGCGGCGTGCGCAGCCGGGCATCGGCCACCACGCGCAGATTGGGGCGGGGCGAGAAGCCCGGCAGGCGGCAGGTGAGCTCCGGGTCGTCGGCCAGCACCGTGCCGCTGCCGGCCAGCACCGCGTCATGGGTGCCGCGCAGCGCGTGGGCGAGGCGGCGGGCCTCGGGGCCGGTGATCCACTGGCTTTCGCCCGTGCGGGTGGCGATGCGGCCGTCCAGGGTGGTGGCGAGCTTGAGGGTGACCAGCGGCCGGCGTTCCCGCTGGCGCAGGATGAAGCCCGCCACCAGCCGCGCCGCGTCTTCCGCCAGCAGCCCTTCCTCCACCGCGATGCCGGCGGCGGCGAGGCGGCCCAGCCCGCCGCCGTCCACCCGCGGGTCGGGGTCGCGCAGCGCCACCACCACGCGCGCCACGCCGGCGGCGATCAGCGCATCCGTGCAGGGGGGCGTGCGGCCCCAGTGGCAGCAGGGTTCCAGGGTGACATAGGCGGTGGCGCCGCGGGCCGCTTCCCCGGCGCGGGCCAGAGCCTGGGTTTCGGCATGCGGGCGGCCGCCGGGGGCGGTCCAGCCGCGGCCGACCACGCGGCCATCGCGCACCAGCACGCAGCCCACATTGGGGTTGGGCCAGGTGTTGCCCAGGCCGCGCGCCGCCAGCGCCAGGGCGGCGCGCATATGCGCCTCGTCGTCGGTCCTGGTGAACATGAAGGGCGGGCGGTTTGGCAGCCCGCTCAGCGGTTGTCCAGCGAGCCCAGGAACTCCTGGAAATCCTTCGCCTCGCCGAAATTCTCGTAGACGCTGGCGAAGCGGACATAGGCGACCTGATCCAGGTCGCGCAGCCGCTCCATCACCATGCGGCCGATGGTGCGGGTGGTCACCTCGCTCTCGCCGTCGCTTTCCAGGCGGCGCTGCAGGCCGGACACGATGCGCTCGACCTGGCTGTCGTCCACCGGGCGCTTGCGCAGCGCCACGCGGATGGAGCGCGCCAGCTTGTCGCGGTCGAAGGGGACGCGGCGGCCGTCGGTCTTGAGCACGGTCAGGTCGCGCAGCTGCACCCGCTCGAAGGTGGTGAAGCGGTCGCCGCAGCCGTTGCAGAAGCGGCGGCGGCGGATGGAGGAGCCGTCATCGGCCGGGCGGCTGTCCTTGACCTGCGTGTCCTCGTTTCCGCAGAAGGGGCAGCGCACCGGTTCGGGCTTCTCAGCGTTCGTAGATCGGGAAGCGGTGGCACAGGTCCAGGACCCGCGCCTTGGCCGCTTCCTCGGCGGCGGTGTTGCCGTCCGGGGCGTTGGCGCGGCCCAGCCCGTCCAGCACCTGCCCGATCAGCCCGCCAATCTCGCGGAACTCCGCCTCCCCGAAGCCGCGGGTGGTACCGGCGGGGGAGCCGAGGCGGATGCCGGAGGTCACCATCGGCTTCTCGGGGTCGAAGGGGATGGCGTTCTTGTTGCAGGTCAGGTGGGCGCGGTTCAGGGAACCTTCCGCCGCCTTGCCCGTGACCTTCTTGGGGCGCAGGTCCACCAGCATCAGGTGGCTGTCCGTGCCACCGGTGGAGATCTCCAGGCCCTGTTCCACCAGGGAGGCCGCGAGCGCCCGGGCGTTGCTGACGACCTGGCGGGCGTAGGTGCGGAACTCGGGGCGCAGCGCCTCGCCGAAGGCCACGGCCTTGGCGGCGATCACGTGCATCAGCGGGCCGCCCTGCAGGCCGGGAAACACCGCGGAGTTGAACTTCTTGGCCAGGGCTTCGTCGTTCGTGAGGATCATGCCGCCACGGGGCCCGCGCAGGGTCTTGTGCGTGGTGGTGGTAACGACGTGAGCGTGCGGCATCGGGCTGTCATAGGCGCCGCCCGCCACCAGCCCGGCATAGTGCGCCATGTCCACCATCAGGATGGCGCCGACCTCGTCGGCCACGCGGCGGAAGCGGGCGAAGTCGATCTGGCGGGAATAGGCGGAGCCGCCGGCGATGATCAGCTTGGGCCGGTGCTCGCGCGCCTGGGCCTCCATCTGCTCGTAGTCCAGGAGCCCGTCCTCGCGGCGCACGCCGTAGGAGACGGGGCGGAACCACTTGCCCGACAGGTTGGCGGGCGAGCCGTGCGTCAGGTGGCCACCGCCGGCCAGGTCCATGCCCAGGAAGGTGTCGCCGGGCTGCAGCAGGGCCAGGAACACCGCCTGGTTGGCCTGGGCGCCGCTGTGCGGCTGCACGTTGGCGAAGCCGCAGCCGAAGAGCTGCTTGGCGCGCTCGATGGCCAGGGTCTCGGCCACGTCCACCACCTCGCAGCCGCCGTAGTAGCGGCGGCCGGGATAGCCCTCGGCGTATTTGTTGGTCAGCACCGAGCCCTGGGCTTCCAGCACGGCGCGGGACACGATGTTCTCCGACGCGATCAGCTCGATCCCGTCCTGCTGCCGCAGCAGTTCGCGGCCGAGGGCGTCGGCCAGTTCCGGGTCGGCATCCGCCAGCGGGGCCGAGAAGAAGCGGTGGAGGGAGCCGCCCTGGGTCTGCTCGTTCATGGCGCGTCGGTCCGGTTGGGCGAGAGCTTGGCGACGCGGCGCTCGTGCCGTCCGCCCTCGTAGGGGGTGGAGAGAAAGGCGTGCAGCGCGTCGATCGCCACTTCCGGCCCGGTCAGCCGGGCGCCGAGGGCGAGCACGTTGGCGTCGTTGTGCGCCCGCGTCAGCCGGGCGCCGGTGCTGTCGGCCACCACGGCGCAGCGGATGCCGGAATGCCGGTTGGCGGCGATGGAGATGCCGATGCCCGTGCCGCAGACCAGCACGCCGAAGCGGGCGCGGCCGTCCAGCACCCGTTCGGCCACGCGGTTGGCGAAATCGGGGTAGTCCACGCTCTCGGGCCCGTGGGTGCCGCAGTCCTCGGTGGGGTGGCCGAGTTCGGTCAGGACCCGCAGCAGCGTGGCCTTCAGCTCCACGCCCGCGTGGTCGCTGCCGATCGCGATGGGGGTTTCGGAGGCGGTCATGCCCCGTGACTACCACGGCCGGTGGTCGGGCGGAACAATGACCACCAGCCCTCGTTGCGCGCAGCCCGGCCCGCGGGGTTGCGCGGGGCGAATGGCGGGGCGTGGCCCCGCGTGCCAGCGTTTCCGGCGGGACGGCGATCAGCCGGCGGTGCCGCGGGGCCGGTGCCGGGTCGGGGATTCCGCGAGGTCAGGGCCGAACCGGCGGTGCCGCGCGATCAGCGCGTGATCGGCGCTGCCGCAGGATCAGCACGCCCGCAGCGCTGCCACGGGGTCAGCGCGCCCGGGGCGGTTCCGCGGCCCAGGTCGCCAGGAAGGTCGGCACCCGCACCAGCGCGTCGGCCCGCGCCGCGGCGTCGGTGCCCATGCGCGCCGTGCCGCCGCCGTCCGCGGTGGTGGACAGGCCGGACAGGCTGCGCACCGGCATGTCCGGCTGATCGAAGCCGTGCTGCGCGCCGGGATAGGACACCACCGTCACCCCCGGCCCGGCGCGCTCGGCCAGGACGCGGCAGGGGGCGGCGGGGGTCCAGTTGTCGGCCTCGCCCAGCAGCATCAGCACGGGGGCGACGGGGCGGAAATCCGGCACCGGCCGTCCGGGCCGGACGCAGCCGGGGTAGAGCGCCACCGCCGCCCGCACCAGGCCCGGCGGCACCGGCATGTTGGTGGCGGACAGCGCGGTGCTGCCGCCATGCGACCAGCCCAGCAGCACCGCCCCGCCGGGACGGGCCCAGTTCTGCCGGTTGGCCCAGGCGGCGGCGGCCAGGGCGTCGTCGCGGCGGGTGGCCTCGGGGGTGATGCCGTTCTCGGGGGCGGCGCAGACCTCGGTCATGCCGCGGCTACCGAAGCTGTCGGGAAACAGCACGGGATGGCCGAGGGCCGACAGGCGGCGGGCCCAGTCGGCCTCGCGGGCCGGGAGCCGCGGGGGCGTGGCCGGCCCGCCCAGCCCGCCGCAGCCATGCAGGGCGACCACGGGGATGCCGGGGCGGCTGCCTTCCGGCAGCACCAGCAGGGCGCGCAGGGTGGCGCCGGCGGGGCCGGGAAAGCGCACCAGCTCCTGCGCCGGCGCGGCGCGCGGCAGCAGGGCGACGCCAAGCGCCAGCAGGGCCGGGCGCCAGAGCGGCACCAGCCGGTCTGGCAGGCGGCGGGCCAGGGACGGGACGCGGGATCGGGTGGCCGGCATGCCGCGGCAACGGTGCCCGGCTGGGCCGGGTTTCCCCGATCGTCGCGGCCAGCCCTGGCCCACGTTTCCCGGACCGTGGCGGCCTACCCCTGGTCCGCGTTTCCCGGATCGTGGTGGCCGTCCCTGGCCTGCGGCGTCTGTCCCCTGCCCCGCGCCGGCCGGTTCTGGCCCGCGGCGGCCGACGCTGGCCGCCGTTGGGGGGTGTTGCGGACCTGACCGGCGGTCGAGGATGAGGCCAAACCGTCGCGTCGGGCGGCATTGGTCGATTGCCCGTTACGTTGACGGACAAGGGGGCGGAAGGTCGGCCGGCTCGGTATCGAGGGGATAGTCCGCGAAGAACACGGGAAAGCCGGAAGGCTCGTCGCGTTCCGCCCGCCCGAGGATCTCCGTGAGCCATCCGGCATAGGCCCAGTCACGCCCGGAACCTTCTCGCGCAATGACCGGAAAGCGGTCCAGGAACATAACACCCAGTTCCCGGGCGGACCGACCGGGTGCGTCGGGCCACCCGAAGTAGCGGTCACGGGAACCCGTGGAGTAGTGCGCGATCTCGTCCACGGCGCGAGAAGCATCGATGCGGAGGCCGTCGCGCGTCATGTTGCTGGCGTGGGTGATGGAACAGCGCCAATGCGCGCCGCTCGGTGCCATGCCCGAGCTGAAGCGGATGCGCTGATAGCCCGCCTTGTGAAGTTCGTGGACCATCGTGAGGAGCCGCGTCGCGCAACGGCGGCCGGGGTCCGACGAGGGGGACAGCGATATCGATTGGTGGCTCATCGGCTGTTCTACCATCATGGGGCCCAGGGTCGGAGAAGGGTCGGACCCGGCGCTTCGGCCGGACCGCGATCCCCGCCCTGCACGATCTCCGGCCGCGTCCGCAACATCCTCCGACGGCACGCCGGCTTTCCCCTGCGCGGGCCGGTTCTGCCCCGCGCTGGCCGCGTTCCAGCCCGGCGCTTAAGCTGCGTGCGCCGATGCCGCCGCGGAGGGAGAACCGCCCCCGATGACCGAAGCTTCCCCGTGCCACGGCCGGGATGCCGGGGCGCCGCATGGGTGCCGGTGGTCCGGTCCCGCCGGCATCGGGCCGTCGCGCCCACCCTTGCCCGTCGTGCCGGGCCGGATTTCCTCGCTGGTCGGGGCCGGGCATGGCGGCGATACCCGCGCCACGCCGCCGCCGCGGCCGGACGCCCTCGCCTGAAAGGTTCGCCTCGCCTTGATCACCCCGAGCTTTCCCGCCGCCCGCCCCCGCCGCAACCGGCGCGACAGCTGGACCCGCCGGCTGGTCGCCGAGAACCGGCTCTCGGTAGATGACCTGATCTGGCCGATCTTTATCCGCGAGGGTTCCGGCGCGCCGGAGGAGGTCGCCTCCATGCCCGAACAGTTTCGCGTCGGGCTGGACGCGCTGGCCGACCATGTCGGGCCGGCGGCGGAGCTGGGCATCCCCGCCATCGCACTGTTTCCCGCCACGCCGCCGCACCGCAAGGACGCCGAGGGCACGGAAGCCGCCAACCCCGAGAACCTGATGTGCCGCGCGGCGCGGCAGCTCAAGCGCGACTTCCCCGATCTCGGGCTGATCGGCGACGTGGCGCTCGACCCCTACACCGACCATGGGCATGACGGCGTGATCCGCGACGGTTACGTCGCCAATGACGAGACGCTGGAGGTGCTGGCGCGGCAGGCGGTGGTGCAGGCCGAGGCCGGGATCGACGTGATCGCGCCCTCCGACATGATGGACGGGCGGGTGGCGGCGATCCGCGCGGCGCTGGACGCACGGGGCCTGCAGGGCACGCGGATCATGTCCTACGCGGCGAAGTACGCTTCCGCCTTCTACGGGCCGTTCCGCGACGCGCTGGGGTCCGGCGGCGCGCTGAAAGGCGACAAGAAGACCTACCAGATGGACCCGGCCAATTCCGACGAGGCGCTGCGCGAGGTGGCGATGGACCTCGCGGAAGGGGCCGACATGGTGATGGTGAAGCCGGGGATGCCCTACCTGGACATCGTGCAGCGGGTGAAGAGCCGCTTCGCCGTGCCGACCTTCGCCTACCAGGTCAGCGGCGAGTACGCGATGCTGATGGCCGCGATCCGCAACGGCTGGCTGGACCGCGAGCGCGGCATCCCGGAAGTGCTGATGAGCTTCAAGCGCGCCGGCTGCGATGGCGTGCTGACCTATTTCGCGGTGGAGGCGGCAAGGCGGTTGCGCGCCGGTTGAGGAAGGGAAGGTCGGGGGAGTGAACTCCCCCGAGCCCCCTCCTTTTTTCGGGAACAGAAGGCACGCCCTTGTCCGCCGGCGCGGCCCGGACGCGGACCGGATGGACTCGCAGCGAGGATCCACACGATACTGGATCGATATGACCCTGCGGGTTGGGGGTGCAGATGACGAAGACCATCGAAACATCGCCGCCACGGTCGCGCGCATGGCGGAAGATTCTGATGATCTTCGGGGTTCTCGCCGTCCTCGCCTCCGCCGCGGTCTTCACGGTGTTCGCGTTCACCGGCGAAGCGGTGAAGGGCGCGGAGAGCTTCCTCCAGACCAATGCGGTGCAAGGCCCGGATGCCGCCTGGAGGCAAGCCTCCCGCGGTTTCCAGGCCGCCACCACGGCCGAGGGATGGGCAGCGCTGTCCAGGTCGCAGGGGCTGGCCGGCTATGCCGGGGCTTCCTGGAACCGGCGCTCCGTTTCCGGTCACGAAGCCACGCTCAGTGGAACGATCAGCCTTGCCGATGGCGGGCGTGTGCCGGCCGAAGTGAGGCTGATCGAAGATGCCTCTGGCTGGAAGGTCCACAGCTTCGTTTTCGGCACCGCCGGGGCAAGCGCCGGGCTGGGCAGCCCGACAGAGATGATTGCGGGCGAGAGGATCGCGAACGTTTGCCGCGAGATCCTCGCCCAGCAGAGCAATTTTCAGCTCGACGGTGCCACGTGCCCGTCGATTGCCGCAACGAAGGGCGCGGTTGCGGAATGCACCGCCACCCGAGGGACGGCGAGCGGGCCGATGCGCGTCACGATACAGGCGATCGACGTGGATGGTGACATCAATATCGGTTGCGTCGCCAACCTTGGGGCACCGGCGCAGTAGGACCGGCTGGCGCCTGAACGCGGGTGGATCACCGGGTAAGGCCGAACAGGGTTGATGTTAAGCGGAGTAGCGGGGAGGCAAGCCGAGGGGGGAGACCTCCCCCCGGCTCGCCTTTCCTCAGTTCCGCGGCTGGCCGGCGCGGATGATGCGGCGGCCGCGCGGTGCCGGCGGCGCCGGGCCGTTGGACACCGGCGACAGGAACACCGCCCGCAGTTCCGCGGCCAGGAAGGTCTGGGCTTCCTTGGCCTTGCTCAGCACCGCATCGGCGCCGAAGAACTCATGCGTCACGCCGGGGAAGACGCGGCGCGCGGTGGGCACGCCGGCGGCCCGCAGCTTTTCCTCCAGCCGGGCGCCGTCATCCGCCAGCGGGTCGATCTCGGCATTGACGATGACCGTGCGGGGCAGGCCGCGCAGGTCGGCCCGGCCGTAGACGTCCAGCCGCGGGTCCTGCAGGTCGGTGCCGCCATTGGTGTAGTTGCGCACGAACCATTCGATCATCGGCCGGTTCAGCGGCTTGGCGTTGGCATAGGTCACGTAGGAAGGGGTGGTCAGGTCGGTGCCCGCCACCGGGTAGACCAGACCCAGCGCCACCGGCATCGGCGCGTTGTTCACCTTGGTGGTGATGGCCGTGGCGATGGCCAGGTTGCCGCCCGCGCTCTCGCCGACGATGGCGACCTTGTTGGGCATGGCGCCCAGCGTCGCCGCGTTCTGCACCGCCCAGACATAGGTGGCGTAGGCGTCGTCATGCGCGGCGGGGAACTTGCTTTCCGGCCCGCGGCGGTAGTTCACGGACAGCACCACCGCGTTGGAATCCGCGGCGAGGGCACGGCAGGAGGTGTCGTAAACGTCGAGGTCCGCGATCACCCAGCCCCCGCCGTGGAAATACACGATCAGCGGCAGCGGCGCCTGGTTCGGCATCGCCGGCACCTGGGCGGGGCTGTAGACGCGCGCGTTCAGCGGGCCGCCGGGGCCGGGGATCGTCAGGTCGCGCACCAGGGGCAGCTCGCGCGGCGCGGTGGGCTTGCCCTGCTGGCGGGCCAGCCGCACGGCGGCGTCGGCCAGGGTGGGCTGGCGCCGGGCTTCGGCGGCGGTCAGCGTCTCGATGGGCCGGGGGTTGAGGGCGGCGAGGCTTTCCAGCAGCGCCCGCATTTCCGGGTCGGCACGGCCGCTGGGATCGGCGGGCCCCATCGAGGGCGTGGCGCAGGCCGAGAGCAGGGCAGGCGTGGCGAGACCCATCAGCAGGGCGGAGCGGCGGGAAAGCGGCGTCATGAAACGTCCTTCGCGTGTATTGCGGCCCGAAACGGGGCCGGCCGGTCAACGCCCGGCAGCCGCAATGGTTCACGGGTTGGAACCCGTCGTTTCTCCGCGTCCGGGCGCGGCACGGGAAAGCCGCGCTCCGTCCCGTGCCGCGGGCCGGAGCGCCACATCCCGTGCCGGGCTTTCCCCCGCCTCATGCCCGGAAGTTGCGCCGCCCGACCATGGTCCAGAATGCGGCACCCGGCCCCTGCGTCATGTAGCGGAACAGCACCGACGGGGTGGTGTGCTTGGCATCCAGCCGCGGAAAGGCCGCATCGTTCTCGCGCAGGCAGAGCTGATAGGCCAGCACGCAGAGTTCCGAACAGATGACGTTCTTCGGCTTCATGTCGGGGCGTCCGGCGTATTTGTGCAGGCGCCCTTGCGCCCCCGTGCCGAAGTGGCTCGACCCCATCAGGTTGCCAACCACCCGCGCGGTGACGCCGAGGCCGATCGCGCCGCCGGAATAGCCCACTTCCTTTTTCGGCTTCGGCTGGCCGCGCCGGAACTCCCCTTTCGGGGCCCAGCCCTCGGCGAGCTTGGCGGCGTTGTAGGCGATGTGCCAGTCGACGAAGCGGAACACGATGGCGGGCTGGCTGTCGCTGAACATCGAGACCTTGCGCACCCCATCCGGGTCCACGGAGTCGATCTTGAACGTCTTGTCCGTGGAAGCGATGTTGGTGTGGCCGATATACTTGCCGCTGGCGATGTGGAAGAAAACGTCGCCGGGCCTGGAGTTGTCCAGGTTGTATGCCGGCAGCGCGGGTTGCCGCATGGCGTCCAGGGCGCTGGCACCCGCTTCCCTCTGGCGGTACAGATCGGCGCCGCTCGCGGCCGAGGAGGCCGAGGTCACCGAGCCCACGGCGGAAATGCCGCTGGTCATCAATCCGTTGAACATGCTCTGTTTCCCTGCCGGCCGCATCGCCGGTCGTTGGTTCGCGCCGCGGCACCTTTTGCCGTTGGCGGGGCGACGCTTCCGGCTGCCGTTTCCTTCGGAGAGGCAGCCGCACCGCGCGTCCCGGTGCCTGTGCGCAGAAAAGCGCGTCGCGGGCCCAGGGTCCCGAAGCCAGGGCGATTTCGGTCAGAAATTTGCCCAGCCTCGCTCTCGGAAGTCTTTCGGATCGTCGGGCCACTCCCGGAGCGAGCGCAGGGAAGGGCGATGTGGCGGGACGAGGCGCTGGGGCGGCCCTGCGAGGAGCGGTGCGCCGGCAACCCGGCTGGGTGCCGCACGACCCACCGGCCAATGATTCAGCCGGGTGAGCGGCTCAGCCTTCCAGGAACCCCAGCACCGGCGCGATCTGCGCCGGATCCATCAGGGCCGGCGCGTGGCCGCAATCCGGCAGCGTTGCCAGCTGCACCCCCGGCTTCGCGGCCGTGCGGGCGGCGGTTTCGGGCAGCAGCAGCGTGCTCTCCGCTCCGCGCAGCACCAGGGTCGGCAGCGCCAGCCGGTCCCACAGGGTCCAGAGATCCGCATCCGCCGCCGGTCCCTGCCGCGCCGGCACGGCGATGGCGGGATCGTAGTGCAGGCGCAGCTCGCCCGCCGCCGTCATGCGGCCGCTGTGCCGCGCGAGGTGGCGCCATTGCGCGTCGCTCAGCCGCCCGAAGGGGGCGTGGACGCGGCGCAGGTAGTGTTCCAGCGCGGCGAGGTCGGGAAAGGCGAGGTCCGGCGACAGGTAGTCCGCGATCGCCGCCAGGGCCGCCGCGGGGATGAAGGGGCCGATGTCGTTCAGCACCATCCGGCGCAGCGCCGCCTCCGGCACCGCGGCCACGGCCATGCCGATCAGCCCGCCCATGGAGGTGCCGACCCAGTCGAAGGGCCGGCCCAGTGCGCGCAGCAGGGGCAGCAGGGCCACGGCGTAGTGCGGCACGGTGTAGAGCGCGCCGTCGGGCAGCCAGTCGCTCATCCCGCGGCCGAAGATGTCGGGGCAGATCACCCGCCGTCCGCGCGCGGCCAGGGCGGCGGCCAGGGTGTCGAAGTCGCGGCCCGTGCGGGTCAGGCCGTGGACGCAGACCACGGGGTCACCGGCGAGCGGACCCCATTCCGTCCAGCGCAGCGTGGCGGGGGCGCCGGCGACCTCGCAGCGGTAGCTGCCGGCGCGGGGGTCGTCAGGCGATCCCATCGGCCCGCAGCTTTGCGATCGCCTCGGCGGAATGGCCGAGGGCGGAGAGCACGGCCTCCGTGTGCTGGCCCAGCACCGGCGGCGGGGCGCGGTAGCTCGGCGGGGTATCGGACAGGCGCACGGGGTTGGCGATGACCTTCACCGTTTCGCCCGAGGCGTGGTCCATTTCCACCACCACGCCGCGCGCCTGCACGTGCGGGTCGGCGAAGACCTGGCTGAGCTTGTTGATCGGGCCGCAGCCGATCTTGGCGGCTTCCAGCGCCTCGACCCATTCGGCGGTGGAGCGCGCCTGCATCACCGGGGTCAGCGTGTCCGTCACCAGCTGGCGGTTCTGCACGCGGGCGGCGTTGGTGCTGAAGCGCTCGTCGGCCAGCAGGGCTTCCTGGCCGGTCAGCTCGCAGAAGCGCTTAAAGGTCGGGTCGTTGCCGACGGAGAGCACGATGTGGCCGTCCGCCGTGGGGAAGACCTGATAGGGCACGATGTTGGGGTGGTCGTTGCCCAGCCGCGCCGGGTCCTGCCCGGTGGCGAGATAGTTCATGCCCTGGTTGGCCAGCCAGGCGACGTGCGTGTCCAGCATGCCGATGTCCACCTGCTGGCCCTGGCCGGTCTCGGCGCGGTGGCGCAGCGCGGCCAGGATGCCGATGCAGCCGTAAAGGCCGGCGAAAAGGTCGGCCACGGGGATGCCGACCTTTTGCGGCAGGCCGTCCGGCTCGCCGGTCAGGGACATCACGCCGCCCATCGCCTGGATCAGCCCGTCATAGCCGGGGCGCGGGGCATAGGGGCCGGTCTGCCCGAAGCCGGTGATGGAGCAGTAGATCAGCCGGGGATAGCGGGCGCGGAGGTCCTCCCAGCCCAGGCCGTACTTGGCCAGGGCGCCGACCTTGAAATTCTCCACCAGGATATCGGTGTCGGCCAGCAGCTGGTGCACGACCGCCTGGCCCTCGGGGCGGGCGATGTCCAGCGTGACGGACTGCTTGTTGCGGTTCACGCCGACGAAATAGGCGCTCTCGCGGGTGTTGGGCACGTAGGGCGGGGCGAAGCCGCGGGTGTCGTCGCCGCTGCCGGGGCGCTCGATCTTGATCACCGTGGCGCCGAGGTCGCCCAGCATCTGCGTGCAGGTGGGCCCGGCCAGCACGCGGGTGAGGTCGAGCACCCGCAAGCCGTTCAGGGCGCCGGGGGTGAGGGCGGCGGCTGCGGCGCCCGGCGCGCCGGCGGCGCCCGGGTTCGGCTGGTTCCCGCTCGGCTGGTTCACGGCGACGCGCTCCCTTCCCGGCCGGGCACGGCCGGGATGGACGGGCGCGGCGGCCCCCTTCCCTGCCGGCAAGCCAGCGGGCCGGTCAAGGGCAGGCGGGTAGGCTCAGGCGAGGTGGATCAGGGTGAGTTCCGGCGGCACGCCCAGGCGGACCGGCAAGGCGCTGCAGCCCAGGCCGCCCGACACGACGAGGTTGCGCCCGTCCTCCTCCACCAGCCCGTAGGCGTAGCGGTTGCCGTAGCGGGACGGCACCATCGGGGAATAGTTGTTCAGCCGCACTTGGCCGCCATGCGTGTGGCCCGACAAGGTCAGGGCGACCCGCGCGGGAACGGCGGGAAAGATGTCCGGCTCATGCGCGAGCAGGATCGCGGGTGCGTCGCCGCTTACCTGCGCCAGGGTTGCCGGCAGGTCGTCCGCCCCGCCGCCGTTGCGGAAGGCCCACTGGCTGTCGGTGCCGCAGAGCCAAAGGCCGTCATCGCCATGGGGCAGCAGCGCGGCGGCGTTGGACAGCACCCGCAGACCGGCGCGCTGCAGGTGGCCCTCAATGGCGGGGCGGCCCAGGCGGCTCCGCTGCACCTCGCGGTCATCCCACCAGTCGTGATTGCCCAGCACCGCGAAGGTCCCTAGCGGCGCGTCGAGCCCCGCCAGCACCCTGGCCACGCCTTCCATGGGCAGGCGCCGGGACACGAAGCGGTGATGCGCTGGCAGGTCCCCCAGCACCGCGTGCAGGTTCGGCCGCAGGGAATTGGCGAGTTCGACGACACGGGCGAGACGGGACAGGGGCATCCAGGGTTCGCAGCAATGCGGGTCCGTGAGCACGCAGAGCGCCATCGGCGGCCGCGCGCCCCAGCCGGGAAGCGCCAGCCGGTATTCCTGGACCACCAGGCGGAAGCCGGGCTCTAGCACCACGGCATAGGCCGCCACCGCACCGCCGGCGGAGGCCAGCGCGGCGACGCCGCCGAGCGAGGCCCGGAGCAGGTGGCGGCGCGTGGGCCATTGCATGCGGGAGGTCTGCCTGTGAAGCGTTCGGTGCGGGGCGCCTTCCCGGCCGCCCGGGGCCGGCGGCCAGGCGGAAGCGGCCGCCTGCCGGGATGGCGGGTGACCGATAGCATGGCGCCGGCCCGGCTTCCCACCCGTCGCAACGCGGTGGCCGGAAGCCGTGTTCGCAGCAACAGGTGATCGGCGGGCCCGCCGGTGCAACCATTCGGCGCTAGCCCTGAATGATGTTCTATCGTAACGTTGCGCTTCCGTTGGACCGGCGGTTCCGCCCGGCCGGCCGGGCACTGCCGTCCCGGCGGCGGGCCGGCGCGAACGGCGGGCGTCACCATTCCGAAGGGGTTCCACGATGGGCGACATGACCGCACTGGACTGGGTCAATCCCTACATGTCGGCGCGGCGCCAGCTGATCTGCGGCGAGCTCGCCCGGCTGATCCCCAGCAAGGACACGGTGATCACCTCGAACGGCGCCGCCAGCGGCAAGTTCTTCGAATGGACCGGCTACACGCAGGCCGCGCTGGAAAGCGCCTGGAAGGCAAACGGCTTCGCCAAGAATGAGAAGGGAAACTGGGAACGGACCAGCGGCGTCGCCGTCACCACCTCCTGCGAGGCGCTGATCGGCAAGGTGTTCAACCGCATCGAGGCGGCGGGGATGGGCAAGCGCAAGGGCGGCACCACCACCTTCAGCCTGCCCGGCAACGACTTCTACGGCCGCGAGCCCGCCACCACGCCGGTCGGCTGGCACTGGTACCGCGAACGGTCGGACACGGTGCACCCGCAGCCCGGCGATGCCTTCCAGATCGGCACGCCGGTGAAGCAGGGGCAGTGGCAGCACCACCATGTCGGCATCATCACCTTCTGGATCAACGACGCGCTGCCGCAGTGGGAAACGGTGGAAGCCGGCCAGGGCGGCCCGGGCAGCGGCTACGATTCCATCAAGCGCAAGCCGCTGCGGCTGGTGGACCCCGTGCACAAGACCGATCCCAAGCGGGTCATCATGGGCTGGCTGAACATCGACGAGCATTTCGGCTGAGGCCGGGCCGGCATCGCCGCCCCGCCCCCGGCAGGGCCGCCCTGCGCCTAGCTATCGGCGCGGATGTTGTTGTCGCGGATCACCTGCCCCCACTTGCTGATCTCCTCCCGCAGGAAGCGGTCGCATTCGGCGGGGGAGGAGGCGACCACCTCGGCGCCCTGTTCCTCGAACTTGGCGCGGATCTCGGGCTCGCGCAGCACGGTCGTGACCACCTCGTGCATGCGGGCCAGGATCGGCTCGGGGGTGCGGGCGGGGGCCAGCAGCGCCCACCAGGTCGGTGCCTCGAAGCCGCCGAAGCCCTGCTGCGCGAAGGAGGGCGTGCCCGGCAGGAAGCGCGACTCCCCCGCGGTGGTGACGCCCAGCGGCCGCAGCGTGCCGGCGCGGACGTGCCCGGCGATTGGCACGATGTTGGTCATGAACAGCGGCACGTGGCCGGCCACCGCGTCCTGCGTCGCCGGGCCCGCGCCGCGATAGGGCACGTGGGTCAGCCGGAAGCCGCCCTGCTGCTGCAGCCGCGTCATCGCCACGTGCGACAGCCCGCCCACGCCGGAGGAGGCGTAGGAGATGCTGTCCGGGGCGCGCTTGGCCGCTTCCACCACCTCGGCGAAGCTGCGGTAGGGCGCGTCGCGATGCGCCACCAGGGCGAGCGGCCCGCTGGCCACCAGCGACACCGGCGCCAGGTCGCGCAGGGTCTGGAAGGGCAGCTGCATCACCGTCTCGTTGGTGGCCTGGGTGTCGTAGGCCAGCAGCCAGGTGTTGCCGTCCGGGGCGGCGCGGGCGACCTCGACCGCGCCGATGCTGCCGGAGGCGCCGCCCTTGTTCTCCACCACCAGGGGCTGGCCGAGCAGCTGCTGCCAGCGCGGCTGCAGGATGCGCGCCAGCGTGTCCACGGACCCACCGGGCGGCCAGCCCACCACCAGCCGCACGGGGCGGTTGGGCCAGTTGCCCTGGGCGCGGAGCGGGCGGTGGCCGGCCAGGGCGGCGCCGAGCAGCCCCCCGGTGCCGGCAACGAGACTGCGACGGTTCATGGCGGACCCGGTTTCCTTCCCAACGCCTGCGCCTCGGAACGGGCGCTGGACTGTGTTCCCGCGTTACACCGGCGCGCGCCCGGAACGGAAGGGCTGCCGTGCCGGGGATGGCATCGGACATGGGCGCCGGCCCATCGCGCCTGCGGGACGGCCCACCCAGACAGTGGAAAGCTGCGGCGATCGGTGCGATTTTGTACACAGGACACGCGCGCTTCGGCCTGCCACCCCGAGACCGACCCAGGCGCGTGCGCTTTCCGCAGCGAATGGAAGGGTTCCCATGCCGTCGCCCCAACCACCGCAGTTCCGCCTGGGGGCCTTCGTGGTGATCGCCGCCGTGCTGGGCGGCAGTGCCGCGGCCTTCGCCTATACCGCCGGCTGGTTCTCGCCGGAGCGCCTGTCGCGCGAGCGGGTGCTGGCCGCGCTCAGCCCGCCCGCCGGCCCGGCGCCGGGGCACCGGCGCAACCACGTCACCGGCCTCTGCTTCACCGGCACCTTCGAGGCCAACGGGGCCGGCGCCGCCCTGTCGCGTGCCTCGCTCCTCGCCGCCGGGTCCTATCCGGTGATCGGGCGCCTCAACCTAGGCACCGCCGACATCTCGGAACCCGAGGGCAAGCCCCGCGTGCGCGGGCTGAGCCTGCGCATCACCGCGCCCGACGGGGCGGAATGGCGCACCGCCATGATCAACGCCCCCGTGTTTCCCGTGTCCACGCCGGAAGCCTTCCTGGCGCTACTGCAGGCCGCCGGCAGCAAGGAGCCGGGCGCCTTGCCGGCCTTTGCCGCGGCGCATCCGGAAATCGCCGGCTTCGGCGCCTGGGCGGGGGGCGGTCCCTGGACCGCCAGCTATGCCGAGGAACGCTACAACGGGCTGAACGCCTTCATCTTCACCGATGCCGGCGGCAACGACCACGCGGTGCGCTGGTCGATGCGCCCGCAGGCGCAGCCGGTTCCCGTGGCGGCGGCGGAACTCGCGTCCCGCGCGCCCGATTTCCTGGATCGGGAGATCCGGACCCGCCTCGCCGCCGGGCCGGTGCGCTGGACCATGACGGTGACCGTGGCCGAGCCGGGCGACCCGGTGGCCGATCCCAGCAAGGCCTGGCCGGAGAGCCGCCGCACCCTGGAGGTCGGCACCCTGACGGTGCAGGCGCTGCAGGCGGAGCCCGATGGCCCCTGCCGCGACATCAACTACGACCCCACCGTGCTGCCGCCGGGGATGCGCACCTCCGCCGATCCCTTCCCCGCCGCGCGGTCCTCGGCCTACGCGCTGTCCTTCCGGCGGCGCGCGGCCGAGGCGGCGCAGTATCCCCACACCCCTGCCGGAGCCCGCCCATGACCGCCATGCGCTTCAGCCCGGCCCAGCGCGTCCTGCACTGGGTGATGGCGGCCTGCATCCTGGCGATGCTGTTCATCGGGGTGGGCATGGTGTCCACCATCTCGGCCCGCTACCTGACGCTGGTGTCGATCCACAAGCCGCTGGGGATCGCGATCCTGGTGCTGGCGCTGCTGCGCCTGGGGCTGCGGCTGCGCCGCGGGGCGCCGCCCCTGCCGGCCGACCTGCCGGAGCCGATGCGGCTGGCGGCGCAGCTGTCGCACGTCGCGCTCTACGGGCTGATGATCGCCATGCCGCTGCTGGGCTGGGCGATGCTGTCGGCCGAGGGCATGCCGGTGGTGCTGTTCGGCGGGCTGCGCCTGCCGCCCATCCTGCCGCCCGGGCTGGAACTCTACGCGCTGCTGCGCGCCGCGCATGGGTACCTGGCCTACGCCTTCTTCGCGGTGATCCTGCTGCATATCGGCGGCGCGCTGTTTCACGCGCTGGTGCGCCGCGACGGCGTGTTCGAGGCGATGGCGCCGGTTCCGACCCGGGCGGTGGAGTAGCGGCGGTTGCGGAAGGCCGGGGGAGTGAACTCCCCCGGGCCCCCTCCTTCTTTCGGGCGTTAAGCGCACGGGTGGCCCGGGGCGCGCCCGAAAACTCCCGAAAATAGAAGGGGGTCCGGGGGGATACTTCCCCCCGGCTTACGCCCCCGCAGGGCCCGCTTGCCCGCCTGCGGAGCCTGGGCGCATGGTCCCCGCCCCCTTTCCCGGTGCCGTCGCGCCCCACCCTTGTCCGAGGACCCCGCCGCCCATGCTGGACCGCCCGCACCCGACGCCCGAGGCGCCGACCACCGACTGCTTCGCCCTGGCGCGGCAGCTTTCGGGCCGGCACTTCATCGGCGGCCGCTACGTCGCGGCCCGCTCGGGTGCCAGCTTCCCGGTGGTGAACCCCGCCACCGGCGAGGAGGTGGCCCGCGCCGCCGAGGGCGACGCGGCGGACGTGGACGCGGCGGTGGGGGACGCTGCCCGGGCGCAGAAGGAATGGGCCAAGGTGCCGGCCCGCAAGCGCGGCGCCCTCGTGCACCAGTGCGCGGCGATCGTGCGGGAGCACGTGGAGGAGCTGGCTCGGCTGATCGCGCTGGAAACCGGCAAGGCGCTGCGCACGGAAAGCCGGGTGGAGGCCAACACCGTGGCCGACATCCTGGAATTCTTCGGCGGCCTCGGCGGCGAGTTGAAGGGCGAGACCGTGCCCTTCGACCCCAAGGTGCTGAGCGTCACGGTGCGCGAGCCGCTGGGGGTGGTGGGCGCCATCATCCCCTGGAACGTGCCGATGCTGCTGATGGCGCTGAAGATCGCCCCCGCGCTGGTGGCCGGCAACACGGTGGTGGTGAAATCCGCCGAGGAAGCGCCGCTGGCGGTGCTGCGGATTTGCGAGCTGCTGAACCGCGTCCTGCCGCCCGGCTGCTTCAACATGCTCTCCGGCTTCGGCCCGGACTGCGGCGCGCCGCTGGTGGAGCATCCGCTGGTGCGCAAGGTGACCTTTACCGGCTCGGTGGAGGTCGGGCGCATCGTGGCCAAGGCGGCAGGCGAGAAGCTGATCCCGGTGACGCTGGAGCTGGGCGGCAAGTCGCCGATGATCGTCTTCGCCGACTGCGACTTCGACAAGACGGTGGCCGGGGCCCTGACCTCGATGCGCTTTACCCGGCAGGGGCAGAGCTGCACCGCCGCGTCGCGCATCTACGTGGAGCGGCCGATCTTCGACCGCTTCGTGGAGGCCATGGCCGCCAAGGTGGACGCCATGCGGATGGGCGACCCGCTGGACGAGGCGACGGACATCGGCACCATCATCAGCCCCGAGCAGTTCGGGAAGGTGCGCGGCTTCATCGACGAAGGGATCGCGACGGCGGGCGCCACCGGCCGCGCCTGTTCCGCCCTACCCGCCGACCCCGCACTGCGGAAGGGGCTGTTCATCCAGCCGCATATCTTCACCGGGCTGACCGGGGAAAGCCGGCTAGTGCAGCAGGAAATCTTCGGCCCCGTCACCTGCATCTTCCCCTTCGACGATGCCGAAGCGGTGCTGGCCGAGGCCAATGGCACGGAATACGGGCTGGCGGCCTCGCTGTGGACCAACAACCTCAAGGTCGGGCTGGACCTGGCGCACCGGCTGGAGGCGGGGCTGGTGCAGATCAACCAGAACCTCGTGGTGCAGGCCAATCTCAGCTATGGTGGCGTGAAGTCTTCGGGACTGGGCAAGGAGGCGTCGCTGGAAGCGATGCTGGAACACTTCACCCACAAGAAGACCATCATGGTCCGCATGGACTGAAAGGCGGGCCTCCCGTGGATTTCTCGAACAAGACCGCCGCCGAGCTGCGGACCATGGTGGACAACGCCGCCCGCGCCAGCGCCGTGCCCAAGGCCACAGCGCAGCGCCTGGCGGCCGCCACCGCGCTGCGCGAAGCGGCGGAAGCGGAACTCGCCCGGCGCGGCCCCGCCGCCCGCCCGCGCGGCGCCCTGACGCCCGAGGCGGAACTGGTGGGCGCGGCCAAGGCGCGGCTGGTGGCGGCCGCGGGCCGCGCGGCGGCGGCCTTCGACCTGTCGCCGGAGCGCGCCAACACCCGCACGCCGCATGCGCTGCTGGGCAAGGATGGCGGGCCGAAGCTGGGCGGCCGGGCGCGCAGCAAGCAGGTGCGGCGGGACCTCTACATCTCCTACCGCAACGGGGACCGGGTCGCGGCGCTGACCTTCCTCCTGCGCGATGCCGAGGACACCGAGGGCAGCTGGGAAGGCGGGGCGGTGGTGCCAGGGCAGCAGGAACCCGCGCCCGGCGGCTACGCCGGCCCGGATGCGGAAGCGGCGGAGGCCGCCTTTACCGCGCTGCTGGAGCAGATCGCGCCCAAGCGCGACTGAGCGCGGCCCGCCGCGGACCGGGTGGCGCGCCCGGTTCGCGGATCGGGCGGAAGCGCCGGCCGCCCGCGGCTGGAAGCGCCGCGCCCTGCGGCCCGGCGGGACGCTCCCTGGCGGCGCCCTCCCGCGGGAATCTCCGCCGGGCGGAGGCGCTGACACCGCGCCCTCACCGGCATACGGCTTGGCGGCAGGGCGCGGCGTGTTCATCCTGCCCGCATGCCGCCCCGACGCCGTCCCCTGTTTCGCCGCGTGTTGCTGCGCCTTCTCGGCGTGCTCGTGCTGCTGGTGCTGCTGGCGGCCGGGGGGCTGGCGGGGGCGCTGTGGTGGACCCTGCCAGGCGTGGGCGGCACCCTGACCCTGGCGGGGCTGTCCGCCCCGGTGCAGGTCAGCTTCGACGCCGACGGCATCCCGCGCATCGCCGCGGCGACCGAGATGGACGCCGCCATGGCCGTGGGCGTGCTGCATGCCCGCGACCGGCTGTTCCAGATGGAAACCATGCGCCGCGGCGCCAGCGGCCGTCTGGCGGAGATCGCCGGCCCCGCCGCGCTGCGGGTGGACCGCTTCACCCGCGTGCTGGGGCTGGCGCGCCGGGCGGAGGCCGATCTCGCGTCCCTGCCCGCGGATACCCGCGCCCTGCTGGACAGCTATGCCGCCGGGGTGAACAGCGTGATCGCCAGCCGCGGCCGCTTCGCCGCGCCGGAGTTCCTGTGGCTCGGCGCGCCGGAACCCTGGACGGCGCGCGACAGCCTGCTCTGGGGCAAGGTCATGGGCCTGTACCTGTCGGGCAACTGGCGGGGGGAGCTGGAGCGCGCCCGGCTGGGGACGCTGCTGCCGGCGGACCGGCTGATGCAGCTCTGGCCGGAGGACACCCGGCCGGGCGGGGCCGAGATTGCCGCGATCCCGGGGGTGGAGCGCCTCCTGGCCGCGCTACCCCGCTTCCCCGGGGACGCGCCGCTGCCGGAGATGGCCTCCAACGCCTGGGCAGTGTCGGCCGAGCGGTCCGCCACCGGCGGGGCGCTGCTGGCCAACGACCCGCATCTGGGCTTCACCGCGCCGATCCTGTGGTACCTCGCGCGGATCGAACTGCCGGGTGGGCGTTTCCTGGCCGGGGCGACCTCGCCCGGCGTGCCCTTCGTGGTGATCGGGCGGTCGGACCGGCTGGCCTGGGGCTTCACCACCACCTCCTCCGACACGCAGGACGTGTTCCTGGAACGCCTCGCCGGCCCGGAGAACTACGACACCCCCGACGGACCCCGCCCCTTCGCCGTGCGGGAGGAGATCCTGGGCGTGCGCGGGGCGCCGAGCGAGACGCTGCGCATCCGCGAGAGCCGGCACGGGCCGGTGATCTCCGACCTCGACCCGCCCTCCGGCAGCCCTACCGTGGTCGCGGTGGCCATGGCCAACCTGGCGCCGGGCGACACCTCCGCGGCCGGGCTGCACGCACTGAACCGGGCGCGCAACCTGGACGAGGCGCGGGCGGCGGCGGCGGGCATCCTGTCGCCGTCGCAGAACCTGACCGTGGCCGATGCCGAGGGGCAGGTCGGGATGTTCCTGACCGGCCGCACGCCGATCCGCGCTTCGGGCGACGGCAGCCTGCCGGCGCCGGGCTGGGACGGCAGCCGCGACTGGACGGGCTGGGTGCCCTTCGACGACCTGCCGCACGTGGCGCGCCCGGCCTCGGGCGCGGTGGCCAACGCCAACAACAAGGTGCAGCCGGCGGACTCGCCGGTGTTTCTCGGCCGGGACTGGCCGGGCGACTGGCGCTTCCGCCGCATCGCCGAGGTTCTGCGCGAGCGCCCGCGGCATGCGCCGGGAGATTTCGTCGCCCTGCAGGAGGACACGGTGAGCCTGCTGGCGCGCGACCTGCTGCCGCTGCTGCGCCGCTTCCCACGGCCGGACGGCTTGGCCGGGCAGGTGCGCGACCTGCTGACCACCTGGGACGGCGAGATGGCGGCTGACCGGCCGCAGCCGCTGATCTTCAACGCTTGGCTGCGGGAGGTCGGGCGGCTGGTGCTCGCGCAGGGCGGGCTGCCGGCCGGCACCGCCTCCGCCAGCCCGGAATTCCTGGCCTCGGTGCTGGGGCCGGAGGCGCCGACGGCCGCCTGGTGCGGCCCGCCCGGTTGCGAGGCGCTGGCCGCCCAGGCGCTGGAACGCTCCGCCCAGGAGCTGGCCGACCGCTTCGGCGCCGATCCCTCGGCTTGGCGCTGGGGGGCGGTGCACGTGGCGCGCTTCGAGCATCCGCTGCTGCGCTTCATCCCCGTGCTGTCGGATTGGACCGGCATCACCGTGGCCACGCCCGGGGATGGGGGAACGGTGAACCGCGGCGGCTATCGGGACGACTTCGCCCATGTGCACGGCGCCGGGCTGCGCATGGTGGCGGACCTGTCCTCGCCGGACGGGATTTGGGTGGCGATCGCCACGGGACAGTCGGGCAACCCGCTGTCGCGGCACTGGTCGGACCTGAATGCCCGCTGGGCCGCGGGGCGGCCGGTGCTGTTGCGGCGGGAGGTGCCGGTGGCCAGCCGCCTGGAACTGCTGCCGGCGACGGAATCGGGACGGGTTTCCGCGCGTTAGCATTGCCGAGCCGGGGGTGAATCCCGACAATAGGAGGCTCATGCTCCAGCGTCCGCCGACCCGCCCGCAGTTCTTCTACACCACCGCCCCCCTGCCCTGCCCCTATCTCCAGGGCCGGACGGAGCGGAAGATCGTGACCGAACTGGCCGGGCCGGATGGCGAGGTGCTGCACGACCGCCTGTCGCGGGCAGGCTTTCGCCGCTCGCACAACATCGCCTATGCGCCGGTCTGCCCGGGCTGCCGCGCCTGCATCCCCATCCGCATCCGCGCCGCCGACTTCGCCCCCGACCGCACCCAACGCCGCATCGCCCGCGCCAATGCCGGGCTGTCCGTGCGCGAAGCCCAGGCCCGCGCCACGGCGGAGCAGTTCGCGCTGTTCCAGCGCTACCAACAGGCGCGGCACGGCGACGGCGACATGGCCGCGATGGGCTTCTACGATTACCGCGCCATGGTCGAGGACACGCCGATCACCACCAACATGGTGGAGTTCCGCGACCCCGGCGACCGGCTGGTGGGCGCCTGCCTGACCGACATGCTCGGGGACGGGCTGTCGGCGGTGTATTCCTTCTACGACATGGCGCTGGAGCGCCGGTCGCTGGGCACCTTCGCCATCCTGTGGCTGGTGGGGCGGGCGGTGCAGCTCGGCCTGCCCTTCGTGTACCTGGGCTACTGGGTGCCGCAGAGCCGCAAGATGGCCTACAAGGCCCGCTTCCGGCCGAGCGAGATCCTGAGCGGCGGCACCTGGCGGGCGCTGACCGACAGCGAAGTGCCGGAGCCGGCGGCCTTCGCGCCGGAGACGGTGGCCTGAAGGCCGGGGGAGTGAACTCCCCCGAGCCCCCTCCTTTTTTCGGGGGTTAAGAGCGCCGTGGCCACCGGCGCACCCCGAAACTCCCAAAAATAGAAGGGGGTCCGGGGGGATATTTCCCCCCGGCTTAGGCGCTGCTGTTACCGCCTACCCGTCGAAACGGTTAGACCGCGGGAAGCCGTTGGGCGGCTGCTTGCCGGCCCCGCCGCGATTGCCGCGCCACGTCGTCAGCACGGTTTCCGTGCGCACCCGGTCGCCCAGCTTCCAGCTGAGGCCGGCGCGGGCGGAGAACACCGTCACATCAGACAGCCCGCCATCCTTGTAGCCCTGAAGCGCGACGCCGCGGCCGCGCGACATGGTCGGCACCTGTTCCAGTGGAAAGACCAGCAGCTTGCGGTTCTCCCCGACTGTGGCGACCGTGTCGCCCTCGGCATCCACGCAGGCGTGCAGCGTGTCGGGGCTGTCCACCACCAGCACCTGCTTGCCGGTGCGCTTCTCGGCCAGCAGGTCCTCGGACTTCGCCACGAAGCCGCGGCCGCTGCGGGAGGCCAGGAGGAACTTCAGCCCTTCCTTCCACACGAAGGCGGCGATCACCTCGTCCTCGTTGGCCAGGTCGATCAGCAGCCGCACCGGCTGCCCGTCGCCGCGGCCGCGCGGCAGGGCATCCGCCTTCACCGTGTAGGAACGGCCGTTGGAGGCCAGGAAGCAGATGCGGTCCGTGGTCTCGGCGTGCAGCCGCAGCAGCAGGGAGTCGCCTTCCTTGAAGCGCAGCTCCGCATCCTCGGGCAGGTGGCCCTTCTGGGCGCGCAGCCAGCCCTTCTCGCTGAGGATCACCGTGACCGGCTCGCGCTCCACGAAGGCGGAGGTGTCCACCGACGTCGCTTCGGGGGCGGCCTGCTGCAGCGTGCGGCGGTCCCCCAGCGGGCCGGAGCCGAACTGCTCGCGCGTGGCTTCCAGTTCCTCGGCGATGCGCTTCCAGCGGGCGGCTTCGCTGCCCAGCAGCTTCTGCAGGCCCTTCTGCTCGGCGGAGAGCTTCTTGTGCTCGCGCCGCAGCTCCATCTCCTCCAGCTTGCGCAGGGCGCGCAGGCGCATGTTCAGCACCGCCTCCGCCTGCACGTCCGTCAGGGTGAAGGTGCGGATCAGCGCTTCCTTGGGGTGGTCCTCCTCGCGGACGATGCGGATCACCTCGTCCAGGTTGAGGTAGACGATCAGGTAGCCGTCGAGGATCTCCAGCCGCCGCTCGATCGCGGCGAGCCGGTGCTGCGAGCGGCGCACCAGCACGATCTGCCGGTGGTCCAGCCAGTGCCGCAGCACCTCGCGCAGCCCCATCACCCTGGGCGTGCGATCGGCGGTCAGCACGTTCATGTTCAGCGGGATGCGGCTTTCCAGCGGCGTCGCGCGGAACAGCGTTTCCATCAGCATCGCCGGCTCGACCGTGCGGGCGCGCGGTTCCAGCACCACGCGCACCACGTCCGTGCTCTCGTCGCGGATGTCGGCCAGCAGCGGGAGCTTCTTCTGCTCCATCAGCTCGGCGATCTGCTCGATCAGCCGCGACTTCTGCACCTGGTAGGGGATCTCGGTGATCACGACCTGCCACAGGCCGTTCTTCGCCTTCTCCACCTCCCACTTGGCGCGCAGCCGGAAGCCGCCGCGGCCGGTCTCGTAGGCCTGCAGGATGGCCTCGTGGCTCTCCACCAGCACGCCGCCAGTGGGGAAGTCCGGGCCGGGCATGTGCTGCACCAGCTCCGCCGTGGTGGCCGCGGGATTGCGCACCAGTTCCAAGGCGGCGGCGCAGATCTCGCCGGCATTGTGCGGCGGGATGGAGGTGGCCATGCCCACCGCGATGCCGTTGGCGCCGTTGGCCAGCAGGTTCGGGAAGGCGGCCGGCAGGACGATCGGCTCCTGCTCCTCGCCGTCATAGGTGGCGCGGAAATCGGCCGCGTCCTCCTCGATGCCGTCCAGCATCGCCTTGGCCACGGCGGTCAGCTTGGCCTCGGTGTAGCGCATCGCCGCGGCGTTATCGCCGTCGATGTTGCCGAAGTTCCCCTGGCCTTCCACCAGCGGGTAGCGGGCGGCGAAGTCCTGCGCCAGCCGCACCAGCGCCTCGTAGACCGAGG
Source organism: Roseomonas sp. BN140053 (assembly GCF_047690175.1). Lineage (NCBI taxonomy): Bacteria > Pseudomonadati > Pseudomonadota > Alphaproteobacteria > Acetobacterales > Roseomonadaceae > Roseomonas > Roseomonas sp. BN140053. The sequence continues at coordinate 97,641 of NZ_JBLLEB010000008.1, read as the reverse complement.
CATCGCCGTGCGGGTGGTACTTGCCGATCACATCGCCCACCACGCGGGCGCATTTCTTGAAGCCGCCGGCGGGGTCCAGCTTCAGCTGCTGCATCGCCCAGAGCAGGCGGCGATGCACCGGCTTCAGCCCGTCCCGCACATCGGGCAGGGAGCGGCTGACGATGGTGGACATCGCGTAGGCGAGGTAGCGCTCGCTCAACGCCTCGGCCAGCGGCGACTCGCTGATGCGGTCGCCCTCGGGGCCGGGAGGCAGGGTCTTCACGTCGTCGGGCATGGCGGGCGGCCCAGATGTTCCTAATTCGTTCCTGGCTTCCGTTCTAGCAGCGATGCGCGGCGGAAGCCAGGGAAACACGGCGGCGGCTGGGACAGCGACCGGCGCCGCCCGGCCGCCCGACGCGGCCCGTCGGCAGGTTCGCGGGTGCCCGGGTTGATCTCCGTCCGCCGCGGGCGTTAGCAGGCGCTTCGGAACGACGGGGGAAAGAGCCGATGACCCAGCACCAGGCAGACCGGGCCGGTCACGCCCCCGGGGCAGCAGGTGGCCCCGCGCCGTCGCGCCCCGGCGGGATGCGGGTGCTGGGCCTGCTGGGAACGGCCGCCCTGGCTCTGGCGGTGCCGGCGGCCGGCGCGCTGGCGGGCCCGGGTGCCGAGGCCCGGCGCGGCGCGATGGCGACTGAAGCGATGCCGGTGCAGGACAGCAGCCCGCATTTGCCCAAGGTGCTGACCAAGCCCGAGCCCAGCGGCGCCGAGCGTCCGCCGGTGGTCCGCGAGCCGACCCGGCCGCCGGCCGCCGGCAACCGGCCCTCGCAGGGCGGCAACACGGCCGGCGTAGCGCTGCGGCGCGAGGATGCCGCGAACACCCCGCCGCTGCGCCCCGACCAGCCGGTGAGCGTGCAGCTGAACGGGCGGCAGAACGCCTTTTTCCGCATCGCGCCGGAGGTCACCGGCCCCTTCATCGTGACGACGCGGCGCCTGGGCCAGGGCACAGACAGCACCCTGGCCCTGCTCGACCGTGCCGGCACGGTGATCGAGGAGGATGACGATGGCGGCGACGAGAGCCTCGCCTCCCGCGTGGAGTCCGGCTCGGGCCAGCGGCCGGCCCTGGTGCGCGCCGGCACGGCCGACAATGCCGGCGGCAGTTTCGAGGTGGTGCTGACCCGCGACGTCGACCCCGGGCCGCAGCCCTTCGGCACCAACGCGGCGGAGGCCGCGCGCTACCCGCTGCCGGCTGCCGGGGCGGAGGTGCATGTCCGGCTGCGGCGCGGGCAGGCCGCCTTCTTCGCCCTGCCGGAGGGGCCGCGCAACCTGGCGGCCTTTACCCGCAACCTGCGCAACCAGACCGACACGGTGCTGCAGCTGCTGGACGCCTCCGGCCAGGTGGTCGAGGAGGACGACGATGGCGGCGAGGGGCTCGGCTCGCGCCTGCCGCTGGGCGAGGCCGGTGCGGGTGCCGTGGTGCTGCGCGCGGCGACGCTGAACGAGCAGGCCGGCGAGTTCGACCTCGCGGTCGAGGCGGTGGCGCCCTACGTCCCCTATGAGGGCCCGAGCACGCCGGCCGAGGCGGCGAACCGTCCGCCCCTGGCGCTCGGGCAGTCGCTGCACCTCCGGCTCCGCGCCGGGCAGGCGGCGGTGTTCGCCCTGCCGTCTGAGGACGGGGCGCTGCTGGCCCTGACCCACGGGCTGCGCCGGGGCACGGACACGGTGCTGGAACTGGTGGACCCGGCCGGCACCGTGCTGGCCGAGGACGATGATGGCGGCGAGGGCCTGTCGTCCCGGCTGGCGCTGCCGGCTGCCCCGCGACCGGCCTTCCTGCGCGCCCACGGGCTGGAGGATCAGCGCGGCGATTTCGAGCTGGTGCTGATGCGGGCCGCGCGGGCGGAGTGACGGCATCTGCCTTTGTTTTGGCTTGGTGAAATCAGCAAGCCGAGGGGAAGTATCCCCCCGGACCCCCTTCTATTTTCGGGAGTTTCGGGCTGCGCCCGTGGTCGGTGGCGCGCTTTTACTTCCGAAAAAAGGAGGGGGACTGGGGGAATTCACTCCCCCGGCCTTCTGCTCCTCGGCCAGGCGAGTCACTCCGCCACGGCCAGGGCGGTGACGCGGTCGTAGAACATCTCGCGCGCGTCCGGCACCGCCCGGTGGCGTGCGCCGAAAGCGTCGCGGGCCAGGAAGTGCCCGGTCAGCCGCAGCCCCGCCACCCAGTCGGCAGGGCCGGAAGGGAGGTCCGGGTCGCGCAGGAAGCCCGGCAAGGGCAGCAGCCGGTCCAGGAAGGGTTCGGCGGCGCCCGCCGACACGGCGCGCCCGGTGCGGGGGGACACGTGGGTCAGCGCCTCGCGCGTGCCGGTGGCGGCGCAGCTGTCCAGGTCCAGCCCGTAGCCGAGTTCCGAGAGCAGCAGCACCTCCCAGCGCAGGTAGTCCGGCAGCACGGCGCGGGCGCCCTCGCCCAAATGTGCCAGCACCGGCACCAGGGCGCGGAAGGCCCGCGGGTGCGGCTCGCGTTCCGGCAGGGCTTCGGCTGCCACGGCGCAGGCGGAGGACAGCAGCGACAGGGCCAGCCGGTCCTCCATGGCCAGCGCCGCGGTGGGGTGCACCAGTTCCCCCGTCAGGGAGCCGAGCTGTTCGGCCAGCCGCGCCTTCCAGCGCGCCTCCACGAGGTTGCCGGGCTGCCAGATCGGCGCCTGGTTGCGCGAGGCGCCGCCATGCGCCAGGCCGGCATGGCGGCCCTGTTCCTCCGTCAGCAGGGTGACCACCGCCCCGCCCTCGCCCATCGGCCGGGCGTCCAGGACGATGGCCGGTGCTTCCCATTCCATGCGGGTGGAAATGGCCCCGCCGGGGCCGCTGCGGAAGGGCTGCCGGGGTCCGGGCCTTGCCGCGGAAGCGGGACGGCCGCCATCGGGCGTGCGGAGCGGCGGTTGCCGGGCGCACCGTCCGGCGCGGTGTGCGACCAACCTCGCGGGACGGCGCGGTCAGCCTTCCTCGTGCAGCCCGATGGCGCGCAGCCGGGCGCGTTCCTCGTCCCAGCCGGGACGTTCCTTGACGTTGAGGAAGAGGTGGACGCGGCGTTCCAGCAGCTTGCCCAGTTCCTCGCGGGCGCGGCGGCCGATCTCCTTCACCCGGCTGCCGCCGTCGCCGATCAGGATCGCCTTCTGCGTCGCGCGGGCGACGTAGATGGTGCAGTCCACCCGCACCGAGCCGTCGCGGCGTTCTTCCCAGTTCTCCGTCTCGACGGTGGCGTGGTGCGGCACTTCCTCGTGCGTCTGGCGCAGGATCTGCTCGCGCACGATCTCGGCCGCCAGCATGCGCTCGTTGAGGTCGGAGAGCTCGTCTTCGGGGAAGAGCCAGGGGCCGGGGGGAACCGCCTCGGCCAGCTTCTCGCTCAGCCGGTCCAGGCCGTCGCCCTTCTCCGCGGACACCATGAAGGTTTCGGCGAAGGTGAGCTGCTCGTTGAGTTGGGCCGTCAGCGGCAGCAGGCGCTTGGTGTCCAGCAGGTCGGTCTTGTTGAGCACCAGCCAGAGCGGCGGCGAGCCCTTCTTCAGCCCCTCGACGATGGAGGCCACGCCCTCGGTCAGCCCGGCACGGGCATCCACCACCAGCAGGGCGAGGTCGGCATCCTGCGCCCCCGTCCAGGCCGCCTGCACCATGGCGCGGTCCAAGCGGCGGCGTGGGCGGAAGATGCCGGGCGTGTCGGTCAGCACCACCTGCGACTGGCCGAGCATCAGCACGGCGCGCACCCGGAAGCGCGTGGTCTGCGGCTTGGGCGACACGATGGAGACCTTGGTGCCGGCCAGCCGGTTCACCAGGGTGGACTTGCCGGCATTGGGGGCGCCCAGGACGGCGGCGATGCCGGCGCGGCGGGGGGCGCTGTCGTCAGCCATCCCGGCCTCCATCGCGAGGGGGCAGGCCGGCGAGCCAGGCTTCCGCCGCGGCCTGTTCCGCCGCGCGCTTGGTGTCGCCCACCCCTTCGGCCGTGCGGCCGGCGGCCTGGACGGAGACGGAAAAGACCGGCGCGTGGGATGGGCCGGCGGCGCTGTCCGTGCGGTATTCCGGCAGGCCGAGGCCGCGGCCCAGGGTCCATTCCTGCAGGCGGCTCTTCGCCGACATCGGCGGGGTGGGGTCGGCGGCCAGGAAGCTGGCCCATTCCTGGCGCACGAAGCGCCGCGCCGGTTCCAGCCCGCCATCGAGGTAGAGGGCGCCGATCAGCGCCTCGGTGGCGTCGGCCAGCACGGTGGCGCGCTGGCGCAGCCCGGTGCGGCCTTCCGCCGGCGGGATGCGCAGGGCGGCGGACAGGCCGATCGTGTCGCCGATCTTGGCCAGCACGTCGGCCGCCACCAGCACGGCCAGGCGCTTGCCCAGCTCGCCCTCGCGCTCCTGCGGGAAGCGCTCGCTGAGCCATTCCGCGATGCACAGCGCCAGGACGCGGTCGCCCAGGAATTCCAGGCGCTCGTTGCTGTCCAGCATCCGGCGCTTCGGGTCCGCGGCGGACCGGTGGGTCAGCGCCTGCGCCAGCAGGCCAGGATCGCGGAAGCGGTGCCCGAGGTGCTGCCCGAGGGGGGTGTCGGCGTCCGTCATGTTCTCATCCGCCCCACACCTCAGCGGACGGCCGTGAACAGCCGGCTCCAGCGGATGGTGAAGGGCCAGGCCCAGACTTCCCACCAGCGCGCGGAACCGTCCGTGGAGAAGAACAGGAACTCGGCCCGGCCCACCAGGTTCTCCACCGGCACGAAGCCGACGGCGTACATGTAGCGGCTGTCCTGGCTGTTGTCCCGGTTGTCGCCCATGGCGAAGACGTGGTTCGCCGGCACGAGGTATTCCGGCGTGTTGTCGGCCGGCTGGTCGTCGGAAATCTCGATGATGGAATGCGTGCGCGGCTCGGCGCCGGTGCTGGCGGGCAGGGTTTCCTGGTAGCGCCGCACGGACATGCGCGGCCCGTCGCCTTCCACCGTGTAGGTTCCCACGGATTCGCGCCGCACGGACTGGCCGTTCACGAAGAGGACGCCGCCGCGGACCTGGATGCGGTCGCCGGGGAGGCCCACGATGCGCTTGATATAGTCGGTGGTGCCGTCGGAGGGCAGCTTGAACACTGCCACGTCGCCGCGTGCCGGCAGGTGGCCGAAGATGCGGCCCGAGAACAGGTTGGGCGAGAAGGGCAGCGAGGCGCGGGAATAGCCGTAGGAATACTTCGACACGAACAGGTAATCGCCCACCAGCAGGGTGGGGATCATGCTGCCCGAAGGGATGTTGAACGGCTCAAAGGCGATGGTGCGGATGCCCACGGCGATTAGCCCGGCATACACCACCGTTTTGAGGGTTTCGGCCCAGCCGCCCTGGGCCTTCTTCTTGGTCATGCTCAAGGGAATGGGGTCCGCTTCCGCGCGCCACGGGACGGGGGCGACGGGCGGCGGATAGAGCCCCTGCCCCCCTGCCCTGTCAAGGAAGGGTGACCGGGACGGTCAGGCCGGGTCGCGGAGGGTGGCGGCGTCCCGGGAGGGGGAGAAGGAATTCTCCCCCTCCCGGACCCTCCCCCTCATCTTCTTTCAGGGGTGCTGCCGCGAGCTGGACTGACAGGTCGGGTGCGCCGGAGGGCCATGCCCTCCGGCGACTGTGGCGTCAGCCCACGCTGCCGAGGATGAATGTCTTCCGGGGCCTGAAGCACCCGACATGGCCACTCCGACCGCGGCAGCACCCCGGAAAAAAAGATGATGGAGGGTACGGGAGGGAGAATTCCTTCTCCCTCCCGGGTCACGGGCGCCGCCCCACCCTCATGGCAGCGGCACGGCCGAGACGATCACCACCGCCTCGGCATAGGGCCACTCGTCGGTCATGGTCAGGCTGATCTGGGCGCCCATGCCGCGCGGCGTGATGGCGGCCAGCCGCGCCGCGGCGCCGCCGGTCAGCCGCAGGGTGGGCTGGCCGGAGGGGAGGTTCACCACGCCCAGGTCGCGCCAGAACACCCCTGCCGCCATGCCGGTGCCCAGGGCCTTGGCCGCGGCTTCCTTGGCAGCGAAGCGCTTGGCGTAGGTGGCGGCGCGGATCTTCTCGGTGCGGGACTCCGCCTTGCGGCGCTCGGCCTCGGTGAAGACGCGGTTGAGGAAGCGCTCGCCGTGGCGCTGGATGGTGCGCTCGATGCGGCGGATGTCGATCAGGTCGTTGCCCAGGCCGATGATCATGCCTTGGCGCGCTCCACCTGCTCGATGCCGGGACAGGCGCGCAGGGCGGCGATGACGCCGGACAGGTGACGCAAGTCCTTCACTTCCAGGTCCACGTTCAGCTCGCTGAAATCGGCGGCGCGATGGAGGAACTTCAGCGACTGGATCTTGCCGTGCTGCTTGGCGATGGCGATGGTCAGCGCCGCCACCGCCGCGTCGTCATTGGCGGTGATCACCGCCAGCCGGGCCACGTGCTCGCCGCCGGCGCCGTCCGCCTGGTCCCAGTCGATGTCGATGAAGCGCTCCGGCGTCGCGGCAAAGGAGGTCAGGGTGGAACATTCGGCGTTGTGCACGGTGACGCCCTTGCCCGTGGTGACGATGCCGACGATGCGGTCGCCGGGAACGGGGTGGCAGCAGCCGGCGAAGCTGACGGCCATGCCGGCCACCAGGCCGGAGATGCCGTGCGCGACTTCGGGGCGGCGGGCCTGGCGTGGCGGCACCACGGTGGCGCCGGGCTTGCCGCGGGCACGGCCGACTGGCAGGCCTTCGTGCACCGGGCGCTGCGGGCCGCGCAGCTCCGGTACGGCGGCGTGCAGCACGTCGCGGGCGGAGATGTTGCCGTTGCCGACGGCGATGCAGAGCTCCTCGAAGCCCGGCTGCTTGAGCGCCTTGACCGCGGGCTCCACCGTCTTCTCGGAGAAGTCGAGCCCTTCCTGGCGGAAGGCGCGGGCGATGGCGCCGCGGCCGCTCTCGCGCGATTCCTCGCGCTGGCGGGACAGCACCACCCGGCGGATGCGAGCGCGCGCCTTGCCGGTGACGACGAAGCGTTCCCAGGCCGGGTTGGGCGAGTTGCCCCGGGCGGTGATGATCTCGACCTGGTCGCCGTTTTCCAGCGGCTGGCGCAGGGGCTTGATCTGGCCGTTGATCTTGGCGCCCACCGTGCTGTCGCCGACCTGCGAGTGCACGGCGTAGGCGAAGTCCACGGGCGTGGCGCCGCGCGGCAGGGCGATCAGGTCACCCTTGGGGGTGAAGCAGAAGACCTGGTCGCGGTGCAGCTCGAGCTTGGTGTTCTCTAGGAAATCCTGCGCCTCGCCGGCATTCTCCAGGATGTCCAGCAGATCCTTGACCCAGGGGTAGCGGCGGCGCGGCTGCGCGGCACCCTCGGGGCCCTGCTTGTAGATCCAGTGCGCGGCGACGCCGTACTCGGCGACCTCGTGCATCTCGGGGGTGCGGATCTGCACCTCGATCTTGGCGTTGTGCCGCTCGGGCACGGTGACGCCGGTGTGCAGCGACTGGTAGCCGTTGGTCTTCGGCGTCGAGATGTAGTCCTTGAAGCGCCCGGGCACCACGCGATAGGCAGAGTGCACGGCGCCCAGGGCGGCGTAGCACTGGCCCTTGTCCGGCACGATCACCCGGAAGGCCATGATGTCCGAGAGCTGCTCGAACTCCACCTTCTTCTCGTGCATCTTCAGCCAGATGGAGTAGCCGGATTTTTCCCGGCCCTGCACGTCCAGCACGGGCACTTCCGCCTCCACCAGCTTGCGGCGCAGGTCGGCGGCGATCTCCTCGATCAGGTCGGCGCCCTGGCCGCGCAGGAAGGCCATCCGCGCGGTGATGGTTTGCCAAGCGTCGGGCTGCAATTCGCGGAAGCAGATGGATTGCAGCTCGGCCCGCAGCGCCTCCATGCCGATGCGCTCGGCGAGGGGGGCGTAGATCTCCATGGTTTCGCGCGCCACGCGCTGCCGCTTCTCCGGCTTCACCACGAAGTTCAGGGTGCGGACATTGTGCAGCCGGTCGGCCAGCTTCACGAGCAGGACGCGGATGTCCTCGCTCATGGCCAGCACCAGCTTGCGGAAGTTCTCGGCCTGCTTGGTGCGCTCGGACTGGATTTCCAGCCGGGTCAGCTTGGTGACGCCGTCCACCAGCTTGGCGACCTCGGGCCCGAAGCCCTTTTCCAGCTCGCGCAGCGTCAGGCCGGTGTCTTCCACCGTGTCGTGCAGCAGGGCGGTGGCGATGGTCGCGGTGTCCAGCCGGTAGCCGGCCAGGATGCGGGCCACCGCGACGGGGTGGCCGATATAGGGGTCGCCGTTCTCGCGCTTCTGGCCGGAATGGGCGTCGCGGGCCAGGGCATAGGCCCGCTCGATCAGGCCGCGGTCGGCCCGCGGGTCGTAGGCGAGGACGAGGTCGGCGATCGCGGCGCCGTCCATGGCCTCGGGCGCCGGCGCGAGGCCGGCGGGGGGCGCCGCGGCGACGCCCTCGGGGGCGTGCGCCGCCCAGCTCCAGGGGGAACCGGGGGCGCTCACGCCGGCTCCGGTCAGCGGCGGTCGCCGCCGCCCAGCTCGGCGGCGATGGCCGCCTCGATGTCGTCGGCGCCGAGGTCGTCCACGGTCATGCCGGCATCGGCCGCCTCGCCCTCGTTCACGTCCATGACGCCGAAGATGTTCTCGTCGGTGGCGATGAGGTCGATGACCTCCTCTTCCACCGGCTCCGGCTCGGGCGCGCGCAGCAGGGACTTCACGATGTCCTGCTCCAGCGCGTCGAGGTCCAGCGTTTCCTCGGCGATCTCGCGCAGGGCGATCACGGGATTCTTGTCGTTGTCGCGATCCACCGTCAGCTCTTCGCCACGGCTGATGTTGCGCGCCCGCTGCGCGGCCTTCAGCACCAGCTCGAAGCGGTTGGGAATCTTGTCAATGCAGTCTTCAACCGTGACTCGGGCCATGGAACACCAGTGTTTCTGCGGGGGACAGCGTCAGATAGCGACGACGCCACGATGCCGCAAGGGTTTCACAACCGGTGCATGGACATTGCCGGTATGCCGCGCAGCAGTTCCGCCATGCTCATTCCGGTCACGGGATGGTGCCAGTCCGGGGCAACCTCGGCCAGCGGCACCAGCACGAAGGGGCGCAGATGGGCGCGGGGATGCGGCAGGATCGGGTCCGGCCCGGCCCTCACCAGGTCGCCCACCGCGAGGAGGTCCAGGTCCAGGGTGCGGGGCGCGTTGAGGTAAGGGCGGGCGCGGCCGGCGCCGCGTTCCAGCGCCTGCAGCGCCCGCAGCAGCGCTTCCGGGTCGGCCGTGCCGCCCAGCCGGGCGACGCCGTTGCAATAGGGCGGCGAGCGAGGGTCGGGCGGGTCGGCCGGGGTTTCCCACCAGTCCGACACGGCCCGGAGGGGCAGGCCGCAGAGCCCGTCCAGCGCTGCCGCGGCCCGGCGGCAGGTGTCCAGCGGCGAGGCGCCGTCCGGCCCCGGCAGGTTGGCCCCCAGGGCGATCAGCGTATCCCCGAACACCTCTTCACTCCTCGGCTGCCGCAGGCTGCGGCGTGACCGGCGCCGCGCACGGGCGCTTTCCCGGCCCTGGCTGCCCAGACCGGATGCCTTGCCCAGGCCGGTTCCGATGCCCGGCGATCCGCTCTATGGCCCGACACAGAATGCCGCACCCCCCTGCCCCTGGCGACCCGTCCACCGATCCGGACCGCGATTGCCCGCTCTGCCCCCGCCTCGTCGCTTATCGGGAAGCCAACCGGCTGGCGCAGCCCGGCTGGCACAACGCGCCCGTGCCGTCCTGGGGGCCGCGCGGGGCGCCGGTGCTGGTGCTGGGGCTGGCGCCGGGGGTGCGCGGGGCAAACCGCACCGGGCGTCCCTTCACGGGCGATTATGCCGGCCGGCTGCTCTACGCCACGCTGCTGCGGCACGGCTTGGCGACCGGGATCTATGCCGAGGACCCGGCGGACGGGCTGCAGCTGACTGGCTGCCGCATCACCAATGCCGCGCGCTGCGTTCCCCCGGCCAACCTGCCCACCACGGAGGAGGTCCGCACCTGCAACCGCTTCGTGCAGGCGGAGCTGGCGGCGATGCCGGGGCTGCGGGCGGTGCTGGCGCTGGGCACGGTGGCGCATGCGGCGCTGCTGCGGGCGCGCGGCCTGGTGCTGGCGCGCTACCGCTTCGCCCATGGCGCGCTGCACGAGCTGCCGGGCGGGCTGATCCTGGCGGATTCCTACCATGTCAGCCGCTACAACACGAACACCGGCGTGCTGACGGAAGCGATGTTCGATGACGCCGTGCGGGGGATGCTGCGGCGGATCGGCGTGGCCTCGGCCGCCCCGGTTCAGTCCGCCCCGGCGTGACGTGGGTCCGCCTCGGGTGAGGGTTCCGCCGGCGTGGGGGGCGCGGGCCAGGACGCCGCATCTCCCCGGCGGGCGATCGTGACGTAGCCGCGGCGGAGCAGCAGGGACACTTCCTCCACCCCGGGCTCGGTCAGCAGGAAGGCTACGATGGCCCGCAGGAAGGGGTCACGCCGGGGGATGAAGCGGCCGCTCCACGGTCGGGACCAGTCGAAGAAGCCGTTGATCGAGGCGCGCTGCGGGTCCTCGTCGTAGCGCCGGGCGCCGCCGTGCCGGCTGCCCATGCGGAAACGGTAGATCAGGCCGCTGTAGTGGTATGTCGGGTAGCCGTCGGCACCGGGCTCGCCGATCTCCTCGAAGCGGTCCGTGGATACGGCCAGCGTGCCGCTGCCACGCCGCAGCCACGGGGGCAGCATCAAACGTGCTGCCCGCCATTGATGTGGATCTCGGCGCCGTTGATGTAGGAGGAGCCGGCGGAACACAGGAACAGGATGGTTTCCGCCACCTCCCCCGCCTCGCCCAGGCGGCGCAGCGGGATCTGCCGCTCCACGATCTCGGCCGTGCCGGGGGACAGGATGGCGGTGTCGATCTCGCCGGGGGCGATGGCATTCACGCGGATGCCGTGCTCGCCGAACTCATGCGCCAGTTCCCGCGTCAGGGCGTTCAGCGCCGCCTTGGAGCAGGCATAGGCGGCGCCGGCGAAGGGATGCACGCGCGAGCCGACGATGGAGGTGACGTTGACGATCGTCCCCTGCCCGGCCCGCAGCTGCTCGAACAGCCCGCGCGCCAGCATCGCCGTGGAGAAGAGGTTGACGTTGAACACGCCCGTCCAGGCCGCGTAGTCCGTGTCCAGCACGCCCATGCGGCCGCCGCCCGGCGCCTTGGGCGAGATGCCGGCATTGTTCACCAGCGCGTGCAGCTGGCCGTCCGGCAGGCGCTGCTTCACCAGGGCGATCAGCTCGCCCACCGCCACGGGGTCGGACAGGTCGGCCTGCAGGTGGCTCTCGCGCGCCTCGGGCCAGCGGCATTCCTCCGAGAAGGGCTGGCGGGACACGGTGAGGATGCGCCAGCCCTCGGCCTGGAAGCGCTTCACGGTGGCGTGGCCGATGCCCCGGCTCGCCCCGGTCAGCAGCATGATCTTGCGGGATGCCGACATGGAGGGGTGCCTTCTCTGCCGGGCGGGTTATGCGGCGCGCGGTGCCGGCCGGTCCAGGGTCCCGCCGCGGCCCGACCCTGGCAGCCCCCACCATCCCCGGACGGAGCGGGACGGCACCGGGCCGTGCTGCAACCGTCCCGGCGCCCCGGCAGTTTCCCTGCCAGCACCAGCACGGCTGAGGAGTCTGCCATGTCCGACGGCAAGGGCCATGATCCGGGGGACGCGGTCCCGCCAGGGGTCGCGGTGAAGTACCCCGCGCCGCTGAGCGAGCACGACCGCGACGTCAAGCGCAAGCTGGAGGAGCTCGGGGCGGGTCACCCGCCGCCGGAGCGCGGTCAGCCGCAGGGCCAAGCGGAAACGATCGGTCCCGAGAACCGCGACGGCGAAGCGGACTGATAGAGGTGCCTGCCAGGCCGGCCACCGGGAGGGGGAGAAGGAATTCTCCCCCTCCCGGGCCCTCCCCCTCATCTTTTTCCGGAGGGCTGCCGCGGTCGGGGCTGTGTACGTGGCGCGCACCAGAGGGCGAAGGTCTCCACCCGCACCCGGCAACTCCCGAAAAAGGATGAGGGTGGGTCTGGGAGGGAGAATTCCTTCTCCCTCCCAGAGGCCACAAGCACTGCGGTATGAGCGAAGCAGCCGACTGCGCGCCGCCCCGGGCCGGCCGCTTCAGCCGTAGCGTTCCTCGTTCCAGGGATTACCGCGGTTGTGGTAGCCGCGGACTTCCCAGAAGCCGGGCCGGTCGGCCGCCAGGAACTCGATCCGGCGCAGCCACTTGGCGCTCTTCCAGAGGTAGAGATGCGGCACCACCAGCCGCATCGGCCCGCCATGCTGGTGTTCCAGCGGGGCACCATTCCAGGCAAAGGCCAGGACGTTCTCCGGCCGGTCGAAGTCGTCCATGGCGAGGTTGGTGGTGTAGCCGTCATGGCTTTCCAGCGACACGAAGCGCGCCTCGTCCTTGGGGCGCACGCGCTCGATCAGCGCCGAGACGGGCACGCCGTCCCAGTCATTGTCGTAACGGGACCACTGGGTCACGCAGTGGATGTCGTTGCGGAACTGCTGGCGCGGCATGGCCTGCAGTTCCGTCCAGTCCAGGGTCGCGGGGGCGGCGACCAGCCCGTCCAGCCGCAGCTTCGCGGCCTCGGCCGGTACGGCGGGATGAACGCCGAGGTCCAGCACGGGGAAGTCGCGCACCAGGCGCTGGCCGGGCGGCAGGCGGTCGCGTTCGGGGTCGCCGGCCTGCCCGGTCAGCAGGCGCCCTTCGCGGGCCCAGCCTTCCTTGGTGCGGACCAGCTTGTCCTTGATCGCGCCCTCGATCCGGACGCCGTCCTCTTCCGCCATGTCCCGCCTGCCCCTAGCTGATCGGGCCGCAGGATAGAGCAGCCGGCGCCCCGATGGCAGCGGGGCGCGCGGCCGGGATTCAGCGCGTCGCCGAGCCCAGGGACACGTCGGACAGCGCGTCGCCGCTGCGGGAAGCGGCCGGGCGCAGCGCCAGGATCGACACCAGGATCAGCGCGCCGATCATGCCGACATGTTCGGTGGCGGTGTGGAAGGACACCACGCCCATGATCCCTTCCAGCGCCCAGAAGCGGTGGACGATCAGGATGGTCAGCAGGGTGAAGATCCCCAGCGCGCCGGCGCCGAGCCAGACACCGCGCCGGGCGATGATCAGGGCCGAGCCGCCGAGCTGCACGATGACCGTCGCGACGTTGAACAGCCAGGCTGGTTCCAGCCCGAACTGGCGCATCTCGCCCATGCCGCCGCTGAAATCCAGCAGCTTGGCCAGGCCGCTGCCCCAGAAGGGAAAGGTCAGCAGGATGCGGCCCAGCGCCTCGGTGGCGGCGGGCGCGAGCAGGGTTCTTACCCAGGCAGGCGTCACGGCAGGAATTCCTCTCGATCTCGGAACGGAGGGATTCCTAGCGCCCGGACCGCCTCCCTTCAACATCCCGCGACCGGGTGGTCAGCCCTTTTCGCCCCGCATCAGCCGCGCCTTGTCGCGCTGCCAGTCTCGGGCGGCCATGGAGGCACGCTTGTCCGCCTTGGTCTTACCCTCCGCCAGGCCGAGCACGATCTTGGCCAGGCCGCGCTCGTTGAACAGCACCTCCAGCGGCACCAGCGTCGCGCCCTCGCGCGAGATGGCGCCGGCCAGGGAGGTGACCTGCTTGTTGTGCAGCAGCAGCTTGCGCGGCCGGCGCGGCTCGAAATGCGCCATGAAGGAGCCGGCCTGCCATTCCGGGATGTAGCAGTTGAACAGCCACATCTCGCCGTCGCGCTCGCCGGCCCAGGCTTCGGTCAGCGTGGCGCGGCCGGCGCGCAGGCTCTTCACCTCCGGGCCGAGGAGGACGATGCCGGCCTCGACGCGGTCGTTGATCTTGTACTCGAAGGTCGCCTTGCGGTTCCGTGCGGCGGTGCCGTGGCTGATCAGGCCCTTCTTGCGGGGTTCGGCCATGCGCTGTTCCGTTCGGCTTCAGTTGAGCAGCCCCGCGCCGGTCAGCGCGGCGCGGACGCGGTCGCGGCTGTTCTGCGCGATGGGGGCCAGGGGCAGGCGGCAATGCTCGGAGCCGTGGCCGAGCAGGGAGGCGGCGAACTTCACCGGGCCGGGCGAGGTTTCGCAGAACATCGCGTCGTGCACGGGCACGAGGCGGTCCTGGATGGCGATGGCATCCGCCGCGCGGCCTTCCGCCCAGGCATCGTGCATCTCGCGGCACAGGCGGGGGGCGATGTTGCCGGTGACGCTGATGCAGCCGTGGCCGCCCGCGGCCAGAAAGGACACGGCGGTGTGGTCCTCGCCCGAGAGCTGGCAGAACTCCGGCCCGCAGGCGAGGCGGGTGTGCAGCGGGCGCGTCAGGTTGGCCGTGGCGTCCTTGACGCCGACGATGTTGGGGTGCCGGGCCAGCCGCGCCATGGTGTCCACGCTCATGTCCACCACCGAGCGCGGCGGGATGTTGTAGATGATCAGCGGCAGGTCCACCGCGTCGGCGATGGCGGTGAAGTGCAGGAACAGGCCCTCCTGCGTCGGCTTGTTGTAATAGGGCGTCACCACCAGCGTCGCATCCGCCCCTGCTGCCTTGGCGTGCTTCGCCAAGCGGATCGCCTCGGCCGTGCTGTTGGAGCCGGCGCCGGCGATCACCGGCACGCGGCCGCCGGCGGCTTCCACGCACATCTCCACCACGCGCTCGTGCTCGGTGTGGCTCAGGGTGGGGCTTTCGCCGGTGGTGCCGACGGGGATCAGGCCCTGGGTGCCCTCGCGCACCTGCCAGTCCACGAATCCCTGGAACGCCTTCTCGTCCACGGCGCCGTCGCGCGTCATGGGCGTGATGAGGGCGACGAGGGAGCCCTTGAACATGGGGGAGAATTCCTTCCGGCGAAGGGCGGGAACCTAGGCGCACGGCCCCGCAGGGACAAGGATGCGGCGCGCCGCGGCGGAAGATGGCTGCCGGCTGCCCCGGGTAGCCCCAAGCCGCCGCGGGCGGCCCGCGCTCCGCCCCCGGGCGGACTGGGCTGTGCTGGGCCGGGACGCGCCCGGGTTATCCTCTGCCGCGGGACAAGGGACGGCGGCTTCGGCTAAACAGGCCCGCGATGCGACGCTCCCTCCTCGCCCTGCTGCTCCTGGCCGCAACGCCCGCCGCCGCCCAGCCCTGGGCCAGCGAGACGCAACGCGCCGCCGGCAAGGCCGCCATCGCCGCCGCCGGGCAGGGCCGGGTGGCGGAAGCCGAGGCGATGGGCGTGGGCGCCGACCCGCTGGCGCGCAAGATCGTCACCTGGATCCGGCTGCAGACCCGCGGCCAGGCCACGGCGGCCGAGCTGGCCAGCTTCATGGCCGCCAACCCGGACTGGCCCCTGCCGGAGGTGCTGGCCCGCCGCGCCGAGGAGGCCCTGGCGGTGGAGCCGGACGACGCGCTGGTGCTGCGCCACTTCGACCGCGTCCCCGCCCGCGGGCTGGACGGCGCGGCGCGGCACGCGGACGCCCTGTCCCGCGCCGGCCGCGCGCTGGAAGCCACGGCGGTGCTGCGCGCCGCCTGGGCCGAGGCGCCCGGCGACGCGCTGGCGGAAGCCGCCTTCCTGCCGCGCGCCGCGGCGGTGCTGACGCCCAGCGACCATTGGGCGCGCTTCGACCGGCTGAGCACCGCGCGGGACTTCGCCGGGGCCGGGCGGGTGCTCTTCGCGCTGGACCCGGCCCGGCGCGGCGCGGCGGAGGCGCGGCTGGCGCTGGCCGCCGACCGCGCCGACGCGGAGGCCCTGCTGCCGCCGGCCGGCGCCCGCGACCTCGGGTTGCTGGCGGAATACGCCCGCTGGCTGCGCCGGCGGGAGCGCGACGCGGAGGCCGCCGCGGTTTGGCAGGCGGCCGAGCCGCTGCAGCGCGACCTGCCCGCCGCCACCGGGCGCGCGATCTGGGCGGAACGGCAGGTGCTGGCGCGCAAGCTGCTGCGGCTGGGCGATGCCCGCACGGCCTATCGGCTGGCGGCGCAGCACGGTCAGGCCGGCCCCGGCGAGGCGCGCGGCGATGCCGAGTTCCTGGCCGGCTGGATCGCCCTGCGCCGGCTGGGCGACCCCGGCGCGGCGCGGACGCACTTCGCCGCGGTGGGCGAGGGCAGCAACAGCGTGATCACCCGCGCCCGCGGCGCCTACTGGGAAGGCCGCGCCTTCGCCGCGCAGAACAACCCCGGCGCCGCCAGGGAGCGCTGGACCGCGGCCGCGGCGCTACCCACCAGCTTCTACGGCCAGCTCGCTTCCGTGGCGCTGGGCGAGGACGCGTCGCGCCTCGCCGCCCGGGTGCAGACCGCGGCCAGCGGTGCCCCGACCCCGGGCGACCTGGAAGCCTTCGTGGACCGCGAGCTGGCGCGCGCCGTGCTGACCCTGGCCGACCTGGGCGAGAGCCGCCGCACCCGCGTGTTCCTGCTGCGGCTGGAGGACCTGTCGCCGGACGCCGCCACCCGCGTGCTGACGGCGCGGCTGGCCGCCACGGTGGGGCGGCCGGACAACGCCGTCTGGGTGTCGCGCCGCGCCGGGGCGGACGGGGTGATGATGGTGCCGGAAGGCTGGCCCACCCCCTATCCGACCCCGGAGGGCGGTCCCGAGCCGGCGCTGGTGCAGTCCATCTCCCGCCAGGAGAGCAACTTCGACCCCAGCGCGGTGTCGCCCTCCAACGCGCGCGGGCTGATGCAGCTGCTGCCGGGCACCGCCGCCGACGTGGCGCGCAAGAACGGCATCCCGCACCAGCTGGCCTGGCTGACCACGGACCCGCAGCACAACACCAAGCTAGGCGCGCTGTATCTCGGCGACATGCTGGCGCGGTTCGGCGGCAACCCGGTGCTGGCGGCCGCAGCCTACAATGCTGGGCCGCGCCGGGTGGACGAGTGGCTGGGCACCTATGGCGACCCCAACGGCGGCGGCGTGGAGCTGCTGGACTGGATCGAGCAGATCCCTTTCACCGAAACCCGCAACTACGTGCAGCGGATCGTGGAGAACGTCGTGGTGTACCGCGCCCTGAACCCCACCGGTGCGGCGTCCGAACACCCGCTGTCGCGCTGGCTGGCGCCATGATGCTGCGCCGCTTCGCCGCGCGCGACGGCCTGCCGTTGGCCGCGCTGGACTGGCCGGGCGACCGCGGCCGCACGCCGCTTCTGTGCCTGCCCGGCATCTGCCGCACCGCCATGGATTACGAGGAGTTCGCCCTGCGCCACCGCGGCCACCGCCGGGTGGTGGCGCTGGACTATCCCGGCCACGGCGAGAGCGGCCGTGCCGCCGAGGTGTCGCGCTACACGCCGCAGGCGGTGGTCGGGGATATCCTGGACGCCTGCGCCGCGCTGGGCCTGCACCGCGCGGTGGTGGTGGGCACCTCCTTCGGCGGGCTGATGGCGATGTTTCTCAGCCTGGTGCGGCCGACGCTGCTGCGTGGGGTGGTGCTGAACGACATCGGCCCGGTGGTGGAGCCGCTCGGGCTGGAGCGCACGCGCGGCTTCGTCGGCCGCGACCCCGCCTTTGCCCGCGACGAGGAAGCGGTGGCCTACCTGCAGCAGGTGATGCCGGGGATGCCGCTGCGCGACGCGGAATCCTGGCGCCGCTTCGCCACCCTGACCTATCGCCGCGGCGAGGATGACCGGCTGCACCCGCGCTGGGACACACGGCTGGCGCAGGTGATGGAGGGCGGGGCGCCGGTGGCGGATTTCGGGCCGGTCTTCGCCGGGCTGCGGGACATCCCGACCCTGCTGATCTGGGGCGAGCGGAGCGAGTTCCTGTCCGCGCGCACCGTGCAGGCGATGCGGGCGGAGAAGCCGGACCTCGGGCTGATCGTGCTGCCGGATTCCGGGCACGCGCCGACCCTGGGGGAGCCGGAACTGGCGCCGCGCCTGGATGCCTTCCTGGAACGGCTGGCGTGACGCCGGCGGCGCTGGTCGCCACCCTGGGCGGGATCGGGCGGCTGCGCCCGGCGCCGGGCACCTGGGGGTCCGCGGTGGTGCTGCCGCTGGCCTGGCTGGGGCCGCTGCCCTGCCTGGTGCTAGCGGCGCTGCTGGCGGTGGCCGGCACCTGGGCGGTGTCGCGGCTGCCGGAAGCGACGCAGGACCCGGGCTGGGTGGTGGTGGACGAAGGGGCCGGCCAGTGCCTGGTGCTGGCCGCCCTGCCCGCCTTGCCGGGCGGGCTGGCCGGGCTGGGCTGGGTGCTGCTGGGTTTCGCGCTGTTCCGGCTGTTCGACGTGCTGAAGCCCTGGCCGGTGTCCTGGGCCGACCGCCGGTCCGGCGCCGCCTGGGTGATGCTGGACGACCTGCTCGCCGGTGCCCTGGGGGCGCTGGCGGTCCTGCTGCTGCGGAGCTTCGCCTGATGCTGCCCGACGCCACCCTGGAACAGGCGGCCGCGCTGCTGGAGCAGCTACGCGCCCGGGGCGAAACCCTCGCCACCGCGGAATCCTGCACCGGCGGGCTGATCGCCGCGGCGCTGACGGCGGTGGCGGGGTCCTCGGCCGTGGTGCTGGCGGGCTTCGTGACCTACAGCAATGCCGCCAAGACCGCGATGCTGGGGGTGCCGGAAGCCACCCTCGCCGCGGTGGGCGCGGTCAGCGAGGAGGTGGCGCGGGCCATGGCGGAAGGGGCGCTGGAACGGTCCGGCGCCGACCTCGCCGTGTCCGTCACCGGCGTCGCGGGCCCCGGCGGCGGGTCGGCCGAGAAGCCCGTCGGGTTGGTGCATCTGGGGCTGGCGCGGCGCGGGGCGCCCACCCGGACGGTGCGCCGGGTGTTTCCGGGGGACCGCACGGCGGTGCGCGCCGCCACGGTGGCCGAGGCGTTGCGGCTGCTGGCCGAGGGATGAACCCGCCGCGCCGCCCGCACGGGCCGGAGCAGTGCCGGGCGGCGGGAGGCCGGCCGCGTGACGCGAAGCCTGCCCTGCCCTGCTCGCGCCTCCGCGCCCGGCCGCCGGCGGTTCGGCCGCCACCCCGGAGGTAGCCGTCCTGCGCGTCGCCGTGGTCACCCCCTATGCCGACGAGCCCGCCGCCACCCTGCTGCGCTGCCACAACAGCGTGCGGGCGCAGACCCATGCCTGCACCCACATCATGGTGGCCGACGGCGCGCCGCGGGCGGAGGTGGCCGGCTGGGCGGTGGAGCACACCGCCCTGCCCCGGCGCTACGCCGACAACGGCAACACGCCGCGCGGGATCGGGGCGATCCTGGCCTGGAACGGCGGCTTCGACGCCGTGGCCTTCCTGGACGCCGACAACTGGTACGCGCCCGACCACGTCGCCAGCCTGGTGGCGCTGTGCCGGCGGGATAGCTGCGCCGTGGGGTTCAGCGACCGCCAGATCGTGCTCGGCGATGGCGAGTTGGTGGCCGTGCCCGACCCGGAGGACGCGGCCCGCGCCCATGTGGACACGAGCTGCATGTTCTTCACCGCGGCCGCCGCCCGGCTGACAACGGCTTGGGCGATGATGGACCAGCCGCTCTCGCCGGTGGGCGACCGGGTGATGCTGGCGCTGATCCGTCATGCCGGCCTGCCGCATGGCTGGAGCGGGCAGCGGACGCTGTTCTTCCGCTCGCTCTACGCCCACCACTACCGGCTGGCCGGGCGCCCGCCGCCCGACGACCTCCACGCGGTGGATGCCGACCGGCTGCTGCGCGACTATTCGCCGGCCCGCTCCGCCGAGCGGATCGGCATCCGGCTGGACGTGTCGCGCCTGGTCTGACGCGCGCGGCGGGGCCGGTGCTCGCGCCCCGCCGCGGCGCGGTTCAGGCGGCGCGCTTGGCGACCTCGTCCGGGCTCATGCGGACCAACGCCTCGTAGTCGGCCAGCAGGGTCTCGGTGATGGCGCCGGGGGTGTAGCTGTGCTCGCCGATGGCGCGCACGGGGGTGACCTCGGCGGCGGTGCCGGCCAGGAAGACTTCCGTGGCGCGCGGCAGTTCCTCGACCTTGATGGTGCGCTCCACCACCTTCATCTGGCGGTTCTTGGCCAGCCGCATCACCGTGCGGCGGGTGATGCCGTCCAGGAAGCAGGCCGGGGTGGGGGTATGCACCTCGCCGTCGAACACGAAGAAGGCGTTTGCCCCGGTGGCCTCGGCCACGTCGCCCTTGTAGTCCAGCATCATGGCGTCGTCGAAGCCCTCGGCCTCGGCGGCGTGCTTGGAAAGCGTGCCGATCATGTACAGGCCGGCCGCCTTGGAGGCGGTGGGGGCGGTGTCGGGCGCCGGGCGCTTCCACTTTGCCATGCCCAGGCGCACGCCCTTCATGCGGTTGTCGCCGAACAGGTTGGGCCAGCCCCAGGTGGCGATCGCCAAGTGGATGGTGGTCTGCTGCGCCGACACCGCCAGCTGCTCCGAGCCGCGCCAGGCGATCGGCCGGATATAGGCGTCCGTCAGGCCGTTGCGCCGCACCACCTCGATGCAGGCGGCGTCGATCTCCTCGGCGGTGTAGGGGATCTCGAAGCCCAGGATGCGGCCGGACTGGATCAGCCGCTCGGTGTGCTCGCGCAGCTTGAAGATGTTGCCGGCGTAGCAGCGCTCGCCCTCGAACACGCCGGAGGCGTAATGCAGCCCGTGCGACAGGACGTGCAGCTTGGCGTCGCGCCAGGGGACCATGGCGCCGTCCCACCAGATCCAGCCATCGCGATCGTCGAAGGGAATCAGCGCCATGTTGTTGATCCTTCAGGGCAGCTCGACGCAACAATCTTGCGTAACGAGCGGAAACTAGAACTTCATCGCGTTTTGTGTCAATAAAACTGACCCAACTCGGAGTCATGGCGGCCATGCCGGAAGGGCCCATCTCGGGCAGCGCGAACAAGGGCGGCATGCCGGTTTCCGCCGGGCGGGAGCACCTGTTCCTGCGGGAGGACGAGCTGCGCCTGGCGCAGGACCTGCTGTTCTTCGGCTACCGCGACTTCACCAGGGATGCCGACGTGCTGCTGGAGCAGCTCGGCCTGGGACGGGCGCACCACCGGGTGCTGCATTTCGTCGGCCGCCGGCCCGGCCTGACGGTGGGGGAGCTGCTGGGCATCCTCGGCATCACCAAGCAGAGCCTGGGCCGGGTGCTGGGCGCGCTGCTGGAACAGGGCTACGTCACCCAGGCGCCGGGCCGCGCCGACCGCCGGCAGCGGTTGCTGAGCCTGACGGAGAGCGGCCGGATGCTGGAACGCCAGTTGTTCGACAAGCAGCGCGATACGGTGATGCGGGCCTATCGCGAGGCCGGGCCAGCGGCGGTGGACGGCTTTCGCCGGGTGATGCGCGGGCTGATGGGGGCCGAGGCGCGGGCGCAGCTGGACCAGCTGGGCGGCCAGCCGGCCGCGCCCGGCACGGCGCCGGCGGGCGGCATGGCGGGGGGAATGCGGCGATGAGCGAGCAGCCGCACCTGCTGGTGGTGGACGACGACCCCCGGCTGCGCAGCCTGCTGCAGCGCTTCCTCAGCGAGCAGGGCTTCCGGGTCAGCGCCGCGGGCGACGCCCCGGCGGCGCGGCAGGCGCTGGGCTCCATGGCCTTCGACCTGCTGGTGCTGGACGTGATGATGCCCGGCGAGTCCGGCCTGTCGCTGGTGGAGAGCCTGCGCCGCGAGGGGCAGGAGGTGCCGGTGCTGATGCTGACCGCCGCCGGTTCCCCCGACGACCGGGTGGCGGGCTTCGAGCACGGCGCCGACGACTACCTCGCCAAGCCCTTCGACCCGCGCGAGCTGGCGCAGCGGGTGCGCGCCATTCTGCGCCGGGCAGCTCCGGCCGCCGCCGCCCTGCCCGTGGCGCCGGTGCAGCTGGGCCGCTCTTGGTTCGACCCCGAGCGGGGCGAGCTCCGCAACGCCGAGGGCACGACGCGCCTGACGGGCGGGGAAGCGGCGCTGCTGTCCGCCCTGGCACGGCGCGCCGGCGACGTCCTGTCGCGCGAGGAGATCGCCGTGGCCCTGGGCACCCCCGATGCCGGGGAGCGCGCGGTGGACGTGCAGGTCACCCGCCTGCGCCGCAAGATTGAGCCCGACCCGCGCGAGCCGCGCTTCCTGCAGACCGTGCGCCACCGCGGCTACGTGCTGAAGCCGGGGGCCTGAGCGCCGTGAGCGCGGCGGCGGAGCGCGGCGGCACGCCCCTGGGCCGCGGCGCGTCGGCCCGGCGCCGGGCGCGCTGGCGTCCCCCGGGCTGGCGCTGGCTGGTGCCGCGCGGATTGCTGGGGCGGTCACTGCTGATCATCCTGGTGCCACTGCTGGTGGTGCAGGGCATCGCGCTGCAGCTGTTCTACGGCACGCATCTGGGCGTGATCTCGCGCCGGCTGGCCGACGGCATGGCGGGCGAGATCGGCATGGTGATCGAGACCATGAACCGCCTGCCGCCGGACTCCGACCAGCGCTGGCTGTTCCAGGAAGCCTCCTGGCGGTTGGACCTGTCGCTGGCCTTCGAACCCGGCGCGGTGCTCTCTGCCCCCGAAGGGCCGCGCGCCGCGTCCCTGCCCTTGCTGCCGCTGGAGGAAGACCTGGAGCGCGGCTTGCGCGAGCGGCTGCGGCTGCCCTTCGACGCCGACTGGCAGTCCGACCCGCGCTCGGTGATCGTGCGGGTGCAGCTGAACGAGGGCGTGCTGCACGTGGAGGCGCCGCGCAAGCGGCTCTTCGTCGGCACGCTCTACCTGTTCGTGATCTGGCTGGTGGGCGTGTCGCTGCTGCTGTTCGTGGTGGCGGCGCTGTTCATGAAGAACCAGGTGCGCGCGCTGCGCCGGCTGGCGGGCGCGGCGGAAGCTTTCGGCATTGGCCGCGACATCGGCCCGATCAAGCCCGAGGGCGCCATCGAGGTGCGCCAGGCCGCCACCGCCTTCAACCAGATGCAGGCCCGCATCCGGCGCTTCGTGGCGCAGCGCACGGAAATGCTGGCCGGCATCAGCCACGACCTGCGCACCCCCCTCACCCGCATGCGGCTGGGGCTGGCGATGCTGCCCGCGGCCGGGGCGGAACAGGACATTGCCGAGCTGACGCAGGACGTGGAGGAGATGGAGCGCATGGTGGCGAGCTACCTGACCTTCGCGCGCGGCGAGGGCCAGGGGCGCTCCGAGCCCGGCGACCTCGTGGCGCTGGCGGAGGAACTGGCGGCCAAGGCGCGGCGCGACGGTGCGGCGGTGGCGGTGCGCGCGCCGGCCGAACTGGTGCTGCCGATGCGGGCCGACGCGCTGCGGCGCTGCCTGCAGAACCTGCTGGACAACGCGCGCAAGCATGCCGGCCGGGTGTCGCTGACGGTGGCGCAGGCGGGGGATGGCTGGGCGGAGGTGATCGTGGACGATGACGGGTCCGGCATTCCCGGCGAGGCGCGGGAGGAAGCCTTCCGGCCCTTCGCCACGCTGACCGCGGGCGGCACCGGGCTGGGGCTGGCCATCGCCCGCGACATCGCCCGGGCGCATGGCGGCGACATCCTGCTGGAAGACAGCCCGCTCGGCGGGTTGCGGGCGCGGGTTCGGCTGCCGTTGTGAGGTAGCGAGGCGTAGTGCCCGATCCGCGTGGGGCGCGCCCGTGACCTCGGGAGGGAGAAGGAATTCTCCCTCCCGAACCCTCCCTCATCTTTTTTCGGGGGGCTGCCGCAGTCTGGGTGGGGGCGTGTGCCGCTCTGCAACTCAGAAAATCTCATGCGGCTCAGCGTGGGCTGATCCGACAGTCGCCGGAGGGCATGGCCCTCCGGCGCGCCCCACGTCGCAACCCGTCCTGAGAAACGAGAAGAAATGAGGGGGAGGGTCCGGGAGGGGGAGAATTCCTTCTCCCCCTCCCGGAACGCCGCCGTGTCAGGGTGCTGGGCGCAGGCCGGTGGCGATGGTTTCCTCGTCCACGCGGGCGGCATAGGTCAGGCCGCGGCGCATCGCCCAGACGCTCTTCTGGATATGCAGCGGGATGATCGCCACATCGTTCAGGGCGACGCGCATGGCCTGCTGCATCAGCTGCTCGCGCTGGCCGTCATCCGGCGTTTCCAGCGCCCGCGCCGTCAGCGCATCCATCTCCTGACTGGCGTAGCGGCCGTAATTGGCGAGGCCCAGCCCGCGATCGGCGTTGCGGCCGCCCAGCACGGCCTTCAGCGCGGAGGACGGCTCGCCGGTCGAGTTGCTCCAGCCCAGCATGTAGACGGACGCGTCGAAGCGGTTCAGGCGCCCGATCACGGTGGCCATCGGCGCTGCTTCCACGCGGGTGCGCACGCCGATGCGCGTCCACATCTGCGCGATGGTCTGCTGGATCTGCGCGTCGTTGACGTAGCGGTCGTTGGTGCCGCGCAGGGTGATGGTCAGGCCGTTGGGATAGCCGGCCTCGGCCAGCAGACGCTTGGCGCCGTCGGCATCGAAGGTCGGCACGGGGATGGAGGGGTCGTAGCCGAAGACGCCGGGGGGCATGAACTGCCCGGTGGCGACAGCGGCGTTCTCCATCACGCGCGACACGATGGCGGGGCGGTTGATCGCCATGCTCAGCGCGCGCCGGACGCGAACGTCGCGCAGCGGGTTGGTGGTCAGCGCCTCGCCATTGGGGCCGGTGATGTCGGGCGAGGCACCCTGCCGCTCCACGTCGAGGCCCAGGAAGATGAGGCGCGTGCTGGTGTTCTCGGCGATGGTCAGGCGCGGGTCGTTGCGCAGCCGCGCGATGTCGGGGGTGGGGACGTTGTCGATGAAGCTGACATCGCCCGAGGCCAGCGCCGCCACCCGCGCGCCGTCATTGGTGATGACGCGGTACTGCACCTGCGACCAGGCCGGCTTGACGCCCCAGTAGCCATCGTAGCGCGTCATGTCGACGCGGTTGTTGGGGTCGTAGGACACGAAGCGGAAGGGGCCGGTGCCGATGGCGTGGCGGCCGCTGTTGAACTCCGCGCTGGTGGCGCCCTGCGCCGCGCGCTGCACGATGAAGACGTTGGCGAGGTCGAAGGGCACCAGCGGCGCCACGCTGCGCGTCTTGAAGCGCACGGTGTGGGGATCCACCACCTCCACGCTCTCGATCGCGCGGGTGTAGACGGCGAAGGAGCTGGGGCTCTGCACCACGGGGACGCGCGCCAGGGTGGCGACCACGTCCTCGGCGGTGAAGGGCGTGCCATCGTGGAAGGTCACGCCCTGGCGGAGCTTGAACTCCCAGGTGTTGTTGTCCACCAGCCGCCAGGATTCCGCCAGCCCGGGGGCCAGGCGGGAATTCTCGTCGCGCTGCACCAGCGCCTCGAACATATGGGCCGAGAGCATGATGGAGGGGGTGAAGGTGTAGTAGTGCGGGTCGATGTTGGCGGGGGGTGCGCTGACGCCCATGGACAGGGTCTGCGCCTGCGCCGGGGCGAGCGCCGCGGCAACGGACAGGGTGACGGCGGCGGCGGCGCTGCGCCAGCCGGCCGGGAAGGAATGGTGCATCGGGATCGTGCCTCTCGTTGCTGCGCTCAGGTGTCCGCCAGACCCAGTTCCTGCTGCACCAGGCTGGACCAGTAGGCGGCGCCGAGCGCCAGGATCTCGTCGTTGAAGTCGTAGAGCGGGGTGTGGAGGTTGTGGCAGCTCCCGTCCGCCGCGACGCCGTTGCCGATGCGCATGAAGGCGCCGGGCTTCTCGCGCAGCATGAAGGCGAAGTCCTCGCCGCCGGTGGACAGCGCCACCTCGCCGACCTTGTCGGCGCCCACCAGCGCGGCCGCGGCGGCGCAGGCGGATTGCACCTTTTCCGCGTCGTTCACCGTGGGCGGGCAGAGGGATTCGTAGCGCAGTTCGGCGGTGCAGCCGTGCACGGCGGCCAGACCTTCGGCCAGTTCGCGCAGGCGGCGCTTGATGGTGTCCTGCGTCGCCGTTTCGAAGTAGCGGGCGGTGCCGCGCACCACCACGCTCGACGGCATGACGTTGGGGCTCTCGGCGGTGCCGCCCTGGACGAAGCCGACGCTGACGGCGCCGCTCTCCACGGGGGACAGGTTGCGGGCCACGATGGTCTGCACGCCGAGCAGGAAGTGGCCCAGCACCACCGTGGCGTCGGTGGCCAGGTGCGGCGCGGCGCCGCCGTGGCCGCCGGTGCCGGTAAAGGTCACGCCCCAGAAATCGGCGCCGGCCAGGATCGGGCCGGGGCGGGTGGCGAACTGCCCCACCGGCAGGCCGGGGCTGTTGTGCAGCCCGTAGACGGCATCGCAGGGGAAGCGGTCGAACAGCCCGTCCTTCAGCATGGCCCGGGCGCCGGTGCCGGCTTCCTCCGCGGGCTGAAAGATGAAGTGCACGGTGCCGGCGAAGTCGCGCTTGCCGGCCAGGAACTTCGCCGCGCCCAGCAGCATGGCGGTGTGGCCGTCATGGCCGCAGCCATGCATCTTGCCCGGCACGGTGGAGGCGTGCGGCAGGCCTGTCTCTTCCGTCATGAACAGCGCGTCCATGTCGGCGCGCAGGCCGATGGCGCGCTGGCCGGGGCGGTTGCCCTGCAACGTGCCGACCACGCCGGTGACGCCGACGCCTTCCGTGACGTCCAGACCCCAGCCGCGCAGCTTTTCCGCCACGATGCCGGCGGTGCGGTGTTCCTCGAAGCGGGTTTCGGGGTGGGCGTGGATGTCCTGGCGGATCGCCGCCAGCTCGGGCTCGAAACGCCGGATTTCGTCGAGGATCGCAGGGTTCAAGGCGCGGGGTTCCATAATTGCGGCGCGTAACGGGCCGCAGGCTGCGCCCGGCCCTGTTGGCGGGTCAACCGGGGGTGGGCCGGACCGACCAGGAGAAGTGCCGCGTGCCGCCCGGTTCCAGGAGCACCAGCCCGGGCTTGTTCGCGAACTCCCCGTCCCAGCCGAGCGGGCTGGCATGGCCGTGCCAGGGTTCGATGCACAGGAAAGGCGCACCGGGCTTGGACCAGAGGCCGAGGTCGCCGTAGCCCTCCCAGCGCATCTCCAGCGCCGGGCCCGCGGCAGCGGCGTAGCGCAGGGCCTGGGCGGGAAAGCCCGGCAGCACCACGGCATCCGCGGCGAAGAGCGCGTCGCGCAGCGGCAATGCGCCGGCTTCCAGGGGCAGTTCCTCCCCCCCGTCCAGCAGCCCTTCCGTCAAGCGCCGTGCCGGAAGGGAGGTCAGCCCGGGGTTGGCGAAGCTGATGCTGTGGCTTTCCTTGGCGCCGCCGCCGGGCAGCGGCCAGGCAAAGGCGGGATGGCCGCCGATCGAGAAGGGCAGCACGGGCTCGCCGGGGTTCGACACGCTCGCGGTGCAGCGCAGCGCGCCGTCGGCGACCGCGAAGGTGAGGTCGAGCACGAAGCGGAACGGAAAGGCTTCGCCCGTCGCGTCGTCGTCCTCCAGACGCAGGGTGCAGGAGGCTGCGTCCCGCGCCGTCCAGCGGAACCTGCGGTCGCGGGCGAAGCCGTGCTGGGTCAGGCGATGCGCGCGCCCCCCGTGGCGCAACGTGTCGCCGGCCAGCTTGCCGACGATCGGGAACAGCACCGGGGCATGGCGCGGCCATTGCGGCCCGGCCTGCCACAGCCATTCCGCGCCGGAGGCATCCTGCAGGGATTGCAGTTCCGCCCCCTGCTCGGACACCGTGGCGGAAAGCGCGCCGTCGGTGATCCGGTGGGTCATGGCCGGGCGCTCACAGCCCGGTGGCCTCGAGGCGCAGGATGGCGCGGGCCAGGGCCTGGGCGCGGGGCACGAAGCTGTCCACCTCCAGGTATTCCTCCGGGCTGTGCGCCTTACCGCCCACCGGGCCGACCGAGCACAGGGTCGGCGCGCCCACCGCGGCGGTGAAGCCGCTGTCGGCGCAGCCGCCGGCAAATTCCCCTGCCACCGACAGGCCGGTTTCCGCCGCGGCCGCGCGGTAGCCCTCGAAGAGCCGTGCCGCCGCGGGGTCCTGGGTCAGCGGCAGGAACTCGCCGCGGATGGTCAGGACGGAGCGGGTGCCAGGCACGAAGGCGGTGGCGGCGATGGCGTGCAGCTTGCCCAGGATCTCCTCGCGGTCGGCGGGATCGACGTAGCGCATGTCGATCTGCGCCTGGGCGGAGGGGGCGACGGTGTTGACGCTCTGCCCGCCGCTGACCAGGCCGACATTGAGGGTGATGCCGCGCGACAGGTCGGTCAGCGCGTGGATGGCGGTGATCTTCTGGGCCAACTCCCCGATGGCGCTGATGCCGGCCTCGAAATTGCCGCCGGAATGGGCGGCGCGGCCCTCGATATCCAGCACGGAGAAGACGCCGCCCTTGCGTCCCGTGACCACGTTGCCGCCGGGCCGGCCGGGCTCGCTGTTGAACACGGCGCGGGCGCGGCGCGCCTCGGCCTCGATCACCGGGCGTCCCTCGGGGGAGCCGATCTCCTCGTCGCCGGTGAAGAGGCCGACGAGCGGGCCGGGCGCGCCGCCGAACTTCCGGAAGGCGGCGAGGACGAACATGTTCATCACCAGCCCGCCCTTCATGTCGCAGACGCCCGGCCCGTAGGCGCGGCCATCCTCGATGCGGAAGGGGCGGCGGGTCGGCTCGCCCTTGGGGAACACGGTGTCGCGGTGGCCCATCAGCACGATGTTGCGCTGCTGGTTGCCGGACATCCCTTCTTCCGACGCCACGGTGGCGCGCAGGCAATCGCCGAAGCGGGCGCCGGGGACGGTTTCCACGGGGATGTCGTGCGCCGCGCAGAAGCGCGCCACCTGCGCGCCCACCGCGTCCACCCCAGCCTTGTCGTAGGAACCGCCATCGGTGTTCACCATGGCTTCCAGCGCGTCCAGCATCGGCTGCCGCTGTTCGGAAAGCCAAGCCAGGATGCTGGCCTCGGTGGCGTTGCTGGTCATGCGGGGGCGCCTCGCCGGAGAGATCGGGAGCGGCGACCCTAGCAACGTCGCCCGGGGATGGCACGGGGCCGGCCGGCGTTGTTTCGCGGTGGCACGGAAACGTGGCGTCGCCGGGAAGTCCCCGGCCTGCGATCCACCGCGGTCGGGCTATCCGGCCGGCACGGGCGCTTTCCGGGCAGCCCCTGGCGCGAGCGGGAGACCTGCGCTCCTCATCGCTGCGGCCCCGCCATGTCGGAGAGCGGCATCGCCGCCGCGCGCTCGATCAGCCGCGCGGCGCGGAAGCACAGGTCCTCGCGCCCCTGGGCCGCGGCCAGCTGCACCGCGCGCGGCATGCCCTCCGCATCCAGGTTGGTGGGCACGCTGATCGCGGGCTGGCGCGTCAGGTTGAAGGCAAAGGTCCAGGGCGCCCAGTCCCGCCAGAGGGCCTGTGTCGGGTGCAGCGTCGGCTGGTCGGCGGCAAAGGCGGCAGTGGGGGTGGTGGGGCAGAGGAGCAGGTCGTGGCGCAGGTGGAACTGCCCCATCAGGTGCGCGGCTTCCGTGCGCATCGCCTCGGCGCCCAGGAAGTCCACGGCGCTCATGCCGCCCTCGCGCCGGGCCACCTCCTCCAGCCCGGCATCCAGCAGGGAGCGCTTATCTTCCGGCGCGGTCGCAACGAGGCGGGCCAGGGCGACGCCCCAGACCCGGCCGAAGATCTGGCGCGTGTCGGGCAGTCCGGGGTCGGCGTCCTCCACGATCGCGCCGGCGCCGCGCAGCCAGTCCGCCGCGCGTTCCAGCGCGGCCTCCCCTTCCGCGTCCAGCGGCGCGTCGAAGCCCAGGCGGCGCACCAGGGCGACGCGCAGCCCGGCCACCCCGGTCTCGATGCCGCTGCGCCAGTCCTGCGCCTCGTCAGGGAGGCAGAAGGGGTCGCGCGCGTCGGCCCGGCCCATCACCCCCAGCATCAGCGCCGCGTCGCGCACCGTGCGGGTGATCGGCCCGGCCACCGACACGGCGCTGAAGGCGCCATGCGGCCATTGCGGCACCCGGCCATAGGTCGGCTTCACCCCCACCAGCCCGCAATAGGCGGCGGGGATGCGGATGGAGCCGCCGGCATCGGTGCCGACATGCAGCGGCCCGAAGCAGGCCGCCCCCGCCGCGGCCGCGCCGGAGGAGGAGCCGCCCGCGGTGCGCCGGGGGTCCCAGGGATTGCGGGTGACGCCCGTGAGCGGGTTGTCGCCCGGGGTTTTCCAGCCGAACTCCGTGGTAGTGGTCTTGCCCAGGATCACCGCCCCCGCGGCTTTCAGCCCCATCACGGCGGGCGCGTCCTCCGTGGCCGGGGCGGTGTCGGACAGGCGGCTGCCGCGCCGGGTGGGGAAGCCGGTGACGTTCATCACGTCCTTCACCGTGACCGGCACCCCGTCCAGCGGCCCGATCGGCCGGCCTGCCCGCCAGCGCGCCTCGCTCTCGCCGGCTTGGCTGAGGGCCCGCGGGTTCAGGGCGGCGAAGGCGTTGACCCAGGGGTTGTAGCGGGCGATGCGCTCGGTGACGGCTTTCAGGGCCTCGACGGGGCTGAGGGCGCGGCGGGCATACAGGGACAGGAGCTGCTCGGCGGAGAGAAGAGCGGGGTCGGTGGAGGTCATGCGGCCAGCATCCGCTCTGGAAAGGTTTCGAGGGAAGGGGCAGAAGGAATAAACCTGTGCGGGACGATGCGGGATGTCCCCTTCCCGCTTGCCCCTGCTTGGTCGGAGAGATCGGATGACGGTTGAGCTCAGCATCGAGGAAGCCGAACGTCTCTACCGCACCGGCGACTTCCCCGCGGCTGAGGCCGCCGCGCGAAACGTGCTTTCGCTCTCTCAGCCTTCGGAGCGCCAAGTCTATGGCCGCTTCTTCGATTTCATGTGCCAGTGCGCCTTTCTGCAAGAACGCGATCCAGACCGCCTGGTTCGGATCGAGGAATACTGCCGGGCGGACATGACGGCCCACGGCCCTACTTTCTGGAATCAACTGCACCTTGGGGCGTTGCATCAGTGGCAGCGGCGCTTCGACGCAGCCGAGATGTGCTGGGAAGCCGCTCGAGCGCTTCCCTTCGGCGCCAATCACCGTGGAGCTGGCGCCTACTCCTCACGATCATTCGGCTGGATGGATACGATCCTGTCCGCGACCGAGCCGCTCCATCGTGCTACGCAGCCGCAGCTGTTCTGGCTAGATCCGCAACGCGAGGGCACGGCAGGTCCTGTCTTCCTGGTGTCCTGCAATAGCAAGTACTTGCAGGACTGGCTGCCGATCTACGCCACCTCGCTGCACAAGGCGTGCCCCAATGCACTCGTGCACTTGCATGTTGTGCGCCCGGATGCCGATGATCGCGCACTGATTGATGAGGTCAGGCGTGCTCTGCCGACCATGACCTTCAATGCGACCGCGGAAACACCTGCAATCCTGGATAGTTTCAAGCGCAGCGATACGGTGAAGGCCTATTACGCGAGTGCCCGCTTCATACGACTGGAGCAGCTGGCACTTCATTATCGAAGCGACTTCTTCGTGTCCGACATCGACCTGATCTTCAACGCCGACCCATCACCGCTCCTCGCTGAAATGGGTGACGCGGCGATCGGGCTGCGGCTGAGCAACATGCACGCTTTCTTTCCCTGGACCTTCACCGGCGCGAACTTTGCTGCCGTTCGGTTTACACCCGACGCCATGCGTTTTTTCTGGGTGGTTTCAGAATATTGCCTGAACATTTTCCATCATGCGGATGTCCAGCATCCACAGTGGTACATCGACCAGAACGCCCTCACCCATGCTCACGAGTACACGAAGGCACGGCAGGAAGGTCCAGGGGTAATCAACCTGAACACGATGGCCCTGAGTCGCTTCGTCCGTTTCGGAACCGCCAGCAAGGCCGAGTTCCGGGCCGAAGCCATGCGCCTGCTGGGTCGCTCGTGATGGCAGGCTCGATGAACACTGGCGCGTGATGGCCGGGCGCGCCATCCTCCCTCGTGCCAGGATTTGCTCCGTGGCGCACAGCGCGTGGCCGCACCAGCGCTTCAACCGGCAGACATCGCGCCCACAGACAGAGAGAATGACATGACGCCGCAAAAACCCTGGGAATGGCCCGAAGAGCAGTGGCGCCGCATCGTCGGGCGCGCCCGTGCCGGCCGTTCCCTGCGTCCCGCCATCTGGCCCAACGGCGCACGCTGCTGCGTGGCCCTCAGCTTCGACGCCGACCACGACACCATTCCCCTGCGCGACGCGGACGAGAGCCCGATGCGCATCAGCCAGGGCCAGTATGGCAGCCGCCAGGGCGTGCCGCGCATCCGCGCACTGCTGGAGCGTCACGGCATCAAGGCGTCCTTCTTCTACCCGGCGGTGTCGGCGCTGCTCTACCCCGACGAGGTCCGCGCCGTGGCGGCCGAAGGGCATGAGATCGGCATCCATTCCTGGATCCACGAGGCCAACACGCAGCTTCCCCCCGGCGTGGAGCGCGAGCTGACCTTTCGCGCCGCCGACACGCTGGAAAAGATCACCGGCCACCGCCCCGTGGGCATGCGCACGGCGTCCTGGGATTTTTCCGTGGACACCATGACGATCATCCGGGAACTCGGCCTGCTCTACGACAGCAGCCTGATGGCCGATGACGACCCCTACGAGATCGTCGCGGATGGCGAGGCCACGGGCATCGTCGAATTGCCGGTGGAATGGATCAAGGACGACGCGCCCTACTTCAACTTCCAGCGCTTCTCCGGCCTGCGCCCCTATACCCCGCCCTCCGGCGTGGAGGAGATCTTCCGCGCCGAGTTCGACGGCGCCTATGCCGAGGGCGGGCTGTTCCTGCTGACCATGCACCCGCACATCACCGGCCACCGCTCGCGCATCGCGCTGCTGGAACGGCTGGTGCAGCACATCCGCAGCCATGACGACGTCTGCTTCATGACGCATGAGCAGGTCGCCCGCTGGTGCCTGGAGCATGCCGCGCCCGGCTGAAGCATTCCCACCGCGCCCGGCCTCGGCCGGACGCGGTGCCGGGCTGCGGCCATCGGCAGGGCAGTTGCCGGCGCCGCAGCGTGGCCGGCCCGACACGACGCCGCGCCTCAGCCCTCGGGCGGCGGGCCGTTTTTCCGCCCCACAGGGCTGCGCTCCGGGCGCCATCTTTCCCGGCATCAACCCGAGGTCCCGCAACAGCGCAGAGCGCCGCCCGTAGCCGGATCTTCTGCGGCGCCGTTCCGGTTGCCGGGCGGGGTGCGCCAGCGGCCCCTGGCTCAGGCCTGGACGGCCTCCGCCAGCACGGGAACCAGCCGGTCCGTCCATTCCCGGACCCCCGCCTCGGTGGCGATCAGATCCTGGCGGACTTCCAGCAGGACGGCCGGCAGGCCGCGCCCGTCGCCGTGCACCGGCACGGTATGGTCGTGCTCCGGCTCGATCCGGTAGGGCTCGTTGTCGCCGACGCAGAGATCGGGCTGCGTCCGCAGGCCGGCGATCAGCTTTCGGGCGAACTCCAGCGCGCCGGCGTAGAGGATGCCGGCCTGCCAGGGACGGGCCGCGCCCAGGAACACCGGCGTGAAGCTGTGCACGCCCAGCACGAAACTGCGCCGTTTCGCCGCCTGTCGGGCATCCAGATGGGCCGACACGGCATCGCGCAGGGGTGCGAAGTAGGCGGCCTCGCGCCAGGCGCGCTCCTCGGCGGACAGGTCGCGGTTGCCGGGGATGGCCGTCGCCTCGGACAGGGTGGGGATGCTGGTGGGAGCGCCGGGCGGGCGGTTGCAGTCGATCAGCAGCCGCGAATAGCCGCTGAGGAAAAGGGGCGCGTCCAGGGCCGCGGACAGGGCGCGGGCCAGCGGCGCGGCGCCGATGTCCCAGGCGATGTGGCGCTCCAGTTCCGCCGGCGGCAGGCCCAGCCCGGCGTAGCGCGCCGGGATGAAGTTGGACGCGTGCTCGCAGAGCAGCACCAGCGGCGAGGCACCGGCCTCGTTCACCACCGTCACCGCCGGCGGCTCCGGCTCCCCCGCGTTCATGCCGGGCGCCCCGCGAAGCGACCCCGGAAGGCCGGCACCGCTGCGGGCGTCACCTCCCCTACCCTCCCCGCAGCGGCTGGTCTCGCTCCGCCGCGGTCGGCCGCGGGCCGTCGCGTCACGCCTTGACCGCGGCCAGGGCGGCGGCCTCGTCCTTTACCTCGTCGGTGATCACGTGGAAGCCGCTCAGCCGCGCCGAGCCGAAGGCGGTGGAGATCGCCACGTCGGTGGCGTCGCGGCCGCGGCCCATCAGGATGCGGCCGATGCGCGGCGTGTTGTGGCGGGCGTCGAAGGTGTGCCAGCGGCCGCCCAGGTACACCTCGAACCAGGCGGAGAAGTCCATCGGGTAGTCCACCGGCGGCACGCCGATGTCGCCGAGATAGCCGGTGACGTAGCGCGTCGGGATGTTCATGCAGCGGCAATAGGTGACGGCGAGGTGCGTGAAGTCGCGGCAAACGCCCTTGCGCTCCTCGTTGGCCTCGAAGGCCGTTTTCGTGGAGCGGGCGTGCTCGTAGCCGAAGGTGATGCGGTCATGCACGTGGTCGCAGATCGCCTGCACCCGCTCCCAGCCCGGCCGGGTGTGCCCGAACAGCGACCATGCCTGGTCGGAGAGCTTGTCGGTTTCGCAGTAGCGCGAGCCCAGCAGGAACACGAGCACCTCGTCCGGCAGGTCGGCGATGCGGTGCTGTTCCGCGTCGGGCACGGCCGGGTCGTGCAGGCCGCTGTCCTCGATCAGGAAGTCGGCCGAGATGGTCAGCCGCCCCGGCGGCGCCACCACGCGGGTGACGGCGTTGTTGAAGCCGTCGCGGTAGTGGCGCACCGGCACCGGCTCGCCGGAGGATGAGGTGAGGCTCATGCGCTGCGGCGTTCGGAGGTCCGGCTCGCGGTCGGGCACGATGCTGAGCAGCAGCAGCATCGGGGTGGTTTGCGCGCAGTCGTAGGAGATCTCGTAGCCGGCGCGAATGAGCATGGGGGGTCCTTCCGGGCGGCGTCCGCGCCGCGTTCTGAGGTTTGCAAGAAGGATGCTAGGCGGGTGGATCGGCCTCTGCACCGACTTCCACCTCCACCGTCATGCCCAGGCTGTCGGCCGGAAAGCCGGTATAGGAACCCGAGAGCGG
The DNA here is from genome assembly GCF_047690175.1 of Roseomonas sp. BN140053. NCBI lineage: Bacteria > Pseudomonadati > Pseudomonadota > Alphaproteobacteria > Acetobacterales > Roseomonadaceae > Roseomonas > Roseomonas sp. BN140053. Next base: position 62,982 of record NZ_JBLLEB010000008.1, on the reverse strand, counting down.
CACGGCCTGGCGCGGCTCGCGCGCCACCGCCACGCGGAGCAGGTCGCGCCCGTCGGTGATGCCGTTGGTGGGATCGTACTCCACCCAGCCGGCGCCGGGGAGGTAGACCTGCATCCAGGCATGGGTGGCCCCGCCGCCCTGGTGCGATGCGGCACGACGGGAATGCAGGTAGCCCGTCACGAAGCGGGCCGCGAGGCCGAGCGAGCGCACCGCCTCCATCATCAGCACGGCGAAGTCACGGCAGGTGCCGGAACCCAGGCGCAGGGTTTCCGCCGGTTCCTGCACCCCCCGCTCGTCACGCCGGAGATAGGTGAAGCTGGCGCGCACGTGCTCGGCCATCGCCGCCAGCAGGCCCACCGTGCCGGTGGGCCGGTCCTCGTGCAGGAAGCGCCGGGCCCAGCGGTCCACGGCGCGCTCGGGGTCGCGGTAGTGGCGCTCCATGCAGCGGGCGAGGTCGGGCATCTCTTCCGCATCGTAGGAGAAGGGGTACAGGCGCGCCTGTTCCTCGATCCAGCGGTCGGGCGGGCCGGGCGGCCGGTGGTCCAGCCGCAGCGTGCTCTCGAAGACCAGTTCCCGGGAGCGGAGGTCGAACTGCGCCACGGCGAGCTGGTTGCCGAACACGTCCTGCCGCCAATGCAGGGAGGAGGGTTCCGGCGTGATGCGCAGGCCGAAATCGAGTAGGCGCTGGTCCTGGCTGTCGCGGGGGCGGCACAGGATGCGGTGCTCCCCCAGGCGCACGGCCTGGCGGTAGCGGTAGGTCGTGACGTGGCGGACGGACAGGATCGGCATGGGACTTCGGTGTCGGATCCAGTGCACGTCGCGTGCCGCGCCGCTGGGGCGGGGCCGGCCGGATCGGGGGCTACTGCTTAGGCCGGCGCGCGACGCGGCACCAATGCCCAGGGAACGCGCCTGATCCGTTCCCTGGACGACACGAAATCGTGACGGTGAAGCTGCCCCTGCGCATCAGCCCCGCAGCGCCGTCCAGAGCCGGCGCGTGCCCTCCACCTGCTGGCGCCACCAGCCGCCGGACACCAGGCTTTCCGGCGCTTCCGGGTCGCCGGTTTCGGGAAAGCCGTCGCGGCGCCAGTCGGCGGTGCCGAAGACCCAGTCCCAGACCGGCAGCAGCACGGCGAAATTGCGCCCTTCCTGCCCGGCGGAGAGCACGCCGTGGTGCAGCCGGTGGAAGCGCGGCGACACCAGCAGCCGCTCGCCCAGCCTGCCGAAGCTGACGCGCAGGTTGGCGTGGCTCAGGGACTCCGCCAGCCGCAGCACCAGCACCACCAGGGGGAACTGCTCGGGCGGCACGCCGATCAGCAGGGCGATGGCCCCGACCCAGAGGGCGCCGAGCAGGTCGTCGATGACGTGGTTGCGGTCATCGGTCCAGAAGGTCATCTGCTTCTGGGCGTGGTGGATGGAGTGCAGCGCCCACCACCAGGGCAACCGGTGCTGCAAACGGTGGCGCCAGTATTCGCCGAGGTCGAGGATCACCACGTAGAGCACGAAGGCCAGCACCGGCATCTCGCGCAGCGGCGGGATCAGGCTTTCCAGCGAGGGCGACACCCAGCCGAGATCGGCCATGGCGGCGTCGAAGGGCGCGCTGACGCCGGACAGCAGCACGAAGGCGATCAGCGGCAGCACGCCCAGGCGCGCCATCAGCGTGTAGACGATGTCGGTGCGGATGGCGCGGGCATCGCGGCGCGGCTCCACCGGGCGCCACGCTTCCAGCGGCCGGCAGATCAGGTAGACCACGGCCACCTGGAACAGGCCCAGCACCACGAAGTTGAGCCAGTTGAAGGCGTCCTCCTCGTAGGCCATCAGGCCGGTGGCGTAGAGGAAGGGCTGGAGCGCCTCGGCGTAGAGCCAGCCGGAAGCGGTATCCAGGAGGTGGGTCAGCGCGTCGAGCATGGGAGGGGTTCTAGCCTTCTCCGCGGAACCGTCACCGAGCAGTGTCGCAAGGGTGCCATGCCGGCGGAACCCTGGAAGGGGTCAGCTCCGCCCGCCCGGCGGCAGGGTGGCGAAGCAGAAGCCCTTTTCCTGCAAGCCCGCGATCAGCGGCTCCAGCACCCCGGCGAAGGGTTCCTTGCGGGACCGCACGCCCCAGTGCAGCAGCAGCACCTCGCCATCCCGGATGCTGCGCAGGGCGCGGGCGAGCAGGGCGTCGTTGGGCTGGCGGTCGCTGTCCAGTTCGTCGCCTAGGAAGCCGTTGCTGCTCCAGCCCTGGTGCGTCAGGCCGCAGCGCCGGGCCATGGCGAGGGCGTTGGGCGAGGTCCGCCCGCCCGGCGCGCGCCAGAGCGGCAGCACCATTGCCTCCGGCACCATCTCGCGCAGTTGGTCGGTGGGGCGGCGCAGCTCGGCGCAGAAGCCGGCCTCGTCCAGCACCTCGGCGCCCTGGCCGGGGCGGGCGTAGCGCACCCGGCCGGGGCCGGGATCGGCGCCGATCACCCAGTGGCGCCAGGTGTGGCTGGCGAAGACGTGGCCCTCGGCGGCGCGGGCGCGCCAGAAGGCGGCCCAGCTTTCGCCCAGGGTGCGGTCGCCGCGAAAGGTTGGCTCGTCGGCCACGAAGAGGGTGGCGCGGACCTGACGGCGGCGCAGGATGGCGGCGATCTCCTCCGCCTCGCGTGACCAGCCGGTGTCGATGGTCAGGTAGAGCGTGCCGCGGCAGGCGGCGGGCTGCGCGGCGGCGGCAAAGGGCAGCAGCCCCAGCCCGGCGGCCAGGGCGCGCCGCGACAGGCCGTTCAACGTGCCGCGGCCGGGGTCGCGGGCTGCGCCTGCGCCACCGCCGCGTCGGCCGGGCGGTACAGGATGCCGTGGGGCGAGCGGCCGACGCGCACCGTGTCCACCTCCCCCGTGGCGAGGTCGAGGATGCCGACCTTCTGCGCCCAGCGCAGCGTGGCCCAGATGCGGCCATCGGGGGCGAAGCTCAGGTCGTCCGGCCCGCCGGGAACCTCGTAGACCCGGCGGATGGAGAGGTCGCGCGGTTCCAGCGCCACCACGCGGCTGTCCACCCGGGTGGTGGCGTAGAGCACGGACCCATCCGGCGAGGGGAAGATCTGGTGCGCCCCGCGGCCCACCACGACCTCCCGCTCCACGGCGTGGTTCTCGGGGTTCACTACGGACAGGTAGTTGCTGCCCATCACCCCCACCAGCAGCTTGCCGTCGTGCCAGAGAATGCCGGCGGGGTCGCGCCCGACCTCCTGCTTCCACAGGATCTCGCGGGTGTTGAGGTCGATGGCGGCGATGTTCTTCTCGCCCTGCAGGGTGACGTAGGCCACGTTGCTGTCCGGCCGGAAAGCGAGGTGGGAGGGCATGTCGCCCACCCGCACGCGGCCTTCCAGCTTCAGCGCCTGCCCGTCCCAGGCGTAGACGTCCACCTGTCCGCGCCGCAGGCTGGTGACCACCAGCCGCTTGCCGTCGGGGGTGAAGGCGAGGTGGTAGGGGTTGGAGATGCGCTCGCGCCGTTTCACCTCACCGGTGGCGGCGTCCAGGAACAGCATCTCGTTGCCGCCGGAATCCCCGATCAGGATCTGCGCGCCGTCGGGAGTTGCCACGATGTGGTGCACCTCCCGCAACACGGAGATGCGCCGGATCTCCGCCCGGGTGCGGCCGTCCAGCACCTGGATGTTGGCGTCGCCCGAGTTCAGCACGTAGACCAGATCCTCGCCCGCGCGCGCGGCACCTGCCAGCAGCGGCACGGCCAGGACGAGGGCGGAGAGGCGGGCCAGCAGGCGGGACGGCATCCGGGGGTCCTCGGCGAGGGAAAACGGGACCGGTGGGGCTCTAAACAGTTCCGGGCCGCTTGGGCAGCCCGGAACGACCTACGGTCGGCTTACTTCGTCGCAACACTGCCACAAAGGGCAATGTTGCGGTGGGCCTATTCAGCCCTGGCCGGTTCAGCCCTGCCCCGGGGCCGGCTCGAAGCGCAGGGACACGCCGTTCATGCAGTAGCGCAGCCCCGTGGGCGGCGGCCCGTCAGGGAAGACATGGCCGAGATGCCCCTGGCACTTGGCGCAATGCACCTCCGTCCGCGTCATGAAGTGCGAGCGGTCGGTGGTGGTGGCCACCGCCCCCTCGATGGGGCGGAAAAAGGAGGGCCAGCCGGTGCCGCTCTCGAACTTGGTGACGCTGTCGAAGAGCGGCGTGCCGCAGCCGGCGCAGTGGAAGGTGCCGGCGCGCTTCTCGCCGTTCAACGGCGAGGAGCCCGGGCGCTCCGTGCCGTGCTCGCGCAGCACGCGATAGGCCTGGGGCGTCAGGCAGTGCTGCCATTCCGCCTCGGTGCGGGCGGCGATCTCGGCTTCGGTCTCGGCGCTCATGCGGCGCGCTCCTTCAGGCGGTGCGAGAAGGTCTTGCGGAACTTGGCCACCTTGGGGCCGATCACCGCGCGGCAGTAGCCGGACCAGGGGGTCCGGGCGAAGTAGTCCTGGTGCTCCGCCTCGCCGGGCCAGAAATGCGGCGCCGGTAGCAGGTCGGTGACGATCGGGCCGCCGTAGAGCTTCTCCGCCTCGATCTCCGCCATCACCTGGCGCGCCGTGCGCTCCTGCTCGGGCGAGGTGAAGAAGATCACGGAACGGTACTGCGGGCCCACATCGGCGCCCTGGCGGTCGCGGGTGGTGGGGTCGTGGATGGTGAAGAAGACCCGCAGGAGGTCCTCGAAGGACACCACCTTCGGGTCGAAGCGGACCTGCACCACCTCGATGTGGCCGGTCTTCTTGGTGCAGACCTGCTCGTAGGTGGGGTTGGCGACGTTGCCGCCGGCATAGCCGGAGACCACCTCGGTCACGCCCTGGAGGTTGCGGTACACGGCGTCGAGGCACCAGAAGCAGCCGCCGCCGAGAAGGGCCGTTTCCGTGGCCGGGTTCATGGATTCGCTCATGGGCAGGGATGTGGTGCGCCGCCCGCGCCGCTCCAACGGGGGAAGGTTCGGCGTCGGGCCGACTTTCCGGCCCCGCCTGCCGCGCAGCATCGCCGTCCGGCTGCGCCGACCCGGCCGCGCCCTCCTCCCCGCGCTTTGGCCCCGCCGACGCCGCCCCGGGGGCTTCCGCCCGACCGTGGCCAGGGCGCAATCTCTCGCCCCGATGATCTTCCCGCCCCCGTTTCCCGCCCCCTTCCCGGAGGGCGATCCCGCCGAGCTGGGCTTCGACCCCGCCCGGTTGCGCGAGGCCGCTGCCTGGGCCGCGACCCAGGACAGCCCTTTCCCGCGCGACCTGCTCGCCCACCTGGAGGCCGGCCATTTCGAGCCCGCCCCCGACAATGCCGTGCTCGGCCCGGTCGAGCCGCGCGGCGCGCCCAACGGCCTCATGCTGCGGCAGGGCGTGCTGGTGGCGCGCTGGGGCGACACCCGGCAGGCCGACCGCACCTTCAGCGTGGCCAAGTCCTGCCTGTCGGTCCTGTGCGGCATCGCCGTGGGGGATGGGCTGATCAACGACCTCGACGCCCCCGTGGGCGCCAGCGTGGACGATCCGGCCTTTCGCGGCCCGCGCAACGGCGCCGTGACCTGGCGCATGCTGCTATCCCAGACCAGCGAGTGGGAAGGCACGCTGCACGGCAAGGCCGACCGGATCGACCGCGGCCGCAGCGTGGACCGCGAGGGCAAGGCGCCCAAGGGCTGGGAACGCCCGCTGGCGGAGCCCGGCGCCTACCGGGAATACAACGATGTCCGGGTCAACGTGCTGTCCCTGGCCCTGCTGCACCGCTTCAACCGCGCCCTGCCCGAGGTCTGGGCGGAGCGGGTGGTGGCGGCGATCGGCGGCAGTCCGGACTGGTCCTGGGACGGCTACCGCACCGCCGCCGTCACCCTGGCGGACGGGCGCGAGGTGCTGAGCGTGCCCGGCGGCACCCATTGGGGCGGCGGTTTGCGCACCCATGCGGAGGACCAGGCACGGCTGGGGCTGCTGATGCTGGCGGACGGGGTGTGGAACGGCACCCGCATCCTGCCGCCGGGCTGGGTGGAGGCCAGCGGCACGCCCTGTCCGCTGAACCCGGATTACGGGCTGCTGTGGTGGCTGAACCGCAGCGGCCGCATCCCCGAGGCCGGGCGAGACAGCCTTTTCGCCCAGGGCGCGGGGGGCAACACCATCTGGATCGAGCCGGACACGGGGATCGTGGCCGTGTTCCGCTGGCTCGACCCGGCTGCTCTTCCCGAACTCATCCGACGCCTGCGCGGCGCGAGGACCCAGTGATCGCCATGGACGCCCCTTCCCCCCTTCCCGCCGATGCCGCCGCCATCCACGCGGCGATGCCCACCCTCGACACCCATGTCGACATCCCCTGGCCCGACACGCCCGACCCGCGGCACGAAACGGTGCGGCAGGTGGACTTCCCCAAGATGGCCGCCGGCGGGCTCAAGGCGGTGGTGTTCATCGCCTACACGCCGCAGGGGCCGCGCACCCCGGAAGGCCATGCCGCCGCCGGCGAGCGGGCCGAGGCCATGCTGCGCGCCATCCGCGCCACCGCCGAGGGCGGGCCGCAGCGCCTGGTCACCACCCCCGAGGAGCTGGAGCGCGCCCATGCCGAGGGCGCCCCGGCGGTGCTGCTGGCGGTGGAAAACGGCAATGCCATGGGCCATGACCTGTCCCGGCTGCGGCTGTGGCGGGAACTGGGCGCCTGCTACGTCACCGTGACGCATGACGGGCACAACGACCTGTCCGACGCCGCGCGGCCGCGTGCCGACCTGGGCGACGGCCCCAGCCTGCATGGCGGGCTCAGCGAGCTGGGCCGGCAGGCGATCGCGGAGATGAACCGGGTCGGGCTGATGGTGGACGTGTCGCACATCGCCCGGACCTCCTTCTACCAGGCGGCGGAACTGTCCCGCGCACCGGTGGTGGCCACCCATGCCTGCTGCGCCGCGCTGCGGCCGCATCCGCGCAACCTCGACGACGCGCAGCTGGACGTGCTGCGCGACACGGGCGGGCTGCTGCAGGTCACGGCCGTGCCCGCCTTCCTGCGCGCGCCCGGCGAGGACGGGAAGTTCAAGGCTTCCGTGGCCGACATGGCCGACCACGTCCAGCACGCGGTGAACCGCATCGGGCTGGAGCATGTCGGCCTCAGCAGCGACTTCGACGGCGGCGGCGGCGTGGAAGGCTGGCGCCATGCCGGGGAAACCGCCGGGCTGACGGCCGAGTTGCTGCGCCGCGGCTTCGACGCGGCGGCGCTGCGGCTGCTGTGGTCGGGCAATTTCCTGCGGGTGTGGCGCGCGACGGCTGCCCTGGCCGGCTGACGCCGAACGGCGGCGGGCCGACGTGCATCTCCCCGGGGCGGACCCGCATTCCCCCGGCATGGAGGCGCATCCCGGTCGGGTAGGCCGGAACCCCGCCACCCCTGGGCTCGCCGGATGCCTGCGGCATCGCCGCGCCCCGGCGGCTCCCGGCAACCCCGGAGCCTTCGCCGGGTTTCGTGATGGTCGCGCCCAGATTTTGCCGCGGCATGGACGCGAAGCATTCACCAGCTGGGCGTTTTATTACGGGGCCGATCGGGAAAGGGAGGCGTTGATGCGCGGCGTGGCAATGCTGGTCTTGGCAGGCGGGCTGATGCTGGGGGGCTGCGTGGATGGCGCCTACGGCCCCGATGGCGGCTTCGGCGGCCCCGTTTATGCGCCCGGCGGTCCCCTGGTCGGCTACCAGCCGGAATACGCCCCTCCCCCGGCCTATGGCCGCCCGGACTGGGAGCGCCGGCGCTACCAGGAAGCCCGGCGCGACGACTACGCGCGTCGCGAAGCCTATGAGCGCGACCGCCGCCGCGACGACGACCGGCGCCGGGCCTATGAGCGCGACCGCCGTCGCGAGGACGACCGTCGGCAGTCCTATGAGCGTGACCGGCGCCGCGACGACGACCGCCGGCAGGCTTATGAGCGCGACCGCGGCCGTGACGAGGCCGCCCGGCAGCGCCCCAGCGGCCCGCCGCCCGGACGTTCGCGCGAACAGTCGGAGCAGGCGCGGCGCGAGCAGGCCGTGCGGTCGGTGCTGACGCAGTAGCCGCCGCGGATCGGCTGCCGGATCGGCCCTTCCGCGGGCCGGTCCGGCGCCGCGTCTGAGCCGGCGGTCCTGCTGCCGGGCAGGGAATAGCCAGGGTGCGCCCTGCCCTGCTGGGCAAAGTCGCGCGGAACTGGCAACACCGGCCCCGCCATGGACGACTTCCTGCACATCGCGCGCGAGCGCGGCTACCTCCACCAGGTCACGGACGAGGCCGCGCTGGCCGCCCGGATGAAGTCGGGGCCGATGTCGGGCTATATCGGCTTCGACTGCACGGCGGACAGCCTGCATGTCGGCTCGCTGATGCAGATCATGCTGCTGCGCCTGCTGCAGCGCACGGGCCACCGGCCCGTGGTGCTGATGGGTGGCGGCACCACCCGCATCGGCGACCCCTCCTTCCGCGACGAGGCGCGGCCGCTGCTGGACGACGCCCAGATCGCCCGCAACAAGGCCGGCATCCTGCGCGCCTTCAGCAACCTCGTGCAGTTCGGCGAGGGGCCGACCGACGCGATCGGGCTGGACAACGCGGACTGGCTGGACGGGCTGGCCTATATCCCCTTCCTGCGCGACGTCGGCCGGCACTTCTCGGTCAACCGCATGCTGACCATGGACAGCGTGCGGCTGCGGCTGGACCGCGAGCAGCCGCTGACCTTCCTGGAATTCAACTACATGCTGCTCCAGGCCTTTGACTTCCTGGAGTTGAACCGCGGTCACGGCGTGGCGCTGCAGATGGGCGGCAGCGACCAGTGGGGCAACATCATCATGGGCGTCGACCTGGTGCGCCGGGTCGCGGCGGCGGAAGCCTTCGGCGCCACCACGCCGCTGCTCACCACAGCCTCGGGCACGAAGATGGGCAAGACCGCCGCCGGCGCGGTCTGGCTCAACGCCGACCGGCTGTCGCCCTACGACTACTGGCAGTTCTGGCGGAATACCGAGGATGCCGATGTCGGCCGCTTCCTGAAGCTGTTCACCGAACTGCCGCTGGTGGAGATCGCGCGGCTGGAAGCCCTGCAGGGCGCCGAGATCAACGAGGCCAAGAAGGTCCTGGCCACCGAGGCCACCGCCCTGCTGCACGGCCGCGCCGCGGCCCAGGCCGCCGCCGACACCGCCCGCACCACCTTCGAGGCCGGCTTGGTCGCCGAGGACCTGCCCGCCGTGGCGTCCGCCCTGCCCGCGGCCGTGCTGGACTTGCTGGTGGCGGCCGGCTTCGTGGCCAGCAAGGGCGAGGGCCGCCGCCTGATCCGCGGCGGCGGCGTCCGCCTCAACGACGAGGTGGTGAGCGACGAGGCGCGCCAGGTCGGCCCGGAGGACCTGCGCGACGGCGCCGCCAAGCTCTCGGCCGGACGCAAGAAGCACGCGCTGGTGCGGCCGGCCTAGCGGCCGGCGCGTCGCCGGGACAGCGCGATCCCGGGCAGCAGCGCGGCCGCGCTTCAGTCGCGGGCCGACAGGTCCAGCAGGGCCACCGGCAGCCGTTCCAGCAGCCGCGACACCGGCAGCCGATCGCCCTTCGCCGCGAGGGCCCCCTCCCCCAGCACGTTTCGCAGCGCCGCGCCGGCCAACCCGCCGGGCAGCACCAGCGCGGTGTTGCCCCAGGCCTCGGCCGGCACCAGCGGCACGGCGGCCTCGCCCAGCAGGGCGGCGGAGAGGCGCGTCACCGCCACCAGCACGGCTTCCTCGCCGCGGCGGCGCAGAAAGGCCAGGACGTGACTGGCCCGCTCGCCCACCACCTCCAGCGGCAGGTACTCGCCCTCGGCGAACAGGTCCGGGCGGCGTTCCCGCAGCGCCAGGGCGCGAGCGATGATCGCCTGCTTCACCCGCCCGTCCCGCCAATGGCCCACCAGTTCCGCCGGCGGCAAGGCTGCCTTTTCCGCGGCCTGCCGGGCGGCGAAGTCCACCGGGCGGCGATTGTCCGGGTCCACCAGGGAAAAATCCCAGAACTCCGTGCCCTGGTAGAGGTCGGGGATGCCCGGGGTGGTGCAGCGGAGCAGCGTCTGGCTCAGGCCGTTCAGCGCGCCCGCCGGGGCCAGCCGGTTCGCGAAGCCCGCGATCTCCGCCCGCATCTGGCTGGCGCGGCCGGAGGCCAGGATGGCGCGCAGGAAGTCGCGGCAGGCAGTCTCGTAGCTCTCATTGGGCACCGCCCATTCGGAACGGCGCTTGCCCTCGCGCAGGGCCTTTTCCTGCCAGCCCAGCACGCGCTCGACCAGCGCCTCCACCCCCGCTTCGTCCGAGGGGTCGAGGTCCAGCGGCCAGGCGCCCACCAGGGTCTGGTAGAGCATCAGCTCGTCCGTGGTGTCCGGCGCCGGCGTGTCGTCCACCTCGCGCTTCAGGCTGCTGTTGAGGCGGCACCAGCGGCGCAGCGCCGCCGCCCATTCTTCCGGCAGCTCGGAGATCACCGCGAGGCGGGCGCGGTTGTCCTCGCCGCGCTTGTGGTCGTGCGTGGCGGTGGCCAGCAGCTCGCGCGGGAAGCGCTTGGCGCGCTCGCGGCAATCCGTGTGGAAGGCCGCGGGCGTTTCGGCGAAGTGAGAGGGTTCCGAGCCGACCTCGTTGCGCGAGAGCAGGCGGCCGTAGCGGTAGAAGGCGGTGTCCTCCACCGACTTGGCCGCCACGGGGGCCGAGAGCTGCTGGAAGCGCACCGCCGCGCGCCAGCTTTCCCCCCGCTGCGCGTGCGGCAGGGAACGCGGCAGGTCGCCGCCCAGCCAGGCGCTGAGCAGGTCCAGCAGCGGCCGTTCCGTGGCGCGCACGGTGCGTCGCGCCCCGGCCAGCGCCCATTCCAGCGTGCGCGTGTCCTCCTCCGACCGGCCGGCCAGCGACACGTAGAGCCGGTAGACCGGGAAATGCGCCAGCACCTCCGACAAGGCGCGGCGGATCGCGGTCAGGGTGAAGTCCCGCGTCGCGAGGTCGCGCCCGGCGATGCGGTGCAGGATGGCGGCGGTGCCGTTCAGCTCGCTGGCCAGGTTCTCGCGCAGGATCTGGCGGCGGGCCTCGCGCGCCTCGTCCTCGAACTTCGCGGGGCGCTCGGTCAGCTCGTGCCACAGGGCGGTCAGCGGTGCCTCGCCGGCCGGGTCGTGCAGCAGGCCGGAGACTTCGTCCATGAAGTTGTAGCCGGTGGTGCCGTCCACCATCCAGTCGCCGTGCAGCCGCTCGTGCGGCGCCAGGATCTTCTCCACCACCAGCAGCGGCTCGCCCTTCGGTGCGCCGGCCGGGCGCTGCGCCGTCAGCCCGTCCAGGCGACGGCGCAGCTTGCGGCAATAGCCGCGCGGGTCGGCGAGGCCGTCCACGTGGTCCACCCGCACGCCGTCGATCAGCCCGCGGGCGTAGAGGTCGAGGATCAACTCGTGCGTGTCCTCGAAGACCCGCGGCCGTTCCACCTGCAGGCCGGCGAGCGAGGTGACGTCGAAGAAGCGGCGCCAATTGATCTCGTCCGTGGCGGCGCGCCACCAGGCGAGGCGGTAGTTCTGCGCCTGCAGCAACTCGTGCAGCCGCGCCCGGCCTTCCGGCTGCTGCGGGTCGAAGGCGGCCAGGGTGGCCTCGATGGCGGCCTGGCCTTCGGCCGTGGCGGCGAAGCGGGCCAGGGCATCCAGCGCCACGCCGGCCGCGGCGCGGGCGGCATCCGCCTCGCCGGAGGCGGCGATGCCGGCGAAGACCTGGGCCAGCCCGCGCAGTTCCGGGCGGCCGGCGGCGCGCAGGATGCGGTCATAGGTCCAGGGCGCGATGGGAAAGCGGTGCTCGAAGTAGCGGGCGAAGATCTTGCCGGTCTCGGGCTCGAAATGCAGCGCGAGATCGCCGGATTCCAGCACCGTGCCGTAGGGCGCGCCCAGGAAGGGCGCCAGCATGCGGTCCTGCAGCGCCGGGTCGGGCGGGTTCCAGTCAATGTCGAAGAACTGCGCGAAGGGCGAGCGCGGCCCCCATTCCAGCACGTCCAGCCACCAGCCGTTATCGGCGCCGCCGACGCCCATGTGGTTGGGCACGATGTCCAGGATCAGCCCCATCCCGTGCGCGCGCAGCGCGGCCACGAGGCGTTCCAACGCTTCCTCGCCGCCCAGTTCCGGGTTGATGCGGCCGGGGTCCACGATGTCGTAGCCGTGGGTCGAGCCCGGCCGCGCCTTGAGCAGCGGCGAGGCGTAGAGATGGCTGATGCCGAGCGCGGCGTAGTAGGGCACCAGCGGCACGGCGTCGTCGAGGGTGAAGCCGGCGTGGAACTGCAGCCGGGCCGTGGCGCGGGGCGTCGTCGGCACGACGGACGCCGCCGTTGTAGCGGAACTCACGATCGGGAAACTCCCTGCGGCCCGGCGGTGCGGGCGCGTTGGATGGCGTCGAGGCGGTGGGCGGCGCCGGGTTCGTCCAGCAGCGTTTCCGCCGTGCCAGGCAGGCGGCGCTGCCAGTTGGGGTGGCCTTCGGTGGTGCCGGGCAGGTTGGGCTGTTCCGGCAGGGCCAGCACGTCCTCGACCGGGATCAGCGCCAGGGCACAGGCGGCACCGGCCACGTGCGCCACGGCGGCATCGGCTACGGCCTCCCCGGCTTCGGGTGGCGGCGCCTCGCCCTGGGCGGCGCCGCTGTCGCGCATGGCCTGCCACAGGGCGGCACGGTCGCGCTCGCGCTCCTCGCGCTGCTCGCTGCCGTCCTTGCCTTCGCCCAGCAGGCCCAGCTTTACGCGCCACTCGATGTCGCGGCCGCGCCACCAGCCCGCCACGGTGGGCAGGTCGTGGGTGGTGGTCATCGCCATGGCGCCGGGCGTCCAGCTGGCAGGCGGCGTGAAGCCGCGCTCCTCGTCCTGTTCGAACCACAGCACGCGCATGCCGAGCATGCCGATGCCCTCGATGCGGTCGGTGAAGCCTTCCGGCACGGTGCCGAGATCCTCACCCACCACGACCGCGCGGTTGCGATGCGATTCCAGCGCCACCAGCCGCAGCATGTCGTCCACGGGGAAACGCAGGTAGGCGCCTTCCGCGGCGGAAGCGCCGTCCGGCACCATCCATAGCCGCTGCAGCCCCATGGCGTGGTCGATCCGCACGCCGCCGGCATGGCGCATGGCGGCGCGCAGCATTTCCAGGAAGGCCGCGTAGCCGCCCGCCTTGAGCCCGCGCGGCGAGAAGGCCGCGAGGCCCCAGCTCTGCCCCAGCGGCGAGAAGATGTCCGGCGGCGCGCCTACGGTCAGGCCGCGCAGCATCTCGCGCGGGCGGCTCCAGCCATGGCTGCCGGAACCATCCGTGCCCACGGCCAGGTCGGCGATCAGCCCGATCCGCGCGCCGGCCTGCTTCGCCGCCACCTGCGCCGCATCCAGCCCGCGTGCGGCGAGCCATTGGGCGAAAGCGTGGAACTCCACCTCCCGCGCGTTCTCGCGGGCGAAGCGCTCCACCCCAGGGCCTTGCGGGTCGCGGAACTCGGCCGGCCATTTCCGCCAGTTCCACTGTTCCGGGTCGGCGGCGAAGCGGCTGCCCTGCAGCGCCTCGAAGCGGGCATGGCTTTCCAGCGCCTCGCCGCCCTCGCGCCGGAAGCGCTCGAATTCGGGGCTGCCGGGAAAGCGGTCGAAGAGGGCGCGCAGCACCGCCAGACGCGCCCGGCCGCTGGCCGGCCAGTCCACGAGGTCCAGCGTTTCCAGCCGCGCGAATTCTGCTTGCAGCCCGGTGCTGGCCAGGGCCTCGCGCAGTGCGTCCTCGCCCAGCGCGGCGGGGTCGGCATGCAGCACGTTCAGGAACAGGCGCGAGGAGGGCGCGTAGGGCGAGGAGCGTTCAGGGTCGGCCGAGAACTGCGCGTGCACCGGGCTGATGGCGACCGCATCCGCGCCCTTGCGCGCCGCGGCGCGGGCGAACTGCGCCAGGGCGGCGAAATCGCCCAGGCCTGCATCGCCCGGCCGCCGCAAGCCGTAGAGCTGCACGGCCGTGCCCCAGGGCCGCGCGCCGGGGGCGGCATCGGACACCTCGAAGCCGCGCGCCGGCGCCACGGCCAGGGTGGTTTCCCGGTCGCCGATGACGAGGTGGTGGTAGCCGGCCTCCTCCACGGTGCAGAGGCGGCACAGCTCACCCTCGGGCGTCGCGGTGCCTTCCACGGTCGCCCCGCTTTCCAGCGTCAGCTTGAAGCGCGGCGCCGGATCGGCGAGGCGGCCGAGGCGCACGGGCTGCCCGGCCACCGCGGTGCAGAGCGGCGGCAGGGCGGCTTCGCGCGCCAGCTCCTCCCGCCCTTCCCGCATGGCGGCCTCGGAATCCGTGGGCAGGCCCAGGGCCTGCAACACGGCGCGCATCGCCTCGGGGGCGGTTTCCTTGTCATCCCCGTGGGCGTCGCGCCAACGCAGCTCGATGCCGGCCGCTTCCGCGAGAGCGCGTAGCGCGTCGTCGCTCATGGTCCCGAATCCTCCGGCGCGTCCAGCAGCGCCACGGTGCAATGGGGCGGCAGGGTGCCGCCGGCCAGAGCGGCCCCGGCCCCTTCCGCGGTCTCGAACAACAGCGTCGCACCCGTGGCCGTTGCGGCGGCGGGCTCAGCGCCGAGATTGGCGGCGAGACACAACACCGTGCCATCTCCCATGCGCCAGCGCGCCACCACCGCCTTGGCCCCCACGGGCTCCGCGCCCAGCGCCGCGGCCCCGGGCAGGCGGGGGATGATCTCGGCGTGACGCAGCGCCAGCAGCCGCTTGTGCAGCGCCAGCACCGCGGCGTGCTCGCCCTGCGCGGCCTCCGCCCGGTCGGGGATGGAGGCGGTGAAGGTGGTCTCGGCGTTGGGGTCGGGGATGCGCTCGCGGGTTTCCGGGTTCTGGAAGGCGGCGAAATGGGCGAACTCCTTGCGCCGCCCTTCGCGCACCGCCTCGGCCAGTTCGGCGCCGGGAAAGCCGGTGAAGAACAGGAAGGGCGCGGAGGCCGCCCATTCCTCGCCCATGAACAGCATGGGGATCTGCGGGCAGAGCAGCAGCAGCGCCGCCGCCGCGCGCAGCGCCGCCGGGTCGGCCAGGGCGGGCAGACGTTCGCCCAGGGCGCGGTTGCCGATCTGGTCGTGGTTCTGCAGGAACAGCACGAAGGCGGTGGGCGGCAGGTGGCCGGAGGGCGCGCCGCGCGGGCGGCCGAGATGCGGCATCTCCTGGCCCTGGAACAGGAAGCCCTCGCCCAACACCGTGGCCAGCTTGTCGGCGCCGTCGGCGGCGAAGTCCTCGTAATAGCCTTCGCGCTCGCCGGTCAGCAGCGGGTGCAGCACGTTGTGGCCGTCATCGTTCCACTGCGCGTCGAAGCCCGGCGCGTCCGGCCCGGTGCGGAGGTGCTCGACGCCGTTGCGCTCGTTCTCCAGCACCAGGTGGATGTGGCGACCGGGGGTTTCCGCTTCCACCTCGCGCCGCAGCCGGGCGGCGAGGTGGTCCAGCCAGTCCTGCTCGGCGATGGCGTGCACGGCGTCGAAGCGCAAGCCGTCGAAGCGGTACTCGCGCAGCCACATCAGGGCGTTGCTCTCGAAGAAGTCGCGCACCGGCTGCTTCTTGAAGTCGATGGCCGCGCCCCAGGGCGTGTGCAGGCCCTCGTCGAAGAATTCCTTGGCGTAGGCGTGCAGATAGGCGCCGTCCGGGCCGAAGTGGTTGTACACCACGTCCAGGAACATCATCAGCCCGAGGCCATGCGCCTCGTCGATCAGGGCCTTCAGCTCCTCGGGCGTGCCGTAGGTGCTGTCGGGGGCGAAGGGCAGCACGCCGTCGTAGCCCCAGTTCCGCTCACCGGGGAAATCATTGATCGGCATCAGCTCCACGGCCGTGACGCCGAGGTCGCGCAAGGCGGGCAGCAGGGCGCGCACGCCGTTGAAGCCGCCGCAGGCACCGGCATGCAGTTCGTAGAGCACGGTTTCGTGCCAGGGCCGGCCTCGCCATTCCGCGTTCCGCCAGCGATAGCCGGCGGGGTTCACCACCTGCGAGGGGCCGTGCACGTCCCCCGGCTGGAAGCGCGAGGCGGGGTCGGGCACGGCGAGGTCCGGCGACACGCGGAAGCGGTACAGCGCCCCGGCGCCCACCGGTGCCTCGGCGCTGAACCATCCCTCTCCGTCCACCCGCATCGGCTGCGGGTCGCGCCCTTCCACCTCCAGCCCCACCGTGTCGGCGGAGGGCGCCCAGATGCGGAAGCGGGTGGTCTGCCCGCCGGGCAGGATCGTTGCCCCCCAGGTGCTATCCATCGCGTCCTGCGACATCTCAGTTCTCCACGCGGGTCCCGAGCAGCACGGCACCGTGCGCCCCGACCCTCAGCAGCGTCTCGTTGTTTCGCAGCGGCCGTTCCGGCGCCGAGGGATGGATGGTGTCCAGCAGCAGGCTCCAGCCCAGCCGGGGTTTCGGCAGGGAAAAGTCGCGCGGTTCGGAATCGGCGTTGAGCAGCAGCAGAACGGCGTCCACGCCGCCTCTCCCGTCGGGATCGGCGCGCAGCATCGCCAGCGTGTAGTCGCCCGGGTCGTTCCAGTGTTCGGGCTGCATGGGCGCGCCGTGGCGATCGAACCAGGCAGTGTCCGGCAGGCCCGGCATCGGCTCGGTGCGGCCATGCGGGAAGTGCTTGCGGCGCAGCGGCGCCAGGCGATGGCGCAGGGCGATCAGCCGCGCAACGAAGCCGGTCAGCTCGCGGGCCTCGGGGGTGCTGCCGCGCTCCCAGTCCACCCAGGACAGGGCGTTGTCCTGGCAATAGGCGTTGTTGTTGCCACCCTGGGTGCGGTCCATCTCGTCCCCCGCCAGCAGCATCGGCGTGCCGGCGGACACGAAAACGGTGGCCAGCATCGCCCGCTTCAGCCGGCCGCGGGTCTCGTTGATCACGGGATCGTCGGTTTCGCCCTCGACGCCCCAGTTGCGCGAATGGTTGTCGCCGTGGCCGTCGCGATTGCCCTCGCCGTTCTCCTCGTTGTGCTTGTTCTCGAAGGAAACGAGGTCGTGCAGCGTGAAGCCGTCATGGGAGGCGACGTAGTTCACGGAAGCCCAGGGCTGGCGCCGGTGGTGGTCGAAGATCTCGCTCGACCCGGTGAGGCGCGCGGCGAGGTCCGGCCGCCCCCCGGCATCGCCCCGCCAGTAGGAACGGACGCCGTCGCGGAAGCGGTCGTTCCATTCGGCGAAGCCCGGCGGGTGGTTGCCCAGCTGGTAACCGCCCGGGCCGATATCCCAGGGCTCCGCGATCATCTTGACGCGTGACAGCACGGGGTCCTGGCGCAGCGCGTCGAAGAAGCCGGCACCGGGGTCGAAGCCCTGCGCCTCGCGCCCCAGGATTGGGCACAGGTCGAAGCGGAAGCCGTCCACGTGGAAATGCTCGACCCAGTAGCGCAGGCTGTCCGTGACCATCTGCAGCACCCGTGGATGCGCGAGGTCCACCGTGTTGCCGCAGCCGGTGTCGTTGATGTGGAAACGCTCCTCGCCGGGGAGCAGCTTGTAGTAGGAAGCGTTGTCCAGCCCTCGCCAGGACAGGGTGGGGCCGGTCTCGTCGCCCTCGCAGGTGTGGTTGTACACCACGTCCAGGATCACCTCGATCCCGGCGGCGTGCAGGCGGCGGATCGTGCCCTTGGCCTCGGCCAGCGTGCCGGTGCTGAGATAGGCGGGCTCGGGCGCGAAGAAGCCCAGGGTGGAATAGCCCCAGTAGTTGCGCAGGTCCTTTTCCAGCAGGAAGCGGTCCTGCAGGAAGGCATGCACGGGTAGCAGTTCCACCGCCGTGACGCCCAGGCGCCGGATGTGGTCGATCACCCGCGGGTCGCCCAACCCGGCAAAGGTGCCGCGCGCCGCGTCCGGCAGGTCGCCCCGCAGCATGGTCAGGCCGCGCAGGTGCGCCTCGTAGATCACCGTGTCGGTCCAGGGCACGGCGGGCGGCCGGTCGTCGCCCCATTCGAAGGCATCGTGCACCACCACCGCCTTGGGCATGGCGGCGGCGCTGTCGCGGCGGTCGAAGCTGAGGTCGCCGCGCCCGGCGCCGGGCCGATGGCCGTAGAGCGCGTCCGACCAGGCGACCTGCCCTACCAGTTGCCGGGCATAAGGATCCAGCAGCAGCTTGTTGGGGTTGAAGCGGTGGCCGCGGCGAGGCTCGTAGGGACCATGGGCGCGCAACCCGTAGACCAGCCCCGGCCCCGCTTCCGGCAGGAAGCCGTGCCACACCTCGTCCGTGCATTCCGGCAGCGGCAGGCGCGCGATCTCCTTGCGCCCCGACGCGTTGAACACGCACAGGTCGATGCGCTCCGCATGGGCGGAGAACACCGCGAAATTCACCCCCAGCCCGTCCCAGTGAGCCCCGAGCGGATAAGGCCGCCCGGGGTCGAGACGGTCAGGGAGAAACGCCATGCGGGGCCAGGCTTCCGGGTGACAGGATCAGGGTGGCGAGGGGCGGCAGGGTCAGCAAGACCGAGTTTTCCTGCCCGTGGCTGGGCTGGGCGTCGGCGGTGACGGAACCGGAATTTCCCATGTTGGTTCCGCCGTAGCCACCGGCATCGGTGTTCAACACCTCGTGCCAGGTGCCGCCGGCGGGAACGCCGATCCGGTAGCCCTCCCGCGGCACCGGGGTGAGGTTGCACACCACCAGCACCGGCGGGTCGTCGTCGGTGCCCAGGCGGAGATAGGCGAAGACGCTCTGGTCGCGGTCGTCGCCGATCACCCACTGGAAGCCGGCCGGCTCGGCATCGCGCCGGTGCAGCGCCGGCAAGCCGCGATAAACCCGGTTGAGGTCGCGCAACAGGCTCTGCACCCCACGGTGCCGGGGGTCGTCCAGCAGATGCCAGGAGAGCTGCGTGTCGTGGTTCCATTCCGTGGGCTGCGCCAGCTCGCTGCCCATGAAGAGCAGCTTCTTGCCGGGATGGGTCCACATGAAGCCGAGATAGGCGCGCAGGTTGGCGCGCTGCTGCCAGTCGTCGCCCGGCATCTTGCGCAGCAGCGAGCCTTTGCCGTGCACGACCTCATCGTGCGAGATCGGCAGCACGAACTTCTCCGAGAAGGCATAGACCAGCCCGAAGGTCATCTGATCGTGGTGCCAGCGGCGATTGACCGGCTCCTCCTGCATGTAGTGGAGCGTGTCGTGCATCCACCCCATGTTCCACTTGTAGGTGAAGCCCAGCCCGCCGGCGGAGACCGGCGCGGTGACGCCCGGCCAGGCGGTGGATTCTTCCGCGATCATCACCGCGCCCGGGCAGCGCTCGGCCACCACCTCGTTCATCTCGCGCAGGAAGGCCACGGCTTCGAGGTTCTCGCGGCCGCCATACTGGTTCGGCACCCATTCGCCGGCCTTGCGGGAATAGTCGCGGTACAGCATCGAGGCCACGGCATCCACGCGCAGCCCGTCGACGTGGAAGCGTTCCAGCCAGTGCAGGCCGGAGGCGATCAGGAAGCCGCGCACCTCGTTGCGGCCCATGTTGTAGATCAGCGTGTTCCAGTCCTGGTGGAAGCCTTCGCGCGGATCGGCGTGCTCATACAGCGCTGTGCCATCGAAGCGGCCCATGCCGTGCGGGTCGGTCGGGAAATGCGCCGGCACCCAGTCCAGGAGGATGCCCAGCCCGGCCTCGTGGCAGCGGTTCACGAAGCGCGCGAAGCCCTCCGGCGTGCCGAAGCGCGCAGTGGGGGAGAAGAGTCCGAGCGGCTGGTAGCCCCAGGAGCCGCCGAAGGGATGCTCGGAGATCGGCAGCAGTTCCAGGTGGGTGAAGCCCATCCCGGCGGCATAGGGGATCAGCCGTTCCGCCAGCGCGTCCCAGTCGGGGGTGGCGCCGTTTTCCGGCTTCCACCAGGAACCGGGATGCACCTCGTAGATGGAGAGCGGCGCGTCCGGCGCCTGCGCCGCACCGCGGCGGGCCATCCAGGCCTCGTCGGTCCAGCGGAACGGCGCCGGCTCCGCCACCACGGAGGCGGTGGCCGGAGCCAGTTCCGAGCGCTGCGCCACCGGGTCGGCCTTGAGCGGCAGCACCGCACCGTCGGCGCCGAGGATCTCGTACTTGTAGGAGGTGCCGGGCCCGAGGCGCGGGATGAACAATTCCCAGACGCCGGCCTCGCGGCGCAGCCGCATCGGGTGGCGGCGGCCGTCCCAGGTGTTGAAGTCCCCCACCACGGACACGCGCTGCGCGTTGGGCGCCCAGACCGCGAAGCGCACGCCGGGGATGCCGTCCACCGTCACCGCCTGGGCGCCGAAGACGCTGCCCAACTCGCGATGCCGCCCTTCGGCGAAGAGGTAGAGGTCCAGCTCGCCCAGCAGGAAGCCGAAGGAATACGGGTCTTCGGTTTCCTGCACGCCGCCGTGCCAGTCGATGCGCAGGCGGTAGGGCGCGTCGGAGGCCACGCGGCCTTCGAACAGCCCGCCCTGGCGGTGTTCCAGCCGGCCCAGCACGGCGCCGCCGTCGCGCGCCACCACCTCCACCCCGGCGGCACCGGGCTGGAAGGAGCGCAGCACCTCGCCGTGGCGGCCGAGGAGGCTGAAGGGGTCCCCGTGCCGGCCCTCGATCAGGGCGGCAATCGCGGCTTCGTCGGCCATCATGCGGCTCCCCCCGGCAGCAGCCGTTCGGCGATGGCGGCCAGCCCGCGCAGCGGCAGCGGCAGCCAGGCCGGGCGGTTCGCCGCCTCGTAGCGGATCTCGTAGGCGGCCTTCTCGATCAGGAACAGGTCGAGCAGCGCCTGCTCCGAACCTTCCGGCACCCAGCGCGCCGGCGCCGCATGCTCCACCTCGCGGTAGGCGGCCAGGAAGGCGTCCGACGCTTCGGTGCGGAAGCGCGCCAGCAGCGCCGCGCGGCGCTCGGGCGCGGCGGCTGCACCGGCGCTGCCGGTGGTGTCCTGCGCCGCCGCGGCCGCGGCATAGTCGAAGGAGCGCAGCAGCCCGGCCACGTCGCGCAGCGGCGAGCCCTTGGCGCGACGCTCCTCCAGCGGGCGGGCGGGCTCGCCCTCGAAGTCCACGATCACCGCGTCGCCCTGCGCCACCAGCACCTGGCCGAGGTGGAAGTCACCGTGCACGCGGGTCTTCAGCGCCCCCGTGGCGGATTGCGCCAGGCCGCGCACCACCTCGCGCAGCGCTTCCGCATTGCCCGTCAGCCGCTGCGCCAGCGCCTTGTCCTCCTCGGACAGGTCGGTGGCCTTGCCCAGCAGTTCCAGCGCCGGGTCGAGCTGCGCGATGGCACCCCGCGCCCAGCCCTCGCGGTCCGCTTCCTCGGCCGGTTCGGGCGCGAAGGCCGGGTCGGTGGAGGGCGAAGCCAGCACCGCGTGCAGTTCGCCCAGGCGGCGGCCCAGGGCGGTGGCGAAGCTGAGGTAGCCGGCGAAGACGTCGGCCGGGTCCTCGGCCGCCAGCGCCGCCTCGTCCACCGAGCGGCCCAGCCAGCCCAGCGTCCAGCCCCAGCCGTCGCCCTGGTTGCGCACGAAGCCCTGCAGCAGGATCAGCGTGGTGGGCGTGCCGTCCGGCGCGACCCGCACCACCTCGCCCAGCAGCGGCGCGATGTTGCTGAAGCCGGCTTCGGTCAGGTGCCGCGTCACCTCGGCTTCCGGGTGGATGCCGTGCGACAGCTTGCGCAGGATCTTCAGCACCACCGCTTCCCCGATGATCATCGAGGAGTTGGACTGCTCGGCCGAGAGGCGGCGGATTTCCGGCTGCTCCGCCAGCGCCGTCTCGTTCAGCCGGGCGCTGCCGACGAAGCGGATCTCGCCCTCGTCGGTGGGCACGGTGGCGCCGCTGCGCAGCGCTGCCAGCGTGGCCCGGGCGAAGTCGTCGGAAGCGAAGGCGTCCGTCAGGTAGCCGACGCGCCGCACCTGCCGCCCGCGCGCCAGGGCCAGCTGGTAGGCCAGCGGGCTGGCATTGTCGCTCTCCTCCACCGCGGCCAGCGGCAGGCAGTAGCGCTCGCTGCGGCCGGGCAGCCGCGCCTCGACCTCGGCCAGCACGACGTAGCCGTTGGTGCCGGGAAGTTCGGCCGTGGCGCGCAGGGACACGCCTTCCAGCGTTTCGCCCTTGGCGGCGAACCAGCGGCGCTTGGGCAGGTAGGCGGGGAGGACGTCGCGCTCCAGCTCCGCCTTGTGGGCCGGGCTCAGCATGCTCTTCTCCTCGGCGCGGAACACCAGGGTCCGCAGGTCGGGCAAGGGTTCGGGGGCCTTCTGGTGCCAGGGCGGCAACGCCTGCTCGGTGGCGAGGACGAACCAGTAGAAGCCGTAGGGCTGGATGGTCAGCAGGTAGGTCAGCTGGCCGATGGCGGGAAAGGCAGTGCCGCCCAGCATCTCCACCGGTACGCGGCCGGCAAAGGCGGATAGGTCCAGTTCCACCGCCTGCGCCGTGCGGCTCAGGTTGAAGACGCAGAGGATGGTCTCGCCCTCGTATTCCCGCAGGTAGGCGAGGACCTTGCGGTTGCCGGGATAGAGCAGCCGCATCGTGCCGCGGCCGAAGGCGCGGGACTGCCTGCGGGTGGCCAGCATCCGCCGGGTCCAGTTGAGCAGCGAATGCGCGTCGCGCATCTGCGCTTCCACGTTCACCGCTTGGAAGCCGTAGAGCGGGTCCTGGATGGCCGGCAGCACCAGCCCCGCCGGGTCGGCCTTGGAGAAGCCGCCGTTGCGGTCGATGCTCCACTGCATCGGCGTGCGCACCCCGTCCCGGTCGCCCAGGAAGATGTTGTCGCCCATGCCGATCTCGTCGCCGTAATAGATCACGGGCGTGCCGGGCATGCTGAGCAGCAACCCGTTCATCAGCTCAATCCGACGGCGGTCACGCTCCAGCAGCGGCGCCAGGCGGCGGCGGATGCCGAGGTTGATGCGCGCCCGCTTGTCGGCGGCATAGGTGGTCCAGAGGTAGTCCCGCTCCTTGTCAGTGACCATCTCCAGCGTCAGCTCGTCGTGGTTGCGCAGGAAGATGGCCCACTGGCAGCCCTCGGGAATGTCCGGTGTCTGGCGCAGGATGTCGGAGATCGGGAAGCGGTCTTCCTGCGCGATGGCCATGTACATGCGCGGCATCAGCGGGAAATGGAACGCCATGTGGCATTCGTCGCCGTTGCCGAAATACTGCTGCGTGTCCTCCGGCCACATGTTGGCCTCGGCCAGCAGCATTCGGTCGGGATATTCCTCGTCCAGCTTGCGCCGGATGGTCTTCAGGATGTCGTGCGTTTCGGGCAGGTTCTCGTTGGTGGTGCCGTCGCGCTCGATCAGGTAGGGCACCGCGTCCAGGCGCAGGCCATCCACGCCGGCGTCCAGCCAGAAGCGCATGACGTTCAGCACCTCGACCATGATGCGGGGGTTGTCGAAGTTCAGGTCGGGCTGGTGGCTGAAGAAGCGGTGCCAGAAATACGCCTTGGCCTGGTCGTCCCAGGTCCAGTTGGACTTCTCGGTGTCCAGGAAGATGATGCGCGTGCCGCTGTAGAGCTGGTCGTTGTCCGACCACACGTAGTAGTCGCGCATCGGGTCGCCCGGCTGCGCGGCCCGGGCGGCCTGGAACCAGGGGTGCTGGTCGGAGGTGTGGTTGATCACCAGCTCGGTGATCACCCGCAAGCCGCGGCGATGTGCCTCGGCGATGAAGCGCTTGGCATCGTCCAGCGTGCCGTAGTCGGGGTGGACATCCCGGTATTCCGAGATGTCGTAGCCGTCGTCGCGGCGCGGGCTGGGATAGAAGGGCAGCAGCCACAGCGTGTCCACGCCCAGTTCCGCCAGGTAGTCCAGCTTCTCCAGCAGCCCGGCGAAGTCGCCCACGCCGTCATTGTTGCCGTCGAAGAAGCTCTTCACGTGCAACTGGTAGATCACCGCGTCGCGATACCAGTGCGGATCCTCCGCGGAGGATACGGTGACGGCGGTGGTCGAGGCGGAGGTCAGGGACATGGTTCTCTCGAAACTTCCGTTCGGCTCAGGCGCCTGCTGGGCGAACGCGCCAGATGGCGAAGGGCAGGTCGTGGGGGTCCAGGCGGAGGCGCTGGTTCTTGCCGGTCCAGGTGAAGCGGTGGCCGCGCATCAGGTCCTCCGCTTCCAACGACCCGCCATCGGGCAGGTTCCATTCCCACAGCGGCAGCTCGAAGCCGGCTTCCTGCACGGTGTTGGGGTCCAGGCTGACCGCGACCAGGATCACGTTGGAGCGGTCCGGCGTGGCCTTGGCGAAGTACAAGATGTTGTCGTTGAAGCAGCTGTAGAACTTTACCCCGAGATGCCCGTGCAGTGCCGGGTTGGCCTTGCGGATGGCGTTCAGCCGGGAAATCTCGGGCACGATGTTGCCGGGGCGGTCGTAGTCCCAGGCGCGGATCTCGTATTTCTCGCTGTCGACGTAGTCTTCCTTGCCCGGCACCGGCGTGGCCTCGCACAGCTCGAAGCCGTTGTAGACACCCCAGAGGCCGCTCAGCGTGGCGGCGAGGGCCGCGCGGATCAGGTGGCCGGGACGGCCGGAGGTTTGCAGGAAAACCGGGTTGATGTCGGGCGTGTTGACGAAGAAATGCGGGCGGAAGAAGTCGCGCGGCGCCGTGGTGGTCAGCTCCGTCATGTACTCCACGAACTCCGCCTTGGTGTTGCGCCAGGTGAAGTAGGTGTAGCTCTGCGAGAAGCCGACCTTGGCCAGGCGGTACATCACCTTTGGCCGGGTGAAGGCCTCGCTGAGGAAGATGCTGTCGGGATACTTCGCCTTGATCTCGGCGATCATCCATTCCCAGAAGGGCAGCGGCTTGGTGTGCGGGTTGTCCACCCGGAAGGTGCGGATGCCCTGGTCGGCCCAGAACATCACCGCATCGCGCAGCGCCACCCACAGGGACGGCTTGGCGCCTTCCGCGTAGAAGTCGACGTTGACGATGTCCTCGTACTTCTTGGGCGGGTTCTCGGCGTAGCGGATCGTGCCGTCCGGGCGCCAGTCGAACCATTCCGGATGCTCGCGCAGCCAGGGATGGTCGGGCGAGCACTGGATGGCGAAATCGATTGCCAGTTCCAGCCCGTGCTGGAAGGCCGCGTCGCGCAGGCGCTGGAAGTCGGCCAGGGTGCCGAGCTCGGGGTGCAGCGCGTCGTGGCCGCCTTCCTCGGAGCCGATGGCGTAGGGGCTGCCAGGATCCTCCGGGCCGGGGGTCAGGCTGTTGTTGCGGCCCTTGCGGTTCTTCTTGCCGATCGGGTGGATGGGCGGGAAGTACAGCACGTCGAAGCCCATCGCCTGGATGCGCGGCAACTGCCGGATGACGTCGTCGAAGGTGCCGTGGCGCTTGGGGTCGCCACTCTGGGAGCGCGGGAAGATCTCGTACCAGGAGGCGAAGCGCGCTGCCGTGCGCTCGGCCTCGATCGTGGCGATCGGCGACTGGCGCACGCGGTGCGGGCGGTCGTCGGCGGCGGCCATCAGCGCGGCGGTGTCGGGCGAGAGCAGCGCTGTCAGCCGCTCCGCCTCGCCGGCGGATTCCAGCTGCGCGGCGAGGCCGGTCAGCGCCTTGCCGGCCGGGCGTGCGGCCGCGGCGGCCACGAGGCGGCGGCCTTCTTCCAGCTCCAGCGTCACCGGCACGCCGGCCGCGTGCTTCTTGCTCAGCTCGTCGCGATAGCTGGCGAAGGCGTCCACCCAGGCTTCCACCGCGAACTGGAAGCGGCCCAGCCGGTCCAGCGCGAAGCTGGCGGCCCAGCGGTCATTGCCCAGCGGCGCCATGCGCACCTCGCGCCAGGCCCGCTCGTCGGCGGCGCGCCACAGCAGCGCCACCGCCAGCTTGCCGTGGCCGTCGGTGAAGACGTCCGCTTCCACCGTGACGGATTCGCCCACCACGCGCTTGGCCGGGAAGCGGCCGCCATCCACCGTGGGCGTCACCGCCTCGATGGCGACGCGCGGGCTTTCCACCGCCTGGGCCGGGGTGGGGCGCACGGAGCGCGGGCGCAGGATCGGCGCGCCGCGCTCGGCGGTGAAGAGGCGGACGGCGCCGGGTTCCAGCACGGTCGGCGTGCCCGGCACCAGCGGCGCCCCCTCCCCCAGCGGCAGGAAGCGGCCGAGCATGCCGCCGGTGCCGGGCAGGATCGCCTCGGGCTGCACGGCGACGGGGGTTCGCAGGTCGGGATTGGCCAGGATCAGCGTGGCGCCGCGGGCGCTGCGCAGGTCGCTGCCGCGGGCGCGCAGCACGGCCACCGCGGGGGCGTCCGGGCCGGACAGGGCGCGTTCCTCGCCGCTGGCGAAGGGGGCCATGCGGGCGGACAGGGCATTCGCCTCGGTTATCGCGGCGGACAGGTCGTAGGGCGCGTTCTGCCGGATCCACTGCCAGTCGCCCGGCCGGTCCTGCGACGGGTCCAGCGGGCGGGTGGCGCCGAACTCGAAGCCCATCGGGACCAGAAGGGCGTCGCCGAAGGCGGCGGCGAAGCGCAGCAGGCGTGCGGCGGCGCGGGCGCGCTGCGCCGGGTCTTCGAGCCCCATGCCGGTGCGCGGGCCGAAGGGTGCTTCGGGGAAGGCGAGCAGGGGCGCGACGCCGGCCAGGGCCTGCCGCTCCTCCAGCAGCCAGCCGGCGCGGAAATCCCACCAGGCCAGGGAGGAACAGGCGAGGTCGAAGCCGATGCCAGCCAGCGCCAGCGCCTCCTCGCGCGGCAGGCCGGGGGTCCAGGCCAGGAACAGGCAGCCGGGCCTGGCGGCGCGGGCGGCGGCCATCAGGCGGCGCCAGGCGGCGGGCGGCGTTTGCGACGGAGCGGTGCAGCGGAAGCCCGCCACGCCGGCCTCCAGCCAGCGGCGCAGCCGGTCTTCCCACCAGCCGAGCAGGTCGTCGCGGTCCAGCGCGGCCAGCACGGTGCCGATCTCGGCAGGGGTGCGGCGCGGGTCGGGCGTGCCCGCCAGGATGGCTGGCACCGGGAACCAGTCGGGATGCGCCTGGGCCAGGGCGCCGTCCTCGGCCACGCGGTCGGGCGCGAGGTCCAGGAGGAGGTCCAGCCCCTGCGTGCGGCAGGCGGCGGCGATGCGGGCCACAGCGTCCGTGCCGTCGCCCGGTGCGTCGAGCGCGGGGTGCGGACGGTCGGGGTCGGCCAGCAGCGTCACCTGGCCGCTGCGGCCGGGCGCGAAGGGCAGCGGCGTGGCCACGGCGCGGAAGCCCAGCCCGGCGATGCGCGCCAGCTCGGCATCCCAGTCGCGCAGCGGGCCCAGCAGCAGCGGGCTCAGGTAGTAGAGGGAGGTCGGCGCAGGTCGTTGCGCGTCGGACATGGGTTCCGAAGCCTCTGGCTCGCGGCCGACCGCGGAGCGATCGACGGGTGTTTCGGGAACAAAGGTCATCGCAGCCCGGCCGGGCAGAACCAAGCGCGGCGGGCCACAACAGCGCGTGATGCTTCCGCACCCGGCCGGTGGCCCCGGGCCGGGCTGCCGGAGGGAGCGCTACTCCTCCGTGCGCTCGATGGTGCGGCGGCCGCGGATCGGTGAGATGTCCACCGGCCCGCCCAGCGCCTGCGCCAGTTCCGAGCGGTCGCCGGCCTGGATCTCGCCGGGCGCCACGGGTTCGTCCGCCGTGCCGGCGGCGGGGTCGTCGCCCCGCTCCTCCGCCATGCGGCCGTGGGCGCGGCGGTGATAGCGGGTTTCCTCGGTGCCGGGGCTGGTGGGCACCTGATTCCGCGGGTCGTCCTTGCTCATCTGGTCGCTCATGGTCGATCTCCGGCAGCGGTATCGGGGGAGCAACGCCTCCCCCGCGGGGCGGTTGCCGCCGCCGGGCCCGGCCACGGATCAGTCTCCGGCGGGGCCGTGGGTCACCCGCCGGAGTAGCCGGAGATCAGCCGCCGGGCGGCCGAAGATCAGCCGCCGGGCAGCCGGAGATCAGCTGCCGGGGTAGCGGATCGCCAACACCTCGATCTCCTCGCCGCCGCCGGGGGTGCGCAGGCGCACGAGGTCACCCACGCGCTTGCCCAGCAGCGCGCGGGCCACGGGCGACACCCAGGACACGTCGCCGCGGCTGGCATCCGCCTCGTCGATGCCGGTGATGGTGACGCTGCGCTCGGCGTCGTCCTCGCCGGCAAAGGTCACGGTGGCGCCGAAGAAGACCTGGTCGCGCCGACGCTGCGCCGCGGGGTCCACCACGGCGGCGCGGTCCAGCCGCTTGCGCAGGAAGCGGACGCGTCGGTCGATCTCGTGCAGGCGGCGCTTGCCGTACTGGTAGTCGGCATTTTCCGACCGGTCGCCGAGGCTGGCGGCCCAGGACACCAGCTCCACCACCTTGGGGCGGTCCTCGTCCCAGAGCTGGCGCAACTCCTCGCGCAGGGCGGCGTGGCCGGCGGGGGTCATGTAGAAGGGCGCGCCCGCCGGCAGGCCGGGGGGTGCATCGTCCTCGTCATCGTCGGTCAACGACACGGTTCGGGGGTTTCCGGCTGTGCGGCGGCCGGGCGGGTCCGGTTCGCCTTACTTCCTTACCATCTTACTTCCTTACCGGGGCACCCCCGGGAGGGCGGCTCGGAAGCCCAACTTTGGCGAAAGAAGTATTGCACAACAATGGTTTGCTGGTCAAGCTGGACATGGCGGCGGTGTCGCGGCGTGGCAGAATCGCGGGTTCCTGTCACAAAGCGCCGAATGTGGCACGCAACGGCGCAATCCCGCCCTTTCCTTCCCCGAACGGATCGCCGGGCGCACGGCGGCGGCGGCCCGTGGCACCCGATGTTCCGGGGACGCGGGGCGCTGGCGGCGGGACCGCGCGGGGTTCAGCGCCCGGCCAGGGCCGACCCGCGGTCGCCGATCAGGCGGCTGGCGGCCCAGCTCACCAGCCACACCACGATGGCGCCCAGGATCGCCGCGCCGAAGCCATGCACGCGCATCCCCGGCGACAGCGCGGCGGTGAGGCCGAACATGGCGGCGTTGATCACCAGGGTGAACAGCCCGAGGGTGAGGATGGTGAGCGGCAGCGACAACAGCGACAGCACCGGGCGGATCACCGCGTTGACCAGCCCGAAGATGATGGCCGCGAAGAGCGTGCCGATCACCCCCGGCAGCTCGATGCCGCTGACGAGGTGGGCGGCGACCCAGAAGGCGATGGCGGTGATGACGGTGCGGGCGAGAAAGCCCATGGGCGCGGTTCCCTGGATGGCGCCGGCACAACGTCGCCCTGCCGGTGCGGTTGCCGCGCCGCGGCCGGGGGGCGCTGTCGTGGTCACGGTCACGGTCGTGCCCGGCGGGCGTGGGCGGCGGGTATGCCCGGGCACAGGCGGACGGATGGGCTGGGGCCGGGCGTGACGGCGCCTCGGGGGAAGATGGCCGCGGGGGCTGCTGCGCGCGGGGCGACGCTGGCGGGGTGCGGCGCGCTGGCGCTGTGGGCGACGCTGGCGCCCTTGTCGCGGCTGGCGGCCGGGCTGCCGACGCTGCAGCTGACGGCGATGGCCTTCGCGGTGGGCGGGCTGCTGCCGCTGATCGTGCTGGCGCTCCGGGGGCGGCTGGGGGTGCTGCGGCAGCCGCCGGTCGCCTGGCTGCACGGGGTGGGCGGGCTGTTCGGCTACCACGCGCTGTATTTCGCGGCCCTGGCCCTGGCGCCGCCGGTGGAAGCCAACCTGCTGAACTACATGTGGCCGCTGCTGATCGTGCTGCTCTCGGCGCCGGTGCTGGGGTTGCCGTTGGGGCCGCGGCGGCTGGGCGGGGTGGCGCTGGGCTTCGCCGGCTGCGCCACGGTGCTGGGCGGCAATGCCGGTTTTCCGCCCGGGGCGGCGCTGGGCTTCGCCTGTGCGGCGGCGGCGGCGCTGTGGTGGGCGCTGTATTCCGTGACCTCGCGCCGGATGGCGGCGGTGCCGACCGAGGCCGTGGCGGGCTTCTGCCTGGGCACCGCGGCCCTGGCCGGCATCGCGCATGCGGTGTTCGAGCAGGGCGTCTGGCCGGACGGGCAGCAATGGCTGGCGGTGGGGCTGATGGGGGTGGGGCCCGTGGGCGCTGCCTTTTTCCTCTGGGATGCCGGCATGAAGCGGGGCGACCCGCGGCTGCTGGGGACGCTGGCCTATGCGGTGCCGCCGGCCTCGACGCTGCTGCTGCTGGCGCTGGGTGAAGGGACGCTGAGCTGGCGGCTGCTGGCGGCGGCGGCGCTGGTGGTGGGCGGAGGGTGGCTGGCGGCGCGGGCGGGGTAGTGGGCCATGCTGCCCGCCGGCGCGGCGTCAGACCGGGATGTCGAACAGCATCAGCCGGCCACCACCCTGCATCAGGACCTGCCGCGGCTGGATGCGCGTGGTGGCGGTGCCGATGTCGGCCGCTTGGCCGGTGACGCGCCAGGCGGTGGCGCCATTCGCGCCTTTGCCGCCGAGGTCGCAATGCAGGTAGACGCCGCCGGTCCTGGCCGCGCTGCGGGAACTGGCGGCGGAGTTGGTGCCGCTGATCTGGATGTGGATGTCCGGCGCGGCGAGGTTGTTCTGCGCGATATAGGTTCCCAGCCGGCCCTGGTTGTAGTCGAGGCAGATGTCGAGCCCGATGTTCAGGCCGCCGATCGTCGCGTAGGGGACCCCCTTGCCGCCATCCGTCTTGGTGCGGAAGGTGCCGTTGTTCTGGTACACGCCGTCGTCGTTGGCCTTGTACAGCTTGCGGATGATCTGGCCGTTCAGCAGGATCGGGCAGACATTGTAGGTGTCCTTGAAGAAGGTGCCCTTCCTGTAGGCGATCGAGCCGGCGACGATCAGCAGCTGCGGCACTGCCGCGCTGATGTTCTCCAGCTGACGGTAGATCGCGTGCTTGTTGTCGCGCGACAGCAGTGCGCCGCCCGCGCTGAACAGGTATTCCGGCACCACCAGCATGCGGCTGAAGTCCCCGCCAGCGGTGTTGCCGGCGATCTTCAGCTGCGTGTCCGCCACCAGGGCGATGTCGCGCAGGGTGCCGGCCCGGGCTGCGGCGCCGCTGCCGTTGAAGGCGATCTCGCTCATGGTCCAGCAGGCGGCATAAACATTGGGCATGGCGCGTCCTTCCGGCACCGTTCCTGCGGTGACCTTTGGGCGGCATCACATCACGGTCAGGCGTTCCCCTCAATTCACGGCGGGGATGCCCGCCCGAAACGGCCTCGCCGGATCCGGGGCACGGGTTCCGGCCCTGCAAACTGCCGTTTCGCCGGGCCGCGGTGGCGGAGCCGGGGCCACCGCGTCCGTAGCGGAACGCACCGCTGCCCCCCTTCGCCGCCGGCAAACCTTGACGCCCACCCCCCGCTGGGGGCCAATCCGCGCCGGAACCTCCGCCCGGATGCCGCAACTCACCCTCCATACCCCCCTCGGCGAGATCACGGTCTCGGAGGAGGAGGGGCAGATCGTCGCCCTCGATTGGGGGCGCGGGCGGGACCAGTGCGTCACCCCCGTGCTGGCCGCGGCGCGGGACCAGTTGCACGCCTTCTTCGACGGCGAGCGGGCCGGCTTCGACCTGCCGCTGGCGCCCCACGGCACCCCCTTCCAGACGCGGGTCTGGGACGCGATGCGGGCCATTCCGCGCGGCGAAACCAGGACCTATGGCGCGGTGGCGCAGCTGCTGAACAGTTCGGCGCGCGCCGTGGGCGTGGCCTGCGGCGCCAATCCCATCCCGATCCTTATTCCCTGCCACCGGGTCGTCGCCGCCAACGGCGCGCTCGGGGGCTATTCCGGGGACAGCGGGGACGCCACCAAGCGTTTCCTGCTGCGGCTCGAAGCCGCTCCCTTCCAGGACCTGCTGCCATGAACCATGCGTTGCGCATCCACGAATATGGCGGCCCCGAGAAACTGTTGTGGGAGGAGGTGCCGGTGCCCGGCCCCAAGGCGGGCGAGGCGCTGGTGCGGCACGCGGCCATCGGGCTGAACTACATCGACGTGTATTTCCGCAACGGCCTGTACAAGGCGCCTGCCCTGCCGGCGGTGATTGGCATGGAGGCCGCCGGCGTGGTGGAGGCGGTGGGCGAGGGCGTGACCGAGGTCGCCCCCGGCGACCGCGTCGCCTACGCCACCGGCCCGCTGGGCGCCTATTCCGAGGCACGCGTCATCAAGGCGGAGCGGCTGGTGAAGCTGCCCGACGGCATCAGCGACGAGGTGGCCGCCGCCGCTATGCTGCAGGGGCTGACGGCGCAGTACCTGTTGCGCCGGACCTATCCGGTGAAGCCGGGCGAGACGATCCTGGTGCATGCCGCGGCCGGCGGCGTCGGGCTGATCCTGTGCCAATGGGCCAAGGCGCTGGGCTGCACGGTGATCGGCACGGCCGGCACGGAAGGCAAGGCGGAGCTGGCCCGGGCGCACGGCGCGGCGCACGTGATCCTGCCGGGCGAGGACCTGGCCGCCCGCGTCAAGGCGATCACCGGGGGCGCGATGCTGCCGGTGGTGTATGACAGCGTGGGGCGGGACACCTTCATGCCTTCGCTGGACTGCCTGGCGCCGCTGGGGATGATGGTGTCCTACGGCAATGCCTCCGGCCCGGTGCCGCCGGTGGATCTGGGGCTGCTGGCGGCCAAGGGCTCGCTCTACGTCACGCGGCCGACCCTCGCCTCCTACACGGCCAAGCGCGCCGACCTGGTGGCCAATGCCGCCGACCTGTTCGACGCCGTGCAGAGCGGCGCCGTGCGCGTGCTGGTGAACCAGCACTGGCCCCTGCGCGAGGCCGCCGACGCCCATCGCGCCCTGGAAGCCCGCCGCACCACCGGCAGCACCGTGCTGCTGCCGGCGGGGTGAGGATGTCCGGCGGGGTGGCGTGGTGCCTGTGGCCTGCAGGGAGGGCTCTGCCCCCCTGCACCCCCCGCCAGGAAACTGAGTTTCCTGGACCTTCCGTTCGTGAAACTGCGGCGCTGGCTGACAGGGGGCAGCGCCCCCTGCGGGCCATCGAGCACCACACCATGCGACCGGATGCCCCCGCCCACCGCCGAGCGGCATAGGGAGCACGGCGGGTGGACCGGGTGGCGCAGATGACGGTGTTCCGCCGGGTGGTGGAGGCGGGCGGGCTGACGCGGGCGGCGCAGTCGCTGGGCATGGGGCAGCCCAACGTGTCGCGGCTGTTGTCGGAGCTGGAAGCGCGGCTGGGGGTGCCGCTGCTGCACCGCTCGCCGCGCGGGCTGCGGCCGACGGAGGCCGGGCAGCACTTCTACGAGGAAGCGGGCAAGGCGCTCACGGCCATCGAGGAGGCGGAGGATTCCGTGCGCCGCGAGGAGGCGACGCTGCGCGGCACGCTGCGGGTGGCGGCGAGCCCGTCCTTTTTCCGCCGCACGGTGGTGCCCTGGCTGCCGGAGTTCCTGCGCGAGCATCCCGGGCTGAACCTGGACCTGCTGCTGGGCGACGGCGAGGTGGACCTGCTGGCCGCGGGCGTGGACATGGCGCTGCGGGCGGGGCCGGTGCGGCAGGAATCCCTGATCGCGCGGCATCTCGGGCGCTTCGCGCTGAACCTCTACGCCTCGCCGGTCTACCTGGCGGAACGCGGCACGCCCGGGACGCCCGAGGGGCTGGCGGGGCACGACATGTGCCTGCACCGCATCACCGGCCACGCGATCCGGCTGGAGGACGCGGCGGGCCGGCAGGTCGAGGTGCCCGTGAGCGGCCGGGTGCGGGCGGACGACGTGGCGGTGCTGGTGACGGCGGCGGAAGCCGGGCTGGGGCTGGTGCAGCTGCCGCCCTGGCGCGCCTTCGTGCGGCTGGAGCGCGAAACCCTGGTGCCCGTGCTGCCGGACTGGCATTCCGAGCCGCGCGACATCTACGCGGTGTGGCCGGCGACGCGGGCGCTGCCGCGGCGGGTGCGGGTGTTCGTGGACATGCTGGCGGCACGCTTCGCCTCCGACCCGCGGCTGTCGCTGCGGTCCGGGGCGGCGCTGGGCGGGACGGCCGGCGGGCGGAACGCCGCGTCCGGGTGATGGCGCCCGGGGCGCGCGTGGGGCGCCGGGGCACGTGCGACGCCGAGGCGCCGGGCACGGGGTTGGCGGCGGGCCGGCCGGTCAGGGCCGCAGGAAGTAGCGGTAGCGGTAGATCTCGCGCAGGCCGAGCGCTTCGTAGAGGCGCTGCGCCCCGGTGTTGCCGGTGGCGACCTGCAGCCAGGCCGTGTCGGCGCCCTGCGCCGCGCCCCATTGCGCGATTGCTGCCAGCACCCCGCGCGCCAGGCCACGGCGTCGGAAGCGCGGATCGGTGGCGACGTCGAAGATGCCGCACAGGGAGGCGTCGGCGATCGCCTGGGCACTGGCGGCGGGCACGCCCTCCGCGCGGTGCAGCAGCCAGGTGGCGGGGCGGGCGAGCAGCGGCAGGGCGGCCGCCTTCTCGGCGCGGCGGGCGGGCGTCTGGTACTCGGCGGTGCCCAGCACGGCAAGCCAGTCCTCGGCCGGGCCGTCGAGGTGTTCGCCGAGCGGGGAAACACCGCTCAGCCCGTCCAGCGGGCCGGCCATGACGCGGGCGCCCTCCGCCTCGGCATAGCCGCGCGCCAGCAGCAGCGGCACCAGCCCGGGCGGGTCCAGCGGCGTGGAGCGGAAGCGCGGGACGAGGTTCCAGCGGGCGAAATCCGCCTCGATGCGCGCGACCCGGGCGGGCAGCTCCGGGTCCGGGGCGGGGTCGAGGCAGCAGGCGGCGTTGGCGCGGCCGGTGCCGCCGCGGAAGCCGCGCACCACGAAGCCGCCGTCCCAGGCCAGGCGCGGCGCCGGCACGGCCGTGAGCGCGGCGCGTTCCAGGGTGGCGATGCTGGGGGGAGGCGGAACGGCGGTCATGGCGGCGAGGTCCAGTGGTGGGAAGGGGTGGCGCAGCATGCCCGCGCCGGCTGCCCGGCGCGATGGCGGGGGACCGCTGGTCGAGCTAGTGGGCAGGGGCGGCGCGGTCGGGGTCCGGCGGGCTACAGCAGCGCCCGCAGGCGCGCGGCGTAGCGCTGCGCCGCGGCGCGCAGCCGTGTCGCTTCTTCCGGCCAGCCCGCGGCGGCCTCCGCCGCCATCGTCCAGGCGCCGAGCTGAAAGGCCAGGTAGGGCGGCAGCAGGGCCGCCACCAGCGCCGGGTCGGGGGCGCGGCCGGCCTCCCGCTCGGCGGCGGCGAGCAGGGCGTCGCGGTCGAGGTCCAGTTCGGCCATGGCACCGGCGATATCCCAGGCGATGTCCTGGCAGCCGATCAGGTCGTGCGCGGCGTGGTGGTCCAGCGCGTCGGTTTTCAGGGGCGGCCCGTCCGGCGGCAGCAGCCATTCCCAGGCGTGCAGGCGGTTGTCGGTTTCCACGCGGTGCAGGCGGGGTTCCAGCGCGGCGGGATCGGGCAGGCGGCGGCGCAGGGCGCGGGCGGCCGCCTCGCCCAGGGCTTCGGCGGTGTTGTGGCAGGCCATGTCGAACAGCGCGTCGAGGCTGGCCCCCTGCCCCGCCGCGGCCGGGAAATGCCGGGCGCGGAAGCCGAGGTAGCGGCCCACCCGCACCGCCAGCGCGACGGGGTCCGGGCGGTCCGCGGGCGGTGCGGCGGTGCCCGGGGCCGGCACGCTGCCGGGTAAGCCCTGGACCGGGACCGGTGGAATGGGCGAGCGGAGCTGATCCAGGGAGGGCAGCCCGGCCAGCCAGGGTTCCACCAGGAAGCCGTGCCGCAGGCCGGCGACATCGGGGGTGAAGCCGGCGGCGTGCAGGGCGCGGGCGCGGTCCAGCTTGCGGGCGCCCTCGCGGCCGAGGCCGGCGAAGCGCAGCAGCCAGGTGCCGGTGTCGCTGCGGAGGAGGAATTTGCGGCGCTCCCCCTGCGGGTTCACCGCGGGCCACTCGGCTTCGCGGCGGTAGCGGTGGGCGCGCCAGCCGCCGCCGGAAATCTCCTCGGGCGGGGCCTGGGCCGGGCCGGTGAGGTCGGCCACCCAGGCTTCCAGCCGGTGCTCCGGGCGGGGCGCGCGGAGGACCGTGTCCTCGAAGGAGGCGACGTAGCGGGGGATGCGGTCCCAGCGGGCACGGTGGCGCTCGCTGGCCTGCGGGCCGAGGGGGCCGAGATGGCCGGGAAAGGCGTGCAGCCGGTGCGGCGACACGCCGCGGTCTTCCAGGAAGTCCCCCACCGCGCCGAAGGAACTGCCGGACAGGCCGGGCCCCTCGTCCACCAGGGCGAAGCGGGCGGCGGGGTCGCGCAGCAGTTCCGCTTCCAGGGCGGCGCCGGGGCGGAGCTCGCGCCGGAACGGGTGGCCGACCGGGCGCAGGGTCACGGGCGGGGCGGCGTCCAGGGCGGCGGCCACCAGGGCGGCCAATGGCGTGCCGATGGAGCGCAGGCCGACCACCACCGGGGGCGGTTCGCCGGCCAGGGCTTTGGCGGCGCGCAGGGTGAGTTCGGGATACAGGGCGTAGAAGGCGAAGCCCTCGGCGCGCCGGGGCTGGATCTGCGCGGGCAGCGCGGCCGCGGCCAGGGGGGCGAGGTCCGGCAGGGGTGGCAGCCGGGCGAAGCCGCTGTTCCAGGAATCCCGCAGCGCGCGCGCCAGGGCCAGCAGCACCGCCATCGCCGCGTCCGGCACGGGGGCGCGGCGGTCCTCGCCGGCAGCGGCGAAATCGGCATCGGCCAGGCCCTGGGCCAGTTCGCCCGCGTCCAGGAAGGCGCCCACCAGCGCGGCGTGGCGCCCGATCCCCGGCGGCAGGGTGGCGAGGTGGCGGAACTGCGCCGACAGGTCGCGCAGCAGGGCGCGCGGGTCGGCGCTGCGGCTGGGGTCGCCGTAGAAGATCATGGGCCGCGGCGGCTAGGCGGCGAAGAGTTCGGGCCGGCGCAGCCGCAGCGTCTGCACGAGGGTGAGCAGCTTCAGCTCGCACAGCGTGCCGGCATCGGCCATGGCGGCCAGTTCCGCCAGCGGGCGTTCCAGCACGGTGATGTGTTCCTGTTCCGCCGCGAGGCCGCCGCCGGCGGCGATCCGGTCGGCGCGCGCGTAGGGGGCCAGGAACAGCCAGGCGCGCTCGGTGGACAGGGCGGGCATGGTCCAGACCCGCGCCACCGGTTCCAGCGGGCCGAGCCGCACGCCCAGCTCCTCCAGGGCTTCGCGGCGGGCGCAGGCTTCCGGGTCGGCCTCGTCCAGGCGGCCGGCGGGGGGTTCCAGCATGGTGGCCTCGCCCGCGGCATGAAAGGCGGGGGCGCGGAACTGCTGCACCAGCAGGGCGCAGCGGCGTTCGGGGGCGAAGGGGAGAACGGCGACGGCCTCGCCGTGGTCCTCGATGTCGCGCGGCATCTCGGCGCCGTCGGGCAGGCGATAGGTGGCCAGCAGCATGGTGGACCAGCGCCGGTAGCGCGTCTCGATCCGCGCCAGTTCCGGCGTCATCGCGGCGCGCCTCAGCCGGCGGGGAGTTCGGCCGGGATGCGGCCCGGGCGGGAGGCGCGGCGGGCGGCGGCCTCGCGCAGGTGGGCTTCCAGCTCGGCGGCGCGGTGCTCGGCGGTGTGCTCGTGCAGGACGCGGCGACGGGCGGCCTCGGCCAGGGCGTCGCGGCGGGTTTCGTCGCCGTCGCGCAGAACCGCCAGGACGTCTTCGGCGGTGTCGGCCAGCAGGATGTCGCGGTCGGGCGTGAAGATCTCGTCCAGCCCGGCCCAGCGGTCGGAGATCAGCGGCGTGGCGCAGGCGCCGGCCTCGAACAGGCGGACGCTGGGGCTGTGGCCAGCGCGGATCATGTCGGCGCGGGTGACGTTCAGGCCGTAGCGGCTGGCGGCGTAGAACTCCGGGTGGTCGGCGGGGCCGACATGTTCCAGGCGCTCGACGTTGGCGGGCCAGTCGATGTCGTCCGGGTATTGCGGGCCGGCCACGGCGAAGCGCAGCTCCGGCGCACGGCGGGCGGGTTCGAGGAGGAAGCGGTCCAGCGTCGGCTGGCGGTCGGGGCTGTAGGTGCCGAGATAGGACAGGTCCCAGCGCCGCGGCACGTCCAGCGGGTGATAGTTCTGCGTGTCCACGGAACAGTACAGGGCGCGGGCGGCGGGCGAGCCGTAGCGTTCTTCCAGCCGGCGCAGCGTCGGGCCGCCGGTGAAGCTGAGATAGAGGTCGTAGCCGGGGATCAGCGCGGGCGAGAGGTACTCGTGGTCGCCGCGTTCCAGCTTGGCCAGGGTGACGGGGGTGTCGATGTCGTAGAAGGCGGACACGCCGCGCGCGGCGTCCTGCGCCCAGCGGCCCACCGCCACGCCGTCCGGCACGTAGGAGCCGACGATCACCGCGTCGGCCGAGGCCACCTCGCCGCGCCAGCGCTCCAGCGCGCCGAGGTCGGGGTAGAGGGCCAGGCGGCAGAAGCCGGGATCGGGCAGGTCGCGATGCGCGGCGTACCAGGGCACGTCGCGTTCCAGGAACAGCACCTCGTGCCCGCGCGCGGCGAAGGCGCGCAGCAGGGCCCGGAAGGTGGTGGCGTGGCCGTTGCCCCAGGAGGAGGAAAGGCTGAGGCCGAGAACGACGAGGCGCAGCGGCGCGTCGGTCACGCCGCGCTCCGCTGGGCCTTGCGCGCGGCCTCGGCGCGCAGCAGGGCGTCCACCTCGGCGCCGCGCAGGTGGTAGGTGTGCTCGGCCAGGATGCGGCGGCGGGCGGCCTCGCCGATCGCGCGGGCGCGCTCGGGGGTCAGGTTGCGGACGTGTTCGGCCACGTCCTGGCCGTCGCGGGCGACGAGGACTTCCTCGCCTTCCTTGAGGAAGAGTTCCAGGCCCACCCAGGCATCGGTGATCAGGCAGGCGCCGGCGCCGGCGGCCTCGAAGACGCGGGTGGCGGGGGAGAAGCCTGTCGTGGCCATGCTGTCGCGGGCGATGTTCAGCACCGCCAGCGGCGAGGTGTTGAAGGCGTTGTGTTCGCGCGTGTAGACGTGGCCGAGGTGGCGGACGTTGGGCGGCATCGCCTTGCTGTCCCAGCCGTTGCCGCCGATCAGGAAGCGGCGGTCCGGCAGCAGCGCGGCGGGCTGCAGGAAGAACTGTTCCACCCGCGCTTCGCGGTCCGGCAGGCGATTGCCGAGAAAGGCGAGGTCGGCGGCGAAGCGCTCCTCGGCCGGCACGGGATGGTGCGTGCTGGGATCGAGCGCGTTGTAGATCGGGATGCAGCGGCGGGCGCCGAAGCCCTCGTAGGCGGCGATCACCGGCGGGCCGCCGCCGTAGGTCAGCACGAAGTCGAGCTGCGGCATGCAACGGCGGAGGACGTGGTCGGGGCTGCCGGCGATCTCCGCCAGCGTGGCGGGGGCGTCCACGTCCCAGAAGATGCGGATGGCGTCGGGACGGGCGGCGGCGGTGACGCCTTCCAGCAGTTCCGTGTCGAAGACGCCGACGCCGGAGGCCTTTACCACCACGTCGGCGCGGGCGGCTTCCGCCACCACTCCGCGCAGGGCGTCGGGGGTGGCGGGATAGACCACCACCTTGGCCCAGTCCGGCGGGTCGATGTCGCGGTGCTGCTGCCGATCGAACGCGTCGGGCTCGTAGAAGGTGATGTCGTAGCCGCGGGGCGCGAGGTCGCGCAGCAGCCCGCGGTAATAGGTGGCCGCGCCGTTCCAGTACGACGACAGTAGCGAGGAACCGTAGAAGGCGAGCTTCACGCGGGGATCTCCGTGGACGGCGCCTGCGTGGAGGCGTGTGGCCGCAGCGTGGCGAGGATGCCGAGGAGTTCCTCGGCGCGATGGGCGCAGGAATGGCGGGCGCGCACGGTGGCCAGGCCGCGGGCGGCCAGGTCGCGGCGCAGCGCCGGGTCGTGCCGGAGGGCGCGCAGGTGTTGCACCATCTCCGCCTCGTCGCGCGCCACCAGGAAGTCGCTGCCCGGGGTGAAGAGGTGTTCGGAGTCCTGCCAGGGGGCGGAGACCAGCGGGATGCCGCAGGCCAGGGCCTCGAAGACGCGGATGGTGGGGATGCCCGGCAGCAGTTCCACGTAGAAGCGGCGCGGGACGTGTACCGTCGCGAGATGGCGGGCGAAGA
Source organism: Roseomonas sp. BN140053 (assembly GCF_047690175.1). Classification (NCBI taxonomy): domain Bacteria; kingdom Pseudomonadati; phylum Pseudomonadota; class Alphaproteobacteria; order Acetobacterales; family Roseomonadaceae; genus Roseomonas; species Roseomonas sp. BN140053. The sequence goes on along the minus strand of NZ_JBLLEB010000008.1, from coordinate 23,460 downwards.
TGTCCGGCGCGCGGGCGTTGGGCGCCCAGCCGTGGAAGCGGACGCCGTAGCGGTTCAGCGTTTGCAGCGCGTCGTCGGGGTAGCGGACGCCGTAGATGTCCAGCGGGAGTTCGGCCGTGCGGGCGGGGCGGAACAGGAAGGATTCCAGCTCGGCGCTGCGCTCGCCGTCGCCCCAGTTGCCGATCCAGACCAGGCCCTCGCGCGGAGCTTCGACCGCGGGCGGGTGGAAGTGGTGCAGGTCGGCGGCTTCGTGCCAGACCCAGACGCGGTTTGCCCAGCCCCAGCGGCGGTAGACCTCGGCCAGGGTTTCGCCGAAGGCCAGGACGCCGTCGTAGCCGTCGAGGTCGAAGGCGCGGATCGCTTCGGGGTCGGAGACGGCGCGATGGTGGGTGTCGTGGAACAGCAGGGTGAAGCGGGCGCCGGCGCGGCGTTGCGCGCCGAGGGCGGCCACCAGCGCGGGCTCGTTCCATTCGTGCACGATCACCAGGTCGGCGTCGGACAGGTCGAGTTCGTGCAGCGCGGCGAAGCGGGTGGAGCGGAGTTCGGGATAGGCGTCGCGGTAGGCCTGGAGGCCGGCCTCGCCGTGGTCCTGGAGGAGGTTCTGCAGGCTCCAGGCGCCTTCGGGTTCGTAGGCCTGAACGTCGTGGCCGCGGCGGATCAGTTCGCGCAGGACGCCGCGCAGGAAATGCGCGTTGCCGTGGTTCCAGCAGCTGTCGAGCGAATGGGTGAAATAGCGGATCTTCACGCGGTGGTGGTTCCCTGCGCCGGCCGCAGGCGGCGGTACACGTCCAGCATCGCCCGCGCCATGGGGGCGACGCCGTAGTTCCCGGCGCGCTGGCGGGCGGCGGATTGCAGGCGGGCGCGGTGGGCGGGGTCGTCGCAGAGGCGCTGAATGGCGGCGGCGATCGCGGCGTCGTCGTGCGGCGGGACGAATTCGGCGGCGCCGTCCCACAGCTCGCGGAAGGAGGGGATGTCGGAGAGCACCAGGGCGGCGCCGGCGCGCACGGCTTCCAGCACGGCGAAACCGAAGGGTTCGTAGAGCGCGGTGGACACGAAGACCGGGGCGGCGGCCATCCAGCCCGACAGTTCCCTCTCCGGCATGCGGCCGAGCGGGCGGATGTGCTGCAAGGAGATGGCGGCGCCGTTGGGGCCGGACACCGCGCCGGCGGCCAGCACGGGGATGCGCAGGCGACCGGCGGCGCGGTCCAGCGCGGCGATGCCCTTGCCCTCGTCCCAGAGGCGGCCGGCGGTCAGGGCGAAGGATTCCGGGGCGCCGGAGATGGCAGTCGCGGTGACCTCGCGGCGGCCGTTGTGCATGGCGATCGGGGGCTCGGGCAGGCTGTAAACGCGGGCGGTGTCGGCGGCGAAGGCGGCGGAGGGCACCACCAGCGCGCCCACGGCGCGGTAGCCGCGGCCGGTGAGGTCCGTGCGCCAGCGGAAGTCCTCGGGCAGCGGGCCGGATTTCACGGCGTCCCACCAAGTAGCGACGCAGGAATGGGCGACGCCCACCACGGGAACCGGGAAGCGCGCCGCGGCGGCGTGGGCGGGGCTGTTGAGGTGCAGGAGGTCGGCGCCGTCGGCGCGGACGAGCTCGGCCAGGGCTTCGCCCGTGCGCTCCACGGTGTCGGCGTCGGCGGCCAGCCAGTCCAGCGGCAGGTCGGTGTGCAGGGTGGAAAGGCCGGGCACCGCCGCGGCCTCGGCCAACTGGTCGGCGGCCGGGGTGGGGCCGAGCACGGCCAGGGTGGTGCGCACGCCCTCCGCCGCCAGCCCGCGCGCGAGGTCCAGCGCGTAGGGCCAGACGCCGCCCACCGCGTCGGCCGTCATGAAGAGGCGGAGCGGTTCGCCCGGCATCAGCGGCGGCGGGCGGCCGTCACGCCGGCGCCCGGGCCGGCCGCGGTCACGACAGCGCCTCGGCCGGGGCCGGGGCGCTGAGGCCGCGGGCCTCGCGCAGCCAGTCCGCCAGGGTGGCGAGGCCGGCGCGCCAGGGGCGCGGCTGCCGCAGGCCGAGTTCGCGCTGCGCCAGGCGGGTATCGGACACGTAGTAGCGCTGGTCGCCGGCCCGCCAGGCGCTGTAGCCGGTCTTCACGGGGTGGCCGACGATGTCCTCGATGGCGGCGAGGACCTGCCGCAGGCTGACGGCGTTGGCCGGGCCGCCGCCGAGGTTGAAGGCGCGGCCCTGCACGGCGTCGATGCGGCGCCAGGCGGCCATGTAGGCGTCCACGGCGTCGCCGACCTCCAGCACGTCGCGCACCTGGCAGCCGTCGCCGAAGATGGAGATGGGCTGCTTCAGCAGGGCGCGGATCAGGAAGTGGGCGACCCAGCCCTGGTCCTCCGTGCCCATCTGGCGCTGGCCGTAGATGCAGCTCATGCGCAGCACCGCCGTGGGCACGCCGAAGGAGCGGGCGAAGTCCAGCACGTACTGGTCCGCCGCGCCCTTGGAGCAGCCGTAGGGCGTGTGGAAGTCCAGCGGGCGGGTTTCCGACACGCCGTGGTCGCGCACCGCGGGATCTGCGGGGAGGTAGGCGTCGCCCACGAGGTCCAGGGAAACGTCGTTGAGGTCGCCGTAGACCTTGTTGGTGCTGGCGAAGATCAGCGGCACCGGGGTGGCGCGGCGGCGCAGCGCGTCCAGCAGGTTGAAGCTGGCGCGCAGGTTGATGTCGAAATCCTCGCGCGGGTTCACCAGGCTGGTGGTGACGGCCACCTGGGCGGCGAGGTGGAACACGGCGGAGGCGTCGGAAGCGGCGTGGGCCAGCGCGTTCTCGTCGCGCACGTCGGCCACCACGGCCGAGACGCGCTGCGGGTGGCGCTGCTTGAGCCAGTCCAGGTTGGCCTGCACGCCCGGGCGCAGCAGCGCGTCGTAGACCAGGACGTCGTGGCCTTCGGTCGCCAGGCGGTCGGCAAGGTTGGAACCGATGAAGCCCGCCCCGCCCGTCACCAGGACCGGGCGGCGGCCGGTGATGGCCGTCACGCCACCAGCCCCCGCGCTTCCAGTTCCTTGCGCGCCTGCTGGACGCGGTCTTCGGCCCCCTGCTGCTGGGCGACCCATTCGGCGAGTTCCGCGAGGCCTGCGCGGAAATCCTGCTTGGGCTCGTAGCCCAGCACGGCGCGGGCGCAGGAAATGTCGGGGATGCAGTGGCGGATGTCGCCGGCGCGGGCCTTGCCGGCGAGTTCGGGGAGCAGGTCGGGGCGGCCCATCGCTTCGGCCAGCAGGGCGGCGACGTCCTGCACGGTGCGGACCTCGCCGCTGCCGATGTTGAACACGCCGCCGGGGGCATCGGGGTGGTTCAGCGCCAGCACGAAGGACTGGGCGACGTCGCCGACATGCACGAAGTCGCGCTGCTGCAGCCCGTCCTCGAACACCATCGGGCGCTGGGCGTTGTGGATGCGGGAAGCGAAGATCGCCAGCACGCCGGTGTAGGGGTTGCTCAGCGCCTGGCCGGGGCCGTAGGCGTTCCACAGCCGCAGCGCCACGCCCTCCATGCCGTAGGCGGGGGAAAGCGTCAGGGTCAGGCGTTCCTGCACGTACTTGCCAATGGCGTAGACGGAAGCGAGCGCGGTGCGCTTGCTTTCCGGCGTCGGTACGGGGACCAGCGGGCGGCCCTTGGGGTCGAGCGGGTCCCAGGGCGCGTCGGGGCCGGAGCGCGGGACGCGGGTGACTTCCTCGTAAAGCGCGCCATCGGCGTCGCGGTACAGGCCCTCGCCGTAGACGCTCATGGAGGAGGCGACCACGACGCGCTGCACCGGGCGCTCGATCAGCTGCTGGAACAGGGTGGCGGTGCCGTAGTCGTTGACGGAGGTGTAGCGGTCCACCGCGTACATGCTCTGCCCGACGCCGACCTCGGCCGCGAGGTGGACGACCTTGTTCACGCCCTTGAGCGCGCGGAGCAGCGAGGCTTCGTCGCGCACGTCGCCGATCACCACCTCGACTTCGGGGTCCAGGCCCTCGGGCTGGGTGCGGTCGCCGTGGACCTGCTCGATCAGGCTGTCCAGCACGCGCACCCGGTCGCCACGTTCCAGCAGCGCCCGCGACACGTGCCGACCGATGAAGCCGGCACCGCCCGTGATCAGAACCGTGTCTGCCACCCGCTCAAACTCCGTAACACTCTTCATGATCTTCTTAGGACCGCCGCAGCGGGCCAAGCAACTGCCCGGCCAGGACCGGCGGCCGGGCGCCGCGCCGCGCTCGGCGGGGGACGGGGCGCGGCGGCGCCGGGCGGTCACGGCGGCCCCTGGCGAGGGCGGCGGGTGCGAAACATCGCTGATTCCCGCAGCAACATAGAAGCTCCCCCGCGAGTCCGCGCCCGGCCCGCCGCCGCGCCGCGGCCGGGGCGGTTCCGCCGGGGATGCCCGCGCCGGCCCGGCCCGCGCGGCGCCGGGGCAGTGCCCGCAGGCTATGCCTCACCACTTCGTGTTGCGGGATGGTGACGGGGCCCCGCGGTTTTCCGGGCTCCCGCTCTCGGCTTCCCGTGCCGAATCGGGCGCTTCGCGCCGGTGCGGCGGCCCCGGCCGCCAGGGGTGGGGGCCTTGGTTCCGGCGGCGCGGAACTGGTATGTTCCTCCGTCCACCCGCCGGGCCGGGCAAGGATCGTCCCCGGCCCGAACCGCCCCTTTCTCCGGTCCCCCGCGGCGCGGCCGGTTCTTCCCGTTGGAGTTCATCGCCTTGAGTTCGAGACCGCTGCGCGTCGGCATCGTTGGCGTCGGGAACTGCGCGTCCTCCTTCGTGCAGGGCCTGACCTATTACCGCGACGTGGCCTCCAACGAGCCGGTGCCGGGGCTGATGAACGCCGAGGTCGGCGGCTACCGCGTGGCCGACGTGGAGATTGCCTCAGCCTTCGACATCAGCGCCGCCAAGGTCGGGCGCGACGTGTCGGAGGCCATCCTGGCCGCACCCAACAACACCAGGCGCTTCGCCGAGGTGGCGCCGGGCGGCGTGGCGGTGGAGCGCGGGCCAACGCTGGACGGCCTGGGCAAGTACATGCGCGACGAGATCGACGAGGCCGAGGCCCCCGTGGCGGACGTGGCCGAGAGCCTGCGCCGGTCGCGCACCGACGTGCTGGTCAGCTACCTGCCGGTGGGCTCGCAGCGCGCCACGGAATGGTACGCGGAACAGGCGCTGGCTGCCGGCTGCGCCTTCGTGAACTGCATCCCCGTCTTCATCGCCTCCGACGCCGGGTGGCGGAAGCGCTTCGAGGAGCGCGGGCTGCCGATCATCGGCGACGATATCAAGAGCCAGGTCGGCGCCACCATCGTGCACCGCGTGCTGGCCAACCTGTTCCGCGAACGGGGCGTGCGGCTGGACCGGACCTATCAGCTGAACTTCGGCGGCAACGCGGATTTCCAGAACATGCTGGAACGCGAGCGGCTGGAATCCAAGAAGATCTCCAAGACTCAGGCAGTGACCTCGCAGCTGGAGGTGCCGCTGCCGGCGCGCGACGTGCATGTCGGGCCGTCCGATCACGTGCCCTGGCTGGAAGACCGGAAATGGGCGCATATCCGGCTGGAAGGCACGGCTTTCGGCGGCGTGCCGCTGAACCTGGAGCTGAAGTTGGAAGTCTGGGATTCGCCCAACTCCGCCGGCATCGTGATCGACGCCGTGCGCTGCGCCCGGCTGGCGCTGGACCGCGGCATTTCCGGCGCGCTGGTGGGGCCGTCCTCCTGGTTCATGAAGTCGCCGCCGCAACAGTTCACCGATGGCGAGGCGCAGGACCGCATGCGGCGCTTCATGGCCGGCGAGAATTGCTGAGAACCGCGTCGCGTGGCCACCACCCTGTTCCTGGTGCGCCACGCCGCGCATGACCGCGTGCACGACACGCTGACGGGCCGCACCCCCGGCGTGTCGCTGGGCGCGGCCGGGCGGGCGCAGGCGGAATGGCTGGCGGAGCGCCTGGGACGCGAGGCGGTGGAGGCGGTGCTGTGCAGCCCGCTGGAGCGCGCCCACGAAACCGCCGCACCGATCGCCGCGCGGCTGGGACTGGAAGCCGTGGTGGATCCCGGGCTGCTGGAGATCGACTTCGGCGCCTGGACGGGGATGCGCTTCGACGCGCTGGCGACGGATGCGGGCTGGCGGCACTGGAACGCCGCGCGCGGCTCGGCGCGGCCGCCGGCAGGACGCACCCCCGGCGAAAGCATGGCCGAGGCGCAGCGCCGGGCGCTGGACGCGGTGGAACGGGCGCGGGCGGCGCATGCCGAGGCCGGAGTGGTGCTGGTCAGCCATGCCGACGTGATCCGCGCCGTGCTGCTGGCGGTGCTGGGGATGCCGCTGGACGCCTTCCACCGGATCGAGGTGTCGCCCGCCTCGGTCAGCGTGGTGTCCGCCTGGGAAGGCGGCGCCCGGCTGCTGGGGCTGAACGAGATACCGCCGCCGGGCTGAGAGTTGCAGCCGTGCCGGTGTCGCCGCGGCGATGACCATCATCAGCGTTGCGCATGGGACAGGGGGGGCGGCCATCACCATCTCGGTGGGGACCGAGGAGAACCCTCGCGGCCGGAACCGCCGGCTGCCCGCCTTCTCCGGCCAAGAAAAAAAGCGAGATGCCTTCGATGACCTCCTTCCGCTCTTCCCTCACCGTCGCCGCCGCCCTGTTCGCCGCCCTCGGCACCGCCGGGCTGGCGCAGGCCGCCGAAACGCGCGCGCCGTTCTCCTTTGAGACCTTCGACACGACCTCCGGCGTGGCCTCCCGCGGCGTGCCGCTGGGCGAGGCGCCGACCGCCCAGGCCGGCCGCGAGCTGCCCGCCCTGGCGCGGCTCTGGTCGCCGGCCGATGCCGGTGCCCGCGGCGTGCTCGGCCGCAACGTGGCGCAGAACGACGCGGTGTCCGTTACCCGCTGAGGATGGCTGCGGGCGGCAGGGCGGCTTTCGGCCCCCTGCCCCGCCCGGAAACGAAAAACGCCCTCGCCACGACGTGGCGAGGGCGTTTTGCTGTTCCGGGCCCCGCGGTGGCGGGACGCCGGCCGGTTCAGGTGTTCATGGCGTCGAAGAAGTCGTGGTTGGTCTTGCTGTACTTCAGCTTGTCCAGCAGGAACTCCATCGCGTCCTGGGTGCCCATCGGGTTCAGGATGCGGCGCAGGACCCACATCTTCGACAGGTCGGAACGCTCCACCAGCAGCTCCTCCTTGCGGGTGCCGGACTTGGTGATGTCGATCGCCGGGAAGACGCGCTTGTCCGAGAGCTTGCGGTCCAGGATGATCTCGGAGTTGCCGGTGCCCTTGAACTCCTCGAAGATCACCTCGTCCATGCGGCTGCCGGTGTCGATCAGCGCGGTGGCGATGATGGTCAGGCTGCCGCCTTCCTCGATGTTGCGGGCGGCGCCGAAGAAGCGCTTGGGCCGCTGCAGCGCGTTGGCGTCCACGCCGCCGGTCAGCACCTTGCCGGAGGACGGCACGACGGAGTTATAGGCGCGGCCGAGGCGGGTGATGCTGTCCAGCAGGATCACCACGTCGCGCTTGTGCTCCACCAGGCGCTTGGCCTTCTCCAGCACCATCTCGGTGACCTGGACGTGGCGGGTCGCCGGCTCGTCGAAGGTGGAGGCCACCACCTCGCCACGCACGGTGCGGGCCATGTCCGTCACTTCCTCCGGCCGCTCGTCGATGAGCAGCACGATCAGGAAGACTTCCGGGTGGTTGGCGGAGATGGAGCGGGCGATGTTCTGCAGCATCACCGTCTTGCCGGTGCGCGGGGGGGCGACGATCAGCGCGCGCTGCCCCATGCCGATCGGCGCCACCAGGTCGATCACCCGGTGGGTGTTGTCCTTGGTGGCGGCCTTGGCCACCGCCGGCGCATTCTCGGCGTCGGGGTTCTCCATCCGCAGGCGGCGGGTGGGGTAGAGCGGCGTGAGGTTGTCGAAGTTGATGCGGTGGCGCAGCGCCTCGGGCGGCTCGAAGTTGATCGCCTCGACCTTGAGGAGCGCGAAGTAGCGTTCGCCGTCCTTGGGCGCCCGGATCTGGCCTTCCACCGTGTCGCCGGTGCGCAGGCCGAAGCGGCGCACCTGGGTGGGGGAAACGTAGATGTCGTCCGGGCCGGGCAGGAAGTTCGCCTGGGGGGAGCGGAGGAAGCCGAAGCCGTCGGGCAGGATCTCGAGCGTGCCGTCGCCGTGGATCGCCTGGTCGTTCTCGGCCAGGGTCTTGAGCACGGCGTACATGATGTCCTGCTTGCGCAGGGACGAGGCGTTCTCGATCTGCAGCGACTCCGCGAATGCGAGGAGGTCGCCGGGGCTCTTGGCCTTGAGTTCGGAAAGATGCATGGCGCGGACGCGTTCCGTCTCGGCAGGGAGGGCGGGACCCTTCCCGGTGGGCCTGGCCGCCCGGCAGGACGCGGGGCGGAGGCGGCCGTTTCGCCGGTGGGATGCACCTGTCCCGTTGTGGGAAAGGCGAAGCCGGCGAAGTCCCGTGAAAAGATGAGGAGGGAGGCGCGGCACGGACCGGTGCTGGTCCGCAGGCACCTGCAGGAAGCGGTGTCACATTAGGGGATTCCCGCCGCTTCCGTCAATGCGGCTCTGCAACCGCCGCGTATCTGGGCCGCAACCGGCGCCCCGGGGTCCCCGGGACGGGGGTGGCACCCGGCCCGGCGCGGCGGCACGGCGGGCCGCCAAGCTGGGCCGGGGCGACAGCGGTTGCGGCGCGCACCGTCGCGCCCTGCGAATGGGAGGGTCCCCCCGGACGCCGTTATCGCCGCCCGGGGCGGACCACAAATACCCCGCCGACGCCCCGCCCTGCCCGGCTTTCGCCGCGCGGCACGGGGGGCACGGAGAGTTCCCGACCGATGTCCGCCGATCCCCTGTTCCAGCCCCTGCCCCTGGGGGCGATCACCCTGGCCCACCGCGTGGTGATGGCGCCGCTGACCCGGCTGCGCTCGCGCCAGCCCGGTAACGTGCCCACCGCGCTGAACGCCGAATACTACGGCCAGCGCGCCAGCCGCGGCGGGCTGGTGATCGCCGAGGCGACCAACGTGTCCGACCAGGCACGCGGCTATCCCGGCGCCCCCGGCCTGCACACGCCCGAGCAGGTCGCGGGCTGGCGCGGCGTGGCGGAGGCGGTGCACCGGAAGGGCGGCTTCCTGTTCGTGCAGCTGTGGCACACCGGGCGGGTGTCGCATTCCTCCATGCATGGCGGCGCGCTGCCGGTGGCGCCCTCGGCCATCCCGGCGGTGGGCAAGCACATGGACGTCACCGGCGCGCCGGCCGAGTTCGAGGTGCCGCGCGCGTTGGCGCTGGCCGAGCTCCCCGGGATCGTGGCGCAGTTCCGCCATGCCGCGGAATGCGCGAAGGCGGCCGGGGCCGACGGGGTGGAGGTGCACGGGGCCAACGGCTACCTGCTGGACCAGTTCCTGCAGAACAGCGCCAACCAGCGCGACGACGCGTACGGCGGCAGCATTGCCAACCGCGCCCGGCTGCTGCTGGAAGTGGTGGACGCCGTGAGCGAGGTGCTGGGCGCCGACCGGGTGGGCGTGCGGCTGTCGCCCTACGGCGTGGTCTACGGCACCACCGACACCGATCCGGAAGCGCTGTTCAACCACGTCGCCGCCGAGCTGGACCGCCGGGGCGTGGCCTACCTGCACGTGATCGAGCCGCGGGTGGACCAGCATTCCGACACCAACGCCTTCAAGGAGGACCGGCCGAGCGACGTGGCCGGGCGCTTCAAGGCGATCTTCCGCGGGCCGGTGATCGCCGCGGGCGGCTTCGTGAAGGAGACCGCGGAGCGGGCGCTGCGCGAGGGCCATGCCGATGCCATCGCCTTCGGGCGGCTGTTCATCGCCAACCCCGACCTGCCGGAGCGGCTGCGCAGCGGGGCGGCGATGAACCGCTACGACCGTGCGACGTTCTACGGCGGCGACGCCCGCGGCTACACCGACTACGCTGCCCTGGCGGAACAGCGCGCGGCCTGAGCAAGCTGCCGCGCGGGCGGCCGCCCCGGCCGTCCGTGCGGGACCGCCGGCGCGGTCCCTGCAACCCCTTCGAGGAAAGAACCGGCATGTCCGTCGACGTGAAGTACACCACCTCCGCCACCGCCACCGGGGGGCGCGATGGTCGCTCCGTCACGGAGGACGGGTCGCTGGACGTGAAGCTGGGCGTGCCCAAGGAGATGGGCGGCAACGGCCAGGGCAATAACCCCGAGCAGCTCTTCGCCGCCGGCTATTCCGCCTGCTTCCTGGGTGCCATGAAGGCAGTGGCGTCGCACGACAAGGACGGGCCGCGGGTTCCGGCCGACGCCACGGTGAAGGCCACGGTGGGCATCGGCCCGCGTTCGGAAGGCGGCTTCGGCATCACCGCGGCGCTGGACATCTCGCTGCCGGGCGTGCCGCGCGAGCAGGCCGAGGCGCTGGTGAACAAGGCGCACCAGGTGTGCCCCTATTCCAATGCCACGCGGGGCAACGTGGACGTCAAGCTCACCGTCCTTTGAGGCGCGGCGCTGAGGCGCTGAAAGGACAGGAAGGCCGGGGGAGTGAACTCCCCCGGAACCCCCTCCTCCTTTCGGGAGTTCGAGGTGCGCTGTTGGCCAGGGGAGCTGCCCCGGGACGGCCGACACCATCGGGGGGGAGTAGCTCCCCCGGATTACGGGGCCTGCTGGCCGGCGCCGGGCAGCAGGGCGCGCACTTCCGCCGCCACGTCGGCCCAGGGCCGCGGGCGGTATTCCTCGCGGATGCGGTCCTCCAGCGCGGCGATGCGCCCGGGCTGGGCGATGGCGTCGCGCAGCACTGCCGTGGCGGCGGACACGTTGTCGGGGTCGATGTAGAGGCAGAACTCGCCGCCGGCTTCCGGCACCGCGCCGCGGTCGGAGGCGATGCAGACCCGCCCGAAGCTCAGGCTTTCCGTGACCGGCAGGCCCCAGCCCTCCGAGAAGGAGGGGAACAGGGTGAAGCGGCAGTCGCGGTAGAGCAGCCGCAGCTCCGCGTCGCTGGGCGTGCCGATGGTCACCAGCTTGCCGCCGAGATGGGCGGTGTTGCGGATCTGCCCGAGCAGGTCCTGCACCAGCCAGCCGGTGCCGCCGGCGAACACCAGCCGCGGCACGGCCTCGGGCGGCAGCTCCGACAGCAGGCGGCGCCAGGCGCGGAAGGCCAGGGCGTGGTTCTTGCGCGCTTCCAGCGTCGAGACGAACAGCACGTAGCCCGGATCCCCCGCCGGGGGCGGCACCGCCGGGGACACGTCGCGCGGCAGGCCGAAGCCGGCGCCCACCGGAAACACGCTGATGGCCGGGGCCGGGTCGATGCCTTCGCGCGCGACGTGGTCGGCCAGGTCGCGCGCCGTGGCCTGAGAGATGGCCAGCACGTGGTCGGCCTGCGGCAGGGTGCCGCGCAGCCAGGGGCCGAAGGAGCGGATCAGCCCGGGGTCCGACCATTCCGGGTGGTTCACCGCGATCAGGTCGTAGACGATCATCGCCACCCGCAGCCGGAAGCGCGCCTTGAGCCGGCCCAGGGCGGCGCCGTAGCTCGGGTGGCTCCAGGGTGCGCCGGGGATCAGCAGCGTGTCGCCCGCGGCGGGGGCCACGGCTTCGCGCACCACGGGGGCGTCCCGGCCGGCCCGGTTCGCCAGGCCGGGCATCAGCCCCACCAGCCCGCCCAGGGCCTGGCCGAGATTCACCAGCGCCGCCTGCTGCGCCAGCGTTGCCCGCGCCAGCGGAAAGCGCACGGCCTGGGGCAGCCGCCCGGCCGCTCGCCGCACCGCGCCGCGCCGGCGCGGCACCGGCAGGGGATGGAGGTGCGACAGCACCACCGCGTGGCCCGTGGCATCCGCCGTGGGCGCGGCGTCGCCGCCGGACAGGCGGTCGTAGAGCGCCGCGAGCTCCGCCCAGTCCACCGCCAGCAGCGTGCCGCGCGGCGGGGCGGCGCGGCAGAAGCGCACGCCGGGGGTGCCGGCCAGCGCCCGGCACAGTTCGAAGGCCAGGCGCTGGATGCCCGAGAGACGCTTGCGCACCGCCGCGTAGTCCAGCAGGTCGCCCACTTCCACCCAGAGCGTCATGCCGCCCCGTGCCGCGGAACCCGGCGGGTCACGGCGCGCCGCCCGCCAGCCCGTCCAGCCAGGCCGGCAGGGCGGCCTCGCCGTCCAGCGGCACGGCGCGGCCGGTGCCGTCCCGGCGGGCCAGGGCGCAGCCGCGCCACCGCAGCTGCCGCAGCGCCGGCCAGCGCGGATCGTCGCGCTCCGGCACCCCGGGCAGCAGCAGCACGTCCCCCGGCGCGGCGGCGAGGCGCTGCGGCGTGATCTCCGGCACGGTCAGTTCCAGCAGCACTGCCGCGGCCTCGGGTGCGGTGCGGTATTCCGCCGCTTCCGGGGCCGCGGCGCCCTCCGGTGAGGCGGGACGGAGGCGGACGGTGTCGACGCGCAATCCGGTCGGGTGTTCCGCCAAAAGGCGACGCGCGGCGGCTGCGTCGGCCCAGCCCGCGGTCACGTCCAGGAACAGGAAGGGCGGGCGGCGCGGCGGGCAGCTGGCCACGGCGGAATGCGCCACCGCGGCCCAGTCGGCGGCATCGCCGGGCGGCAGGGCGGCGCCGCGGAACGGGTCGCCCAGGCGGTGAAAGGCTTCCGGGTCGGCATAGGCGGCCTCGATCGCGTCGCGGTAGCGGGCGGCGAGGCTGGCGGGGGACAGGTGCTCCCGCACCCAGGCGCGGGCGCGGGCGCCGAGCGCGCGGGCCGCGGCGGGGTCGTCCAGCAGGGCGAGAAGCGTGGCGGCCAGCTCGGCGTCGGTGAAGCCTTCGGGGATGGCGCGCAGGCAGTCGGCGGGAAGTTCCGCCATGGCGCCGTGGCTGTTGTTCACCACCGGCAGCCCGGCCGCCATGCCGTCGAACAGCGCGCCGGAGGTTTCCCCGCGCGACTGCGCCCGCAGCTGCACCGCGACGTCGGCCGCGGCCATCCAGTCGGCATAGGTGGCGGGGGACACGCGGCCGGTGAAGCGCAGCGTTTCGCCGGCCGGGGGCAGCGCCAGCTCCTCCACCCGCTCTCCCACGAAGGCCAGGATCGTCGGGCTCTCGCCGGCGGGCAGCTGCTGCCAGGCCGCCACCAGCCGTTCCGGCAGCTTGGCGCGGGCCAGGATGCCGAAGCTGGCGATCACCCGCGCCCCGGGCGGCAGGTCCAGGCGGCGCCGCGCCGCCGCGCGGTCGCCCGGCGGCGGCAGCTGGCGGAGATGCGGGATGATGGCGGGGCGGCCGGCGGTGGCGGGGTCGAAGAAGCGCGCGGTCCAGCGCACCGCGTCCTCCGAATGTTGGATCAGGCCGATGGTGTCGCGCAGCACCGGCAGGGTGCAGGGCCAGGCGCGCGCCGCCGCGATCTCCCCCTCGCGCGCCCAGTGCAGCACCGCCGGCCAGCCGTGCGAGGCGTGCAGCGTCGCCGCGAAGCGCGCGGGATGGCCGGACCGGTAGGCGCGCCACAGCGCGTGGCCGGACAGGAAGCTGTCGTGCAGCGTCGCCACGCCGGGCTGTTCCGCCAGCAGCCCGGCATACTGGAACTCGTGCATCTCGGAATTGCCGAGCTGGAACAGCACCCGGTCGAAGCGGTGCGCCCCCTGCCGGAAGCGGTCGGCGTCCAGGGCGGGGAAGCAGCCGCGCAGGCGCTCGTCCTCCGTGCGGCCGGTGCTGCTGACCAGGGTCACGTCGTAGTGCCGCGACAGGGCCGGGGCCAGTTCGCGGGTGTAGTCCGCGATGCCCGTGGGTTCCGGCGGCAGCGGCGCCACCAGCGCCAGGCGCGGCAGGCGGCGGTGCGGGTCCGGCGGCGGCGCGTCGCGGCGCGCGGCGGCTTCCAGCGCGGTCCAGGCGCGCGCGGCGGTGTTGGTCCAGGTGAAGGGCGCGGCCTGGGCCGGGGCGTGCGCCAGCAGGGTTTGCCGGAAGGCGGGGTCGCGCAGCGCGCGGGTGATCACGCGGGCCATGTCGGCGGGGTCGGCGGGGTCGAACAGCGCCTCGTCCAGGCCGATCACCTCCGGCAGGCTGCCGGCGCGGCTGCCCAGGGTGGGGGCGCCGCAGGCCATCGCCTCCAGGGCGGGCAGGCCGAAGCCCTCGTAGAAGGAAGGCAGCACGGACAGGGCGCAGAGGGCGTAGAGCGCCGGCAGGTCGGCTTCCGGCACGAAGCGGATCTGGCGCACCTCCTCCGGGCGCAGCCCGGCCTCGCGGCGGGCGGCGGCGAAGCTGTCCGGGTCGGCGGCGCCCACCACGACCAGCTGGTGCGCGGCGCGCAGCCCGGGCGGCAGCAGCCCGTAGGCGCGCAGCAGGCCCGCCTCGTTCTTGCGCGGGTCGCCGGCGCCGACGAACAGGATGAAGCCGTCGCGCAGCCCGTGCCGCGCCAGCAGCGCCGCGGCCTCCGCCGGCGCAATGCGCTGCGGGCGGAAGGCGGGGCTGTTGCCGGCGCGGATGTTGACCACCGCGTCCGGCGACAGGGCCAGGTGGTCGATCGCGTCGCGGCGGCTGGCTTCCGAGATGGCCAGCAGCAGGTCGCTCGCCGCCAGCTCGTGCAGGCAGCGGAAATACCAGTCCTTCAGCCCCTGCGCCCCGGCCCAGGGGCCGTCGAGGTAGCTGCCGCGCTGGATCAGCGGGATCAGGTCGTAGCAGACGGCGGCGCTGGCGGGGCGCGGCCGGTCGGCCGGCCAGCGGGTGACGGCGTTGTCGGAGGAACCCTCGAACAGGCTGGTGTTCAGCAGCAGGTCGGGGGCGAGGCGGTTGATCGCCTCGGCGCGCAGGATCTCCGCGGCGGCGCGGCGGGCCGGGCTGGGGGCGGTGACCTCCGCCATGCCACCCGGCCCCCACCAGGGGTGGATGGCCCCGGGGGGCAGCAGCCCGGCGAAGGCGTCGCGCAGTTCCGCGCCGCCGTCGCCCAGCCCGGCATTGACCAGCAGGTGCACGGCGTAGCCGCGCGGGTCGCGGGCCAGGGCCAGGGCCAGTTCGCGCGAATAGCGGCCGATGCCGCGCAGGCGGCTGACCCCCTGCGCTCCCTGCATGTCGATGAGCAGGCGCATGGGTGGGCCGCTCAGCCGCCGCCGCGGGCGGCGAGGCGCAGAAACACCGCCCGCTCCGCGCCGCCCAGTTCCGGCGGCGGCAGCGGCAGGGACCGCGGCCCGGCGGGGGCGGGAAAGGCGTCCTCCCCGCCCGTGCGGCTGCGCTCATAGGCCAGGAAGCGGCGCACCAGCCCGGCCTTGAGGCCGGGTGCCAGCCGGCCCAGGCCGCGCGACAGCTGCTGGCCGGCGGGGACGCCGCGCAGGATCGCGACGCCGCCGCGGAAGCCGCCGCGCAGGCCGCGCTTGGCCGGCTCGGGCAGGCGGCGGGCCAGGAGCATGAGGAGGCCGGGCAGGTTCACGGGCGAGGCGCCCTGCCCCGGTGCCGCCGCCGCGGCGCGGCGTCGCGCGGTGCTGGGCGTCCCGGCACGCGGCTCAATCGCGAACCATGGCGCGTTCCTCGGCCGGGCCGAGCACCTCCTCCACCGGGCCGTCGGCCACGATGCGGCCGGCTTCCAGGCGAATGGCGCGCGAGCACCAGCGGCGCACGATGGTCTGGTCGTGGGTGGCGATCACCAGGATCTCGGCGCTCTGCACCAGCCGGGTCAGCCGTTCCTCGGCGCGGCGCATGAAGTCGGCGTCGCCGGCCAGGAACCATTCGTCCATCAGCAGGATCTGCGGCTCCATGGCGGTGGCCATGGCGAAGGACAGGCGCACCGACATGCCGGCGGAATAGCCGCGCACCGGCATGTCGAGGAACTCGCCCAGCCCGGCGAACTCGGCCGCTTCCGCTTCCAGCGCGTCCAGCTGCGCCGGGTTCAGGCCGCGGTACAGGCCGCGCAGGCGGATGTTCTCGCGGCCCGTGCAGTCCGGGTCCATGCCGGCGGACGGGTCGATCAGCGAGCCGATCTCCCCTTCCACGTGCAGGCGGCCGCCCACGGGCTCGTAGATGCCGGCGATGGTGCGCATCAGCGTGGTCTTGCCGGCGCCGTTGTGGCCCACCAGTGCCACGCGCTCGCCGCGGCCGATGGAAAAGTCCAGGTCGCGCAGGGCGCTAACCACGACGCGGTTGCTGTCGTCGGTTTTCACCCGCAGCTGCGCCTGCGCCAGCAGCCGCTTCTTCAGGGAGCGCGCGCCGACATGGTAGAGCGGGAACTCGATGGTCAGCCCGTGGGCTTCGATCATGGCCATGTGCGGTTCACACCCAGAAGGCGACGCGGCCGCGGAAGCGCACGAAGAAGCCGAAGGCCAGCGCCACGGCCGCCGCGGTGTAGAGCACCGCCGCCAGCCAGCCGGTCAGCGAACCGCCGCCGTCCACCAGCGGGCCGCGGATGGTTTCCATCACGGCGAAGAAGGGGTTCAGCGGCAGCCAGGGCCGCCAGGTGCCGGCCAGCTCCGGCTTCCAGATCACCGGCGTCAGGAAGAAGGCGAGCTGCATGATGCTGCCCACGATGGGGCCGATGTCGCGGAAGCGGGCGCAGACCATGCCCAGGAACAGGCAGGCCGCGAGGGCATTCACCGCGAAGAGCGCGAGGCCGGGGATGATCAGCAGCGCTTCCAGCCCCGGCCAATGGCCCAGCAGCAGGAACACCACCAGGATCAGCGGCAGGTTGTGCGCCGCCGTCAGCAGGTTGCGGAACACGCAGCGCAGGGCGTGCACGGTATAGGGCAGGCGCACCTGCCGGATCACGCCCTCCGCGCTGGTCAGCGCGGTGCAGGCTTCGCCCACCAGCCCGGCGATGATGTTCCACACGATCAGGCTGACCGCGAGGTGCGGCAGGTATTCCGCCACCGAGATGTTGAACAGCCGCGCATACAGGAAGCCCAGGCCCAGCAGCATCACCGCCGTGGACAGGGTCATCCAGAAGGGGCCGATCACCGAGCCGCGGTAGCGGTTGCGCAGGTCCAGCCGCGCCAGGGCCCAGGCCAGCCGCCAGCCGCCCAGGCCGGAGGCGAGGTCCTCCAGCGCGCGGGACAGGTGCCGGGGGTCGCGCGCATCGATGTTGTGCGCACTCACCAGAAGGGTCGTCATGGCGGCGTGCCTACCTGATGCGGCCCGGCGCCACAACACGCAGCGTCGCCCGAGCGGCACCCGGCGCGGCGGGCCGCCCGGCGCGGCCGGGCGGCCCGCGGGCGCCCCGCGGCCGGGGCGCGCGGGGCGGGAAAGCGGCCGCTACTTCGGGCTGTAGGCGCCGGTCGGCGAGGCGTAGCCGGAGGGCGCGGCGCCGGACGGGGCATAGCCCGGGGCCGCGCCCAGGGCGGCCGGGGGCGGGCCGCCGGCGGCGCGGCTGATGCGGGTGCGGTCGCCGCGGCTGATCACCACGCGGTCGCCGACCTGCAGCCCTTCCTCGTTGGTCTGCACCACCGAGATATCGGTGCCGTAGTCCTCGCCGATGAAGAACTCCACGGCCTGGCCGGTGGAGGCGGCGTTGCCGATGGCGCTGCCGGCCAGCCCGCCCAGCAGCGCGCCGCCCAGGCCGGCGATGATGTTGGAGCGCGGGTCGCCGCCGATAAAGGAACCGGCCAGCCCGCCCGCCACGGCGCCGCCCACCGCGCCAACGCCGGCGCCGTTGCCCTGCACCGTGACCGGGCGCAGCCCCTTGATCGTGCCGTAGGACACGGAAGCGGCGCGGCCCAGCGCGGCGCTGCTGTAGGTGGTACCGGTGTTCTGCGGCGCGCAGCCGGCGAGTCCGGCGCCCAACGCCAGGGGAAGGGCCAGCGGAACGGCCAGGCTACGGAACCGGCCGAAACGACGCGGCGAAGGCGTGGCGGGGGTCGTGGCCATGGATGGGTTCTTCCGGGATTTCTGGGGACGTCCGTCCGGGCGTCCGGGATGCACGAGACGATAACAAGGGAGCGCGGGGCGGACACCGCAAGTCGTGGCACGGGACGGCGCGGCCCGGTTTCCCCCGGGCCTGTCGCGGCAGCCGGTCCGGCCGGCGGCGCCGGCAGGCCGGGTGCCGCTTCGTGGCGGATGCGCGGCGGCTCGTGGCGAAAAAGTGGCGGTGAATCGGGGGGCCGGGGGGCCGAGTGGTGCAGCGCGGCCACAGTTGACAGGCCTGGAGGGGTGATTCGTGCCGCGATGACACGGTGCCTCCCGGCCCGGCCGGGCGGCGCCAGGGCGCGCTTGCCTGCTCTCCGGGGTTCCGTGTAGCCCTTGCCGGCGCGGACAGGGGTCCGCACCCGGGGCCTGCGGGCTCCTCCGGTTCGGCGTGGGGGCGCGGAACGGGAGGATGTTGCGGCCCAGGGTACTCCGATTGGGGGGATAGGGTATGGCTCCACGCGGTGCCGATCGGCGCAGGATGCTGGTGCATGCTCGGGGGGCCGCCACCGTGTCGCTGGTGACACTGGTGGCCGCCTGCGGCAGCCAGACGGCGACCACGAGCGGCCCGGTGAGCGCCAGCAGCTACACGGCCTCCCATCGATCCGCCTCCTACGATCCGCCGGGTCCGCCGAGCGATCCCTGGGGCCCGTATATCCGCGAGGCTTCCGCCCGCTTCGACGTGCCGGAGCGCTGGATCCGCGAGGTGATGCGCCAGGAAAGCGGCGGCCGCGCCACCGCCACCAGCCCGGTGGGCGCCATGGGGCTGATGCAGGTGATGCCCGGCACCTATGCCGAGCTGCGCAACAAGCACGGGCTGGGGGACGACCCCTACCACCCCTATGACAGCATCATGGCCGGCACCGCCTACGTGCGGCAGATGTACGACCTGTACGGCAGCCCGGCCTTTCTGGCGGCCTATAACGGCGGCCCGCGGCGGCTGGAGGAATACCTCTGGGCCGGGCGTTCCATGCCGGCCGAAACGCGCAACTACGTCGCCCGCATCGGGCCGCGCATCGTGGGCGCCGAGCCGAACCGCCGCGCCCCGCCGGAAATCTATGCGGCCGCCGAGATCCCGCTGAACGTGCCGCCCGGCCCGCGCCGCGCCGACACCGCCACCATGCTGGCGCTGCGCGACCAGCGCGAGCAGCGCCGCGCCAACGACCTGGCGGCGACGCAGGTGGCCAGCCTGCCGCCCGGCCCGGTGGTGCGGATGGACCCGATCGCCGACGGCTCGACCTACGGCCGCGGCACGACCTCCTCCGTGCAGGTGGCTTCCCTGGGCGGCCCGGTGGTGCGGATGGACCCGATCCCCGACGGCTCCACCGGCGGCGGGCGTTCCTTCCCGCCCGAGGGCACGGTGGTGGCGCGGATGGACCCCATCCCCGACGGTTCCACCGGCCCGCGCTCCTTCCAGCCGGAAGGCACGGTGGTGGCGCGCATGGACCCGATCCCGGACGGTTCCACCGGCCCGCGCGGCTACCGGCCCGAGGGCACGGTGGTGGCCAGCATGGACCCAATCCCCGACGGTTCCACCTACAGCCGTGCCGAGCCCGCGCCGGTGGCCCAGGCGGAACCGCTGCGGGCCCTGCCGACCCCGCCGCCCCCGGCCCCCGGCCGCGCCGTGGCGGAAAGCCGGCAGGCACCGCCGGCCCGCATGCCCTTCGGCGTCGCCGAGCGGCAGCCGCCCGCACCGGCGGGACGGCCGCAATTCGCCGATTCGCGTTCGCCCTTCACCACCGGGCGCAGCCTGAACCTGATCGGTTCCGCGCAGGCTTCCACCCTGCCGCAGGGCGCCGTGCGCTCCGCCTTCTCGGGCAATGGCGGCGGCTGGGCGGTGCAGGTCGGTGCCTTTGCCAGCGAGAACCTCGCCCGGGCAGCGGCGCAGCAGGCCAGCGCGCAGCTGGGCGGGCTGGGCACGCGGGTGGCGGTGCAGCCGGTGATCCAGGGCCGCAACACCCTGTACCGCGCCCGGGTGACGGGCCTGTCGCGCGAGAGCGCCCAGAGCGCCTGCGACCGTTTGCGCGGCCGTGGCGCCTGCATGACGCTGTCGCCCGACGCCCAGAGCTGACGCGCCGGAAACGGGCTGTGCCGGGCGCGCTGCTGCCCGGACGTGCTGCACTGGCATTTCGCCAGGCCGGCGCCGCAGCCCTTGCCGGTGGAGTAGGCGCGGCGGGGACGGGTGCGTCGCGCGGGCGGCTTGGGTAGGCCCGCGCGATGCCGACCAGCGCCCCGGACGGACCGGTCGGGGCCTGCGGGATCAGCGCCAGCCCAGCGCCGGCGCGACCTGCTTCAGGATGCCCTCGATGACGTGGGCACAGTATTCCACCCCGAGCTGGTTCGGGATGGTCAGCAGCAGCGTGTCGGCGGCCGCGATCGCCTCGTCGCCGCGCAGCTGCTCCACCAGGGCTTCGGGCTCGGCGGCATAGCCGCGGCCGAAGATGGCGCGGGTCTCGCCGTCGATGTAGCCAACCTGGTCCTGCTCTTTGCTCCGGCCGAAATAGGCGCGGTCGCGGTCGTCCAGCAGCGGGAAGATGCTGCGGCTGACCGAGACGCGCGGCGTGCGGGCGTGGCCGGCTTCCTTCCACGCGTCGTGGAAGGCCCGGATCTGCCGGGCCTGCTGGACGTGGAAGGGCTCGCCCGTCTCGTCGGTCTTCAGGGTGGAGCTCTGCAGGTTCATGCCCCGCTGCGCCGCCCAGACCGCCGTGGCGTCCGAGCTGGAGCCCCACCAGATCCGCTCGCGCAGGCCGTCCGAATAGGGCTCGATCCGCAGCAGGCCCGGCGGGTTGGGAAACATCGGGCGCGGGTTGGGGCGGGCGAAGCCTTCGCCGCGGAGGACGTCCAGGAACACCTCGGCGTGGCGGCGGCCCATCTCCTCCTCCGTTTCACCCTCGGCGGGGGCGTAGCCGAAGTGACGCCAGCCATCGATCACCTGTTCCGGCGAGCCGCGGCTAAGCCCGAGCTGCAGGCGGCCGCCGCTGATCAGGTCGGCGGCGCCGGCATCCTCGGCCATGTAGAGCGGGTTCTCGTAGCGCATGTCGATCACGGCGGTGCCGAGCTCGATGCGGCGGGTCTTCGTTCCCATGGCGGAGAGCACGGGAAAGGGCGAGGCGAGCTGGCGGGCGAAATGGTGCACGCGGACATAGGCGCCGTCCGCGCCCAGTTCCTCCGCCGCGACGGCGAGGTCGATGGACTGGAGCAGCGCGTCGGCGGCGGAACGGGTGCCGGAATGCGGCGAGGGCGTCCAGTGGCCGAAGGACAGGAAGCCGATCTTCTTCATGGTGGGCAGGGTCCGGGTGGGCGGGATGCGATCCGCCCGAGGGGGAGAGGCGGGCCCAGGTGATCGGCCATGGGGGCCTCGGTCGGTGGCGCATATGGGGTGGGGGCCGTCGTGCCCCTCATTACCCGCGGCGATGACGGTTATGGGCCGGGAGCGCGGCGCGGCCACCCCGTGCCCGGCGATCCGGCGCTAGCGATGGGTTCGGGACCGCGCCGCGTCGATCACCTGCCGCATGCGCGCCACGGCGGCGGGGAGCCCTTCGAACACCGCCTGGCCGAGCAGGAAATGGCCGATGTTGAGTTCGGCGACCTCCGGGATCGCGGCCAGTTCGGCGGCGGTGTCGTAGTCCAGCCCGTGCCCGGCATGGCATTCCAGGCCGAGTGCCGCCGCCTGCGCCGCAGCCTGCCGCAGGCGGGCCAGTTCGGCAGCCCGGCCGGGGCCGGCGGGGGCTTCGCAGAAGGTGCCGGTGTGCAGTTCCACCGCCCCGGCCCCCAGCCGCGCGGCGGCTTCCAGCTGCCGGGGGTCGGGGTCCAGGAACAGGGACACGCGCGCGCCGGTTGCCGCCAGCTGCCGCACGGCGGGCGCCAGCACCGCTTCCGCCGCGGCGGCGTCCAGCCCGCCCTCGGTGGTGAGTTCCGCGCGGCGTTCCGGCACGAGGCAGCAAGCCTGCGGCCGGATCGCGGTGGCGAAGGCCACCATCTCGGCCGTGGCGGCCATTTCCAGGTTGAGCGGCGCGTCCAGGGCGGCGCGCATGGCGCGCACGTCGGCATCGCGGATGTGGCGGCGGTCTTCCCGCAGGTGGACCGTGATGCTGTCGGCGCCGGCGCGCAGCGCGGCCCGCGCCGCTTCCAGCGGGTCGGGATGCGTACCGCCGCGGGCGTTGCGCAGGGTGGCGACGTGATCGACGTTCACGCCCAGGCGGATGCGGGTCATGCGTTGCTGCTCCTCGCGGCGCGATGGGTGGCGAGTTCCGCGGCCATGCGCAGGGCGGCCAGGAGGCTGCCCGGATCGGCCCGGCCGGTGCCGGCGATGTCGAAGGCCGTGCCGTGGTCGGGCGAGGTGCGGATGATCGACAAGCCCAGCGTCACGTTCACCCCGCCATCCATGTCCAGCGTCTTGAGCGGGATCAGCGCCTGGTCGTGGTACATGCACAGCGCGGCGTCGTAGCCGGCGCGGGCGCGCGGGGTGAACATCGTGTCGGCGGGCAGCGGGCCGGTGGCGGCAACGCCGTGCCGGCGCAGGGCGGCCACGGCGGGGGCCACGATGGCCGCGTCCTCCTCGCCCATCGCCCCGTCCTCCCCGGCATGAGGGTTGAGGCCGGCCACGGCGATGCGGGGCTGCGACAGGCCGAAATCCTCGCGCAGCGATCGGGCCAGGGTCAGGCCGGTGGCCAGGATCGCCGCCGTCGAGAGGTCGCGGATGGCGCGTTGCAGGGACACGTGCACGGTGACCGGCACCACGCGCAGCATCGGGCTGGCCAGCATCATCACCGGCGCTTCCGGCATGTCGCAGAGGGCGCCGAGGAATTCGGTATGGCCGGGAAAGCCGAAGCCGCTGCGGTAGAGGGTGGCCTTGCTGATCGGGTTGGTGACCACGGCGCCCACCCTGCCCGCCTGGGCCAGCCGCACCGCCGTCTCGATGGCGGTGATCACGGCGGGGGCGTTTCGCGGATCGGGTTGGCCGGGGATGGCGGGGGTCGGCAGCCGGATGGGCAGCACGGGCAGTCGGTCGGGGAAGACGGCAGCGGCTTCCGCCAGATCGGATAGTTCAGCGACGGGAATTTCCGGCGCCACGGCGGCGAGGTGCTCTGGGTCGCCGAGGAAGATGAAGGGCGCGCTGCTGGTATCCCGGAGGTGGCACCAAGCGGCGACGGTCAGTTCGCCGCCAATCCCGGCTGGGTCGCCCATGGTGAGGGCCAGAACAGGGGGCGGAGCGCCGGGACCGGGTGGCGGGGTGGGTTCGCGCATCGGCAGTACTATGGGGTGTGGCGAGGGGCTTCGCGACCCGGTTCGCCGCACCCCAGCCAAGCGAAACGCAGAAAGCCCACCGGCGGGGCCGGTGGGCTTTCTGGAACGGTTCAGATATCCGGCGTGGCGGCCTGGCGGCGACCGACTCTCCCGCAGCTTGAGCTGCAGTACCATGGGCGCAGGGGCGTTTCACGGCCGAGTTCGGGATGGGATCGGGTGTGGCAGCCCCGCTAAGGCCACCAGGCCACCGCGCCGGATGTCCGATGCGATGAAAACGGAATTGGCGTGCGCTTTAAGTTATTCGTGCGATGAGCGCGGCTTGGTGCTGCGTGCGGTGTTTCCCGAAGGAAACATCGATAATGGTCAGGTGTGAGATCGATCGGGCGATTAGGACCGCTCAGCTGAGCCAGTTACCTGGCGTATACTTGCGGCCTATCGACGTGGTGGTCTTCCACGGCCCTTGGGGAGACCTGGTTTTGAGGCTGGTTTCCCG
>NZ_JBLLEB010000079.1:0-3572 GCF_047690175.1 Roseomonas sp. BN140053 | reverse complement strand
CCGGTGATGATCTCGACCGTCCCCCTGCCCATGACCTTACAGCCGACCTTACGCCCGACGTTAAGGCCGCCAGCCTCAACGCACGTCAGCGGCCAGAGAAGGCGATGGAGGCCGGACGCTTACCTAACGGGGACGTATAAACCTCTTTCAAATTTAAATCTGACGGCAAGTGGTTTGTGAAAGGCTTGTGCAGGTTTGCTGGAGCGGTCGGGGGGAATTCTAAGGATCCCGGCAGAGCCCATGAGCACGTCGAGAACACCCCTGTAGCCGCCCTGCCGCCGGTACTCGTCCAACCAATAAAACGAAGAACCCTGCGCGCAGCGGTGGATCGACGTACTGTGCCTCTCGGCGGTCGTGTCCCCTCGCGTGGTGTAGGAGCGCGATGATCCTTGGTGGGTTGGGCCGCCGTGTCAGGCGGCCACGGCGGGCAGGCTGACGGTGGGAGTATCGCTGACTGCGCCGATGGTCTCCAGGGTCATGTAGCGCGAGCGCTGTGTGGCCCATTCGTCGGATTGCTCGAGGAGGATGGCGCCGACGAGCCTCACGACGGCGGCCTCGTTGGGAAAGATGCCGACCACGTCCGTGCGACGCTTGATCTCGCCGTTGAGCCGCTCGATCGGGTTGGTGCTGTGCAACTTCGTCCGGTGGGCGGCGGGGAAGTGCATGTAGGCAAGGACGTCGTCCTCGGCTTCGTCCATCAGGGCGGCGAGCTTCGGCATCTTGGGGCGGAGCTGGTCGGCGACGGCGCGCCACTGGGCGTGGGCGGCTGCGGCGTCCTCCTAGGCGTAGGCGGTGCCGATCCAGGCGGCGACGATGCGGCGCTGGGTCTTGCCCGCATGGGCGATCGCGTTGCACATGAAGTGGACGCGGGGGCTGTTGAACAACTCTACGCCGGACAGTCCGCAAGGCCGCTTCGGGTTGGTGGGGCCGCAGCGGCGAGCACCGTCGCAAAAAGATGTGCGAGAGCGGCCAGGAGCGATACGCTGCGCCATGGCCCGAGCAGGGTGAGGAGGGCGGCGGCGAGCCGCTTGAGGTTGACCGCGGCGGCGGTGAGGAACGCCTGAATGCGCATGTTCTGGAGGCCACGCCGGAGAGCGCGGGCGAGGCCGTGCCAGGACTTCGCCTCGCCGTGGAACCCCTCCGAGCGCCAACGATGGCGCTGGTAGAGGCGAGCGTCCTCCTTCGACCAGCGCTCCTTGCGGCGGCGGGCGCGCAGGAGGGCGGGATGGTGGTCGCTCACGACCACGGCCTTGTTGACCCGCCCCTTGGACAGGCAGTCGCCGCGGATCGGGCAGTGGCGGCAGTCGGTCGCTCGCGAGTAGAAGTAGCGGCCGTGCTCGACGCGCCGCGTCGGGCGTAGGGTGCGGCGCGTGGGGCACTTCAGGATGTCGTGCCGCGCGTCGTAGCGGAATCGGCGCAGCGGCACCCGCGAGCGGATCGGCTCCTTCTTGGCCGGGATGACCGGGTCGATGCCCCGCTCCTCCAGGCCGCCGTAGACCTTGCCGTAGGCGTAGCCCTGGTCGGCTGTGACCACCTTGACTGCGGTGCCCGTCACCGCCGCGACCGCATCGACCTGCGGCAGGGCATGGTCGCCCTCGTTCGCCTGGCCCGTCGTGACCTCGACGTCGCGGATGACACCGAACCCGTCGTCCACCGCCGTGTGCTGCTTGTAGGTGGGTTCCAGCCGCCGGTTCCGGGCGTTCGTCGCCATCGTAGCTTCCGGATCGGTGAGGCAGACCTTCTTGTATCGGCCCGTCTGCTTGCCGTCCCGCTCGGCCCGCCGCCGGGTGGTGCTGATTGTCTCCTGCCCGGCACCCGTGGGCGGGCTCTCTGGCTCGGCGTCCTGCGCCAGTACCGCCTCGACGTGCCGCTCGCCGAGGCTCTCCCAAGCGACGCCGGCACGAATGAGGGTCGCGTCGATGTGGACCACCTCGCCCTTGGCGATCCGCGCTCCGACGCAGGCCCTGACCGTCCGCGTGAAGATCTGCCGGAACAGGTCCGTCCCCCAGCGCTGGCGGATGCGCGTCAAGGACGAGTGGTCCGGCAGCACCTCTTGCAGGCCGTAGCCCGCGAACCAGCGGATCGCGATGTTGACCTGCGCCTCCCGCATCAGCCGCCGGTCGTGGACGATACCCAGCAGGAAACCCGCGAGCATCAGCCGCACCGCGGCCTCCGGGTCGATCCCCGGCCGCCCCGCGCCGTCGGCCGCGTAGAGGTGGCGCACCTCGCCGCGCAGCCAGGAGAGGTCGAGCACCCGATCGACGCGGGCGAGGATGTGGTCATCGGGGATCAGATCCCGCAGCGACCCCGCCATCAGCAACTCGGTCTGGCCTCGCACCCTGCTGCCCAGCATCGCCCGCCACCCGCGCCATTGCTGCCGATGAGCGAATCAGACCCACGGCTTTTTCAACAGCCCCACGCGGCAGCGCTGCCAGGTGGCGCGGAACACCTTTGTCACGGCGGCCTTGAGGCCCTTATGGGCGTCAGAGACCACCAGCTTGACGCCACGCAGGCCGCGGCGGGCCAGGCTGCGCAAGAAGTCGAGCCAGAAGGTCTCCGCCTCGGAGGCGCCGGTGGCCATGCCGAGGACCTCGCGCCGCCCGTCGGCGTTGACGCCGACCGCGATGGTGACCGCGACGGGGACGAAACGCCCGGCCTCGCGCACCTTCACGTAGGTGGCGTCGAGCCAGAGGTAGGGCCAGTCGCCCTCGATGGGGCGGGTGAGGAAGTCGCGGACGCGCTCGTCGATCTCGGCGCAGAGCCGGGAGACCTGGCTTTTGCGCACCCCGTCCATGCCCATGGCGCGGACCAAGTCGTTCACCGAGCGGGTGGAGATGCCATGCACGTAGGCTTCTTGGATGACGGCGGTGAGGGCCTTCTCGGCCGTCCGCCGGGGCTCCAGGAAGGCCGGGAAGTAGCTGCCCTTCCTGAGCTTCGGGATCCGCAGCTCGACGGTGCCGACGCGGGTCTGCCAGTCGCGGTCGCGGTATGTCCCAACCCTGGCCGGGTTCCTGTATCTGGCCATCGTGCTCGATGCATGGAGCCGGAAGATCGTCGGCTGACACCATGGCGAACCACCTGCGAGCGGAGTTGGTACTGGACGCAATGGAGATGGCAGTCGGTCAGCGTCGGCCGAAGAACGTCATTCACCACAGCGATCAGGGCAGTCAGTATACGTCCGTGACATTCGGCAAGCACTGCGGCGAGGCTGGCGTGCGGCCGTCGATGGGATCGGTGGGTGACGCCTACGACAACGCCATGGCCGAAAGCTTCTTCTCGACGCTGGAAGCCGAACTACTGAGCCGACGCCGGTTCGTATCCCAGGCGGAGGCCCGCATGGCCTGCTTCAGCTACATCGAGGGCTGGTACAACCCCGTCAGGTTGCACTCGGCCCTGGGCTACCACTCCCCCATGGCCTACGAAGTCACCATGCAGACGGCCGAAGCCAACACCTAGAGCAGTTTCCGGTCATTCCGGCTCATATCCGCACGCGGTGAAGTAGTTGGCGCACTCGGCGGGCGTGAACTGCGGGAGCGCATCGGCGATGGCGGCCCAGAGGTCCGGGATGGTGC
>NZ_JBLLEB010000078.1:0-3786 GCF_047690175.1 Roseomonas sp. BN140053 | reverse complement strand
GATGCCGCCGCGCCAGGTCGCGGCCGCGCCGCCCGCCACCCCGCCGCCGCGCTCGCCGGCCGCCACGCGCCCGGCGGTGCCGCCCCCCGTCGCCGCGGCGGCGGAGCCCCTGCCCCTGCCGCCCCCGCCGGCGCCGCCGCCTCCCGCGCCGCGCCCGGCGCCGCGGGACCCGGCCGCACCCGACCTGGCCTTTGCCGGGGTGATCGACGGCATCCGGCTCGGCGCCGGTGGGATGGCGGGGGAAACCCGCGGCCCCGGCCCGGCCCACGCCGGCTGCGTCGACGCCATCGGCTACCCGCCCCAGGAGCGCCGCCGCGGGGTCACCGGTGCCGTCGGGCTGCGGCTGCGCCTGTCCGATGACGGGCGGGTGGTGGCGGCGACGCTCGCCCAGTCCAGCGGCGTGCCCGCGCTGGACGACTGGGCGCAGCGCAACATCCGGCGCTGCCGCTTCGACCCCGCCCTGCGCGACGGCCGGCCGGTCTGGGCCACGCACCAGTTCCGCGTGGTATTCAGCCTTAACTGAGGGAGCATCGGCCCATGGTCCGGCTGGACGTTATCACCACCCGCGGCGGCGATGGCGGCGACACCTCGCTGGGCGACGGCACGCGGGTGCGCAAGGACGCCCTGCGGATCGAGACGATCGGCGCGGTGGACGAGACCAACAGCGTGCTCGGCCTGATCCGCCTGCACACGATGGGCGAGGAGGACGAGATGCTCGCCCGGCTGCAGAATGACCTGTTCGACCTCGGCGCCGACCTGTCCGTGCCCGGCGAGTCGGAAGGCCGCACCCGGCTGCGCATCACCGATGCCCAGCTGCTGCGGCTGGAAGCGGAGGTCGCGGCGATGAATGCCGAGCTGCCGGCGCTGCGCTCCTTCGTGCTGCCCGGCGGCGCGCCGGCCGCGGCCTATGCCCACCTCGCCCGCACCGCCGCCCGCCGGGCCGAACGCTGCGCCGTGCGCCTGGCCGCGGCGGAACCGGTCAGCCCCAACGTGCTCCGCTACCTCAACCGGCTCTCGGACCACCTCTTCGTGCTGTCGCGCGCCCTGAACATGGGCGGCCAGCTCGACGTCCTCTGGGTGCCCGGCGGCGCCTGACGCCACGCGCCGGCGGCCGGCTTCGAGGGGCGCTTTCTGGGCTGGTCGTGGCCAAGGGGGCCCTGCTCCCTTGGAGCCCCCGCGAGGAGCTTAGGCTCCTCGACCTCATGAGTGCCTCCGGCGGGGGCGGGTTGGGACAGGGCGGTCTACTGGGACGACGTCGGCCATCCCGCCCCCGCCGGAGGCACTCAACGTGGGGTCCGGGGAGTTCAAACTCCCCGGCGGGGTCCAGGGGCAGCGCCCCTGGCCAACGCCAGACCAGAGAAGCTCCCCCGGAACAGGACGCCAGCCGCGTGGCCGGGCCGAGTGCTTGCCGGCTGCGGGAGGATGCTTCAATGTTAAAACATCTTCCGGACCGCGGCGGCCGTGCGCGGGCGTGGGATGTGCGGGCGATCGCCGGGCCAGCCGCAGCGGCCCGGACCGGCGCCGCGCGGATCGCACCGCCCGGCCAGGAGTTGCTGCGGCACCCTATCGCTGCGCGAGGAGTGTACGCCCATGAACGCCGTCACCGTGCCACTGGCGGAATACCGCGCGCAGCACGTCCAGCTCACCGTCGAGGGCAAGGTCGCGACGCTGACCCTGAACCGCCCGGAGCGGAAGAATCCGCTCACCTTCGAGAGCTACGCCGAGCTCGGGCAGATCTTTCGCGCTGCCACGAATGACGAGGTGGTGAAGGTCTTCGTGGTCACCGGCGCGGGCGGCAATTTCTGCTCCGGCGGCGACGTGCACGAGATCATCGGCCCGCTGCTGGAACGCGACACCGCGGGGCTGCTGCGCTTCACCGCCCTGACCGGCGAGTTGGTGAAGGCGATGCGCGCCTGCCCGCAGCCGATCGTGGCGGCGGTGGACGGGATTGCCGCGGGCGCCGGGGCCATCATCGCCATGGCCGCGGACCTGCGCCTGGCCAGCAACCGGGCCAAGGTGGCCTTCCTGTTCAACCGCGTGGGCCTCGCCGGCTGCGACATGGGCGCCTGCGCCATCCTGCCGCGCATCATCGGCCAGGGCCGCGCCTCGGAGCTGCTGTATCTCGGCCGCTCCATGGCGGCCGCCGAGGGCCATGCCTGGGGCTTCTTCAACGGCGTGGTGGAGCCCGAGGCGCTGGCCGACGAGGCCGCGAAGCTGGCCGCCAGCATCGCCGACGGGCCGACCTTCGGTCACTCCATGACCAAGCGGATGCTGGCGATGGAATGGGCGATGTCGATCGAGCAGGCGGTGGAGTCCGAGGCCGTGGCCCAGGCGCTGTGCATGACCACGCAGGATTTCCGCCGCGCCTTCGACGCCTTCGTGGCCAAGCAGCGGCCGGTCTTCGCGGGGAACTGAGCCGCGCCATGCCCCTGCCCCCCGGACTGCACGACACCCTCGCCTGGCCCTTCTTCGAGCCGCGCCACCGCGACTGGGCGGAGGAGGTGGAAGCCTGGGCCACCGCCCACGCCGCCGCCCTGTCGCACGACGCCGAGACCGACACGGACGGCGCCACCCGCCGCCTGACCGCCGCGATGGGCGAGTCCGGCCTGCTGCGCATGGCCGTGCCGGAGAGCGGCGCGCTGGACGTGCGCTCGCTCTGCCTGGCGCGCGAGATCCTGGCCCGGCACGCCGGCCTCGCGGATTTCTCCTTCGCCATGGCGGGGCTGGGCACCGGCAGCATCACGCTGTTCGGCTCCGACGAGCTCAAGCGGCGCTTCCTGCCCGCCGCCCGCGCCGGCACCGCGCTGGCCGCCTTCGCCCTGTCCGAGCCGGAAGCGGGATCGGACGTGGCGGCGCTGGCCTCCACCGCCACGCGCGACGGCGACAGCTGGCGCCTGGACGGCCGCAAGACCTGGATCAGCAACGGCGGCATCGCCGGCCACTACGTCGTGTTCGCGCGCACCGGCGAAGCGCCCGGCGCGCGGGGGTTGTCCGCCTTCGTCGTGCCCGCCGACGCGCCCGGGCTAGAGGTGGAAGCGCGCATCGACGTGATGGCGCCGCATCCCCTCGCCACGCTGCGCTTCGATGGTGTGGCGGTGCCCGACAGCCACCGCCTCGGCGCGCCCGGCGAGGGCTTCAAGGTCGCCATGGGCACGCTGGACGTGTTCCGCGCCACCGTGGGCGCCGCGGCCCTGGGCTTCGCCCGCCGCGCGCAGGAGCTGACGCTGCACCGCGCCCGCCACCGCCACCTGTTCGGCGCGCCGCTCTTCGACCAGCAGATGACCCAGGCCACGATCGCCGACACCACGCTGGACGTGGAAACCAGCGCCCTGCTGGTGTACCGCGCCGCTTGGCTCAAGGACGGCGGCACGCCCCGCGTGTCGCGCGAAGCCTCGCTGGCCAAGCTGCATGCCACCGAGGCTGCCAGCCGCGCTGCCGACCGCTGCGTCCAGTTGCACGGCGGCCTGGGCGTCACCCGCGGCCACCCGGCGGAGGAACTGTTCCGCGAAGTCCGCGCCCTGCGCGTCTACGAAGGCGCCAGCGAAATCCAGCGCATCGTCATCGCCCGGGCCGAGCGCGACCGCGCCGGGTGACGCTGGGAACGCTTTGCTGGGCTGGCCGGGGCCAGAGGGGCCCTGCCCCTCTGGACACCCCGCGAGGAGCTTAGCACTACTTTGGCAGTCTTGGTTCATGCGTTGCGCTGATCCACTTGCGGCAGTGCGGGCATCGCGGCGGTGTTCGGGCGCGGAGAAGGTGAGCGACGAGGGCGGCCCGCACGGCGGGCAG
>NZ_JBLLEB010000077.1:0-3792 GCF_047690175.1 Roseomonas sp. BN140053 | reverse complement strand
TGCAGCGGATTTCCTGGATCGACCACCGGATGGGTTCCGCAGTGCCCGGGGCTGCTTCTGTGTTTTTTGGGGCGCCGGCTGATTGGCGTGGTGGCGGATCACCGCCAGCATGGCGAGGGCCAGCATCACCAGAGAGACGTGGCGGTGCCAGCCGTGCCAAGACCGGGTTTCATTGTGCGTCAGACCGAGTTCGTTCTTGGCGGTCTCAAAACTGTCCTCGATGGCCCAGCGATGCCCCTCGACAGCAACGAGCGCCTCGATCGGCGTTCCGGCCGGGCACCAGGTGGTGAAGTAAGCCATTTCGCCATCGGCGATGTGACGGCGGATCAGCAGACCGCGCGTCCATAGACCCTTTGCTCCTGAACTGAACTCAGCAGCTTCAAGATCCGCCAGGTCCAGGTACGCCCAGTCGTGCAGGCGCTCACCCTTCGTGCCCAGACCAGCAGACAGGCGCCGCCAAGCGGCAGGATCGAGACCCTGGGCGATGTCCTCCGCTGTTCCTGCGACTTCAGGCTTGCCGATCCACGAACTGAAGGATGACGTCGCGCTGACGCCGAGCACATAGCCCTTGCCCGCGCGGCGGAGCGCCATCTCGATGTCGCCGACGCCATAGACGCTGTCAGCCGCGACCCAGCCAAAAGGCACGCCCGCGGTGATGGCACGCTGGATCATGCCGAGTGCCATGGCAGGCTTGGTTGCGAAGCCAATTCCTGGAGGAACATGGGCCGCAGCCATGCGCGCCGGATCATCCGTCCAGCGCTTGGGCAGATAGAGGGCACGGTCGATGAGGGCGTGGCCATGCCGTGACACATAGGCCGCGAATACGCCGATCTGGCAGTTGGTGATCTTGCCTGCCGAGCCGGTGTATTGCCGCCCCACGCCGCAGGAGGCGCGGCCCTGCTTCAGGAAGCCAGTCTCATCAATGACCAGCACGGCATCCTCTGCGGCGAAATGCTCGACCACGTAGTCTCGCACCATGTCGCGCAGCGCATCGGCCTCCCAGCGGCCGCGGCCGAGAATGGCCTGCTGGCGCCATGGCCCAGGATCGCCCGCCGCCTCAGCCCGCATCCAGCCTGTCTTGCGGCGCTCGGCTCCCAGCAGGCCGTCCAGAAACAGCCCGGCGGAGGCCGCTACCCTCTCCTGGGCGAACAGTGGCCGGATGCGTGCTTTGACCTCACGCAGCGAGGACGCCCAGAGTTCCAGCGTCGTTTCGATCGAAGCGCCCGCCATCCATGATCTCCAAACCATGGTCCGCCATGGATTCAGAGATCACCTCAAACTGCAACTGTAATGCTAGTTCAACCAGTAATCTACCAACTGCATGCACTCCTCCCGTGAGGCAAAGAGCTGTCCATCAGAAGGGTGCCCCGGAGACTTCAGACACCAGTTTAGCATCTTCGCGCCAGGTGCGGCGGTCGCCTCAACGGTGGCACCGCGATAGTGGTAAGTGAGGCCCCCGAGCCGGCCGGCTTGGGCAATCAGTTCGGCTTCATGCGGGGTCGAGGTAGTTTGGTCGTTCATGTTGGCTCTAGAGCAGTTGGAGATGACCCTTCTATACCGCGCGAGAAGCATCCAAAAAATGATTTAATTGTGCAGTTTTGGTGGTTTCGGACTCATGAGACCTGTGCGCGGGAGGTGTTGTCGCGAGGCGGGGCGATCTGATTCGATCGGGCCGGCGTAGGAGGCGGCAATGGCGCGGCGTCGGATCGGACACGCGGTGCTAACTGGACAGAGTAAATTGGTGGTGGAGACGATGCGGGCGATCGGAGTAGGCAGCTAGTTCAAACTCATGCTCGGCCGTTCCGTCGTCGTGCCCGCCGGCACGCGAGCCGGCCAGCGCAGGATGGCGAGCATGCGCAGTCCACCTTCAAGCAACTCCGACCTACGACCGGTGAAGGGCGGAGGCGCCAAGGGCGTGGCGAGCCATAGCCGGCTGACCCCTATGAGCGGGCTGCGGTTAAGCGGGCCAGCAGAAGGTGGCAGCTCCTCACTTAGGTACTTTAAACTTGGCTTTATATCAATTTTAAGGCATTGTGCTTGGCCTGTCAGCTCCCTGCAGTGAGAAAGGCCGACGCTTGCAAGAAAGCTCATTCTCGGCGGCCCAGTGCCGAGGTGCCCGCGCGATGCTGGGGTGGAGCCAAGCGGAGCTTGCTGCTGCGGCTAAGCTGAACCGCATGACGCTGGTTTATTTCGAGCGAGAAGCCCGCACCACTTGTTCCGACAACCGTGCTGCGATCCGCGCAGCTCTAGAGGCCGCAGGCGTGGAGTTCATCCCCGAGAACGGCGCTGGAGCGGGGGTCCGCCTACGGGACGGAGGGACTTGACCCCCGCTCAATGCCACATGGCTCGGGCTGGGCTGCAACTCGGGCTGCATGAGCTGGCAGAACTGGCAGAACTGGCAGAACTGGCAGTGGTAGCTCTCGCGGCTGTTCCGCACCTTGGGAAGGGCAAGGGCGTGCCGCAGTCGTGCAAGCGGCAAGGTATCTGGGAGGCTTTGGAGGCCGCCGGCGTCGAGTTCAATCCCGAAAACGGTAGCAGGCTTGGCACACAGCTGCGGGACCACGTTGCGTGACCCCGGCACAATGCATGGAGGCGCGACAACTCCTTGGGTGGAGCCTTCAACGGCTCGGCGTCTCGTCCGGTACTTGCTGTCTAACAGTTCGTCATTTCGAGCAAGGAAGGGTTCGGACACGTCAGCGCACGGTGGACGCGATGCGCGCGGCCCTGGAAGCAGCCGGTATGGAGTTTGTTGCCGAGACTGACGGCAGGACTCAGGTGAGATTGCTGCGACTGAACACCCTGACCCCAGGGCAGTGCCGCGCGGCGCGCGAGCTCCTCAGATGGACACGACTTCAACTAGGGGTGCAGTCCGGAATTGCCGACTACACAGTGCGGGGTTTTGAATTGGCACGGCAAGAACTGCGCCCAAGAACCACCCGTGCGATCCGTAATGCACTTGAAGCGGCGGGCATCGAGTTCATCCCTGAGATCGGCGGCGGCGCCGGGGTACGGCTACTGAGGCGCTAGGCATGAGCGACGCTCTGAAAGCTTGATACCGCTCGCCTATGACGGACCAGACCAGCAATACCGGCGCTGGACCACC
Organism: Roseomonas sp. BN140053; assembly: GCF_047690175.1. Lineage (NCBI taxonomy): Bacteria > Pseudomonadati > Pseudomonadota > Alphaproteobacteria > Acetobacterales > Roseomonadaceae > Roseomonas > Roseomonas sp. BN140053. The sequence goes on along the minus strand of NZ_JBLLEB010000077.1, from coordinate 689 downwards.
TCCGGCCTCTGGGACGTCTTGTTGCAGGCCCTGGCTGACGGCGGTGGTGATGCCGATGCCCTGCAGATGATCGACAGCACCATCGTGCGGGCCCATCACTGTGCGGCGGGCGCAAAAGGGGGGCTCGCCGCCAGGGTCTTGGGCGCTCGCGCGGTGGCTTCTCGACCAAGATCCACCTCCGCACCAACGCCCATGGCCTGCCGGTCGGCCTGACGCTGACACCCGGCGAGGCGCACGACAGCACCGCCTACGCAAGGCTGATGGAGGAGCGTGACAGCGATCCCGGCATCCTGCTCGCCGATCGGGGCTACGACAGCGATGCCATCCGCCAGGATGCCCGTGCCCGCGGCGGCCGGCCGGAAATCCCTACCAGGCGCAACAGACGCATCCAGCACAGCGTCCAGCGGCCGCTCTATGCCCTACACAACCGCATCGAGCGCTGCATCAACCGCCTGAAGAACCACCGCCGCGTCGCCACCCGCTACGACCACACCGCCACCAGCTTCCTCGGCTTCGTCCAACTCGCCGCGATCAGACTATGGATCAGCTTTGTCCACGCCGCCTAACACTACTTTGGCAGTCTGCCGGAACCTGGGAGATCGCGGGACGCTCTGATCTGGTGTGATCGGAGGCGATCATGGTGTCGGGCATTGGTTGGCAGATGGAACTGGGGCGCTGGCTGGCGCCGT
>NZ_JBLLEB010000076.1:0-4331 GCF_047690175.1 Roseomonas sp. BN140053 | reverse complement strand
GGAACAGCGTGTCGGGCGCGTATCTGGACGCCGTGGCCCCCGGCGGGGGGATTCGGAGGCGACCTGTCTGGCGCGCACGGAGGTCTGGACCGCGATTCAGCTGAGACTGGCGGTGGAGGCGCAGAACCAGTTCGCCCAATCGGTCGGGGTGACAGGCTGTGCCCTGCTGCCGCAATGGCGGCGAGTGTTTCGCGGCAACTGGGCGCTGGACGGGCGGTGGTACGCCCTGGGCCGGGACGGCTGCTACCAGGGGCTGCCGCCGGAGGACCGGGCGGAGCTGCGCATCGGCGGCGAAGCGGTGGCGGAGCTGGACGTCGGGGCGTCGCACCTGAGCGTCCTGCGGCAACTGGCCGGACTGCCTTTCCTGCTGGATCCGTACGCGATCGACGGAGTGCCACGTGCGGTGGTGAAACGCTACGTGCTGGAGTGTCTGGGCGAGGGACGACCGAAGGAGCGCTGGTCGAAACTGGCCAAGACGGAGGTGTTGGAGGTGCGGGGCTGGAGCCCGGCGCGGCTGCGGCCGCTGGTGCTGGCCGTGCACCCCTGCCTGACGGAGCCGGCGCGGTTCGTGCCGGAAACCGTAGCGGCCGGGCACAGCGTGCCAGGCCGCAAGCTGGTGTCGCCCTTTCTGGTGGCGCGGGAGGCCGCGGCGATGACCGCCGCCATGCTGGAGCTACGGGCCCAGGGCGTGCTGGCGCTACCGGTGCACGACTCCCTGGTGGTGCCGCACTGGGCGGCCGCATCGGCAGCGCTGGCGATCCGGGCGGGTTGCCTGAAGCACTGCGGTATCGACCCGGTGGTGCGGGACAAGACGGGTCGGGCGGACACCGCTGAACAGGATCTGGAGAAAGCGCCAGTGGCCGCCTGACGAGCTTGGTGAGTGACACGTTTCCGAGAAACAAGCCCTGCTCCGATCCTGGCATCGGCGTCCTCCCGGCGCAGGTCGGCGAGGAGGCCACGATGGGTCACCGATACCGCCGGCGCGTGATCGAGGTGTCAGCGGGCACGCTTGCACTTGGACGATCTGGCAGCAGGCGCCAGCGGTAGGAACCTCACGGATTATTGGCGTGCGGGCCACGGGGTGATCGGGATCAATCTGTCCGATGGTGCAGGATCGAAGTTCGTCCAGGTGCGGCAGTCCACCAGCACCCAGTTGCCGCGCCCGGGCTCGTTCGGACCGACGCCGCCCTCCACCGGGGGGGCACCGCTGCGTGCTGGCGAACCATTTGCCCTGAGCCTGCCATCTGGCTACGTCTTGGCTGGGGAAGTCCAGGTTTACCCAGGCTTCCCAACGGACCTTTCCCAGACCGCGGGCGAACCAGAAGCGCTCCAGGGCATTGCTCTGCTCCACCTGCGGGTGCGTGTAGTGTTCGGAGACGATCATCTCGGCGCGGAACGTGCCCGCCGGGTTGCCGCGGATCAGAAACGGAAAGGTCAGCAGGCGCGAGCGCCAGCGCGTGAGGCTGCGGGTGAAGCCGGTAGGGCAGTCCCGCGGGTTCCGGGCGATGGCGTTGGGGGCGATCTGCTCGCCGTCGCCGTCTTGAAAGAAGAGCCAGCCCGGTGCCACGGGACCGGACCGGGTGCAAGCTGGCGACAGGAGCCACTGCACGCCGCCACCGGCGTCCTCCGTCAGGACGCCGACGACGCGGTTGCCGATCAGCACCAGGCCATCCCCGCCATCGATGCCCTGGTCCCCCGTCCTCCGAAGGAGGTGTTGCCGCCGCCCATGTCGAAGGTCTGCACCGCGGCGGGATAGCCCGCCAGCGTGGTCGCGTAGGCGTCGGATGCCTGGTAGCCCAGCGGCGCCCCGGCCCGGTGTTCCGGGGCAGGCCAGTCGTGCTTGCGATACGCCATGCCCTCGGACGCGCGGAGGCCGCGGCGAGTGACGCATTCCGGCTGGAACGGGAGTACACCCGGCTCAGGACGACCGCGGTCATCGATGCAGTTGCTCTGCACCAGGAACTCCAGGGCGGTCGTGGCCGGGTAGGACTGAGACGCGGCCTCCCTGGAGATATTCAGAACCGATCCGAGACAGGCCAGCGTGAGGGTGGCCACCAGAGACTTGAGCTTCATCCGCCAGGTCATCTTGGTTCAACCTCCTGAAGGACGGTCGCCGTATCCGCCACCCGATACGACCACGGCGCCCGCAGCTTCTTGGCTTCGTTCAGCCCGTCGCCATCCGGCTATGGCTCAGCTTCGTCCACACCCACCCATGAGGCTTCAACCAACTGCCGGAGCGGCGTGGCCGAGCCACTCGCCGAGCTTGGACCAGCGCCGGCGGGCGCTGCCGTTGCGCACGGCGATGCTCAATGCCCGGCGCTGGCCCACCAGCACCACCAGCCGCTTGCCCCGGGTGACGCCGGTGTAGAGCAGGTTCCTGGCCAGCATGGGGTAGTGCTGGGTGCTGAGCGGGATCACCACGGCCGGGTACTCCGAGCCCTGGCTCTTGTGGATGGTGGTGGCATAGGCCAGCACCAACTCGTCCAGCTCCCCGAAGCCGTAGGCGACCTGCCGCCCCTCGAAGCTGACCGTGAGCTCGCCTTCCTCGGGGTCGAGGCCCGACACCACCCCGAGGTCGCCGTTGTAGACGTCGCGGTCGTAGTTGTTGGCCACCTGCATGACCTTGTCGCCCAGGCCATAGGTCCAGCCGAAGCGCTCCACCCGGAGCTCGCCCGGCGGGTTGAGGGCGGCCTGCAGCGCGATGTTGAGCGAGCGCGCCCCTAGCCCGCCGCGGTTCATCGGGCAGAGCACCTGCACGTCGCGCACCGGGTCCAGCCCGAAGCGCGCCGGGATGCGCTGCCCCACCACGGCCAGCAGCTTGCGCAGGCCCTCCTCCGGCTCGTCCGCCTCGACGAAGAAGAAGTCCGACCCTTCCCCGGCCCGCAGCTCGGGCATCTGGCCGCGGTTGATGCGGTGGGCGTTGAGGATGACCTGGCTCTGGGCGGCCTGGCGGAACACCTCGGTCAGCCGCACCACCGGCACGGCCGCTGAGCCGATGATGTCGGCCAGCACCTGCCCCGGCCCGACCGAGGGCAGCTGGTCCACGTCGCCCACCAGCAGCAGCGCGGCGCTGTCCGGCAGGGCCCACAGCAGCGCCCGCATGAGCGGCACGTCCACCATCGAGGTCTCGTCCACCACCAGCAGCTCGCAGGCCAGCGGGGCGGTGTCGTCGCGCTTGAAGCCGCCGGTCTTGGGATCCGTCTCCAGCAGCCGGTGGATGGTTCGTGCCTCCAGCCCGGTGCTGTCACTCAGGCGCTTGGCGGCCCGCCCAGTGGGCGCGCAAAGCGCCACCTCGACGCCCTTGGCGCGCAGCACCTGCAGCACCGAGTTGACCAGGGTGGTCTTGCCCACCCCCGGCCCGCCGGTGATCACCAGGGCCTTGCTGGCCAGGGCCAGGCGCAGCGCCTCGCGCTGACTGGGAGCGAGGGCCAGGCCGGTGCGGCCCTCCACCCAGGGGACGGCCTTCTCCGCATCGATGGCCGGCCAGGGCGGCGCGCCGGCGGCCAGGGTGCGCAGCCGCTCGGCGATGGCCTGCTCGGCCCGCCAGAGGCCGGCCAGGAAGATGCAGGGCCGCCCGTCCAGCGTGTCGGCCACCACCTCGCCCTCGGCGAGTTCCAGCGCCATGGCCGTGCCGATCAGCTCGAGCGGCACCCCGAGCAGCGCCGCGGTCTGGGCGGTGACCTCCTCCACCGGTAGGCCGCAGTGTCCCTGCCCCGTGGCCTCGGCCAGGGCGAAGGAGATGCCCGCCCGCAGCCGGATTGTGGCCGTGGGCTCGATACCCAGCTTGCCCGCCACCACGTCGGCGGTGCGGAAGCCGATGCCGCGGATGTCGCGGGCGAGGCGGTAGGGGTTGTCGCTGATGACCTGCACGGCGTCCGCGCCGTAGGTCTTGTAGATGCGCACTGCGCGCGAGGTGCCCACGCCGTGGCTGTGCAGGAACAGCATGATCTCGCGGATCACCTTCTGCTCGGCCCAGCCGGCGACGATGCGGGCGGCGCGCTTGGGGCCGATGCCGGTGACCTCGCGCAGGCGGGTGGGCTCGGCCTCAATCAGCTCGAACACTCCCTCGCCGAAGGCGCGGACCAGCTTGCGGGCATAGACCGGGCCAATGCCGCGGATCATGCCGGAGCCGAGGTAGCGCTCGATGCCCTCGACGGTGGTGGGCTGGGTGGCTTTCAGGAAGGCGGCACGGAACTGCAGGCCGTGGGTGTAGGCGCCGAGACGACACTCCCCAGAAGTGCCGACTGAAAATTCCCCAGCTGGGCTGACGGGCCGGCCTGGTCAGGAATGCCTTGGTCGGCCGGCCATGGACCCCATGCTGCCCCTGTCCT
>NZ_JBLLEB010000075.1:1660-4407 GCF_047690175.1 Roseomonas sp. BN140053 | reverse complement strand
TGAGATCGATCGGGCGATTAGGACCGCTCAGCTGAGCCAGTTACCTGGCGTATACTTGCGGCCTATCGACGTGGTGGTCTTCCACGGCCCTTGGGGAGACCTGGTTTTGAGGCTGGTTTCCCGCTTAGATGCCTTCAGCGGTTATCCGTTCCGCACTTGGCTACCCGGCGATGCCGCGGGCGCGACAACCGGTGCACCAGAGGTGCGTCCATCCCGGTCCTCTCGTACTAGGGACAGATCCTCGCAAGTCTCCAACACCCATGGCAGATAGGGACCGAACTGTCTCACGACGTTCTAAACCCAGCTCACGTACCGCTTTAATCGGCGAACAGCCGAACCCTTGGGACCTGCTCCAGCCCCGGGATGCGATGAGCCGACATCGAGGTGCCAAACCTCCCCGTCGATGTGGACTCTTGGGGGAGATCAGCCTGTTATCCCTAGAGTACCTTTTATCCGTTGAGCGATGGCCCTTCCACGCGGGACCACCGGATCACTAAGGCCGACTTTCGTCTCTGCTCGCGCTGTCGCGCTCGCAGTCAGGCGGGCTTGTGCCTTTGCACTCAACAGCCGATGTCCGACCGGCCTGAGCCCACCATCGCGCGCCTCCGTTACCATTTGGGAGGCGACCGCCCCAGTCAAACTGCCCACCACGCAGGGTCCTGGCCCCGGCTAACGGGGCTCAGTGAGATGCCAGAAAGGCGCAGGGTGGTATTTCAAGGTTGCCTCCACCTGAGCTAGCGCCCCGGCTTCATCGGCTCCCACCTATCCTACACAGCCCCTTCCTGGCACCACTGCGAAGTTGCAGTAAAGGTTCATAGGGTCTTTCCGTCTAACCACGGGTACCCCGCATCTTCACGGGGAATTCAATTTCGCTGAGCCCATGCTGGAGACAGTGGGGAGGTCGTTACGCCATTCGTGCAGGTCGGAACTTACCCGACAAGGAATTTCGCTACCTTAGGACCGTTATAGTTACGGCCGCCGTTTACCGGGGCTTCGGTTCGATGCTCTCACATCTCCCCTTAACCTTCCGGCACCGGGCAGGCGTCAGACCCTATACGTCCTCTCTCGAGTTCGCAGAGTCCTGTGTTTTTACTAAACAGTCGCCACCCCCTGGTCTGTGCCACCCTCCTACGCTTGCGCACAGAAGGGTCTCGCTTATCCCGAAGTTACGCGAGCAATTTGCCTAGTTCCTTCAGCATGGTTCTCTCAAGCGCCTCGGTATACTCAACCAGTCCACCTGTGTCGGTTTCGGGTACGGTCCATATCCCAGTGCTATTTCCTGGACCAATCCACCTGCCCTCCCAATCCAATAAGGGAGAACCGCGCTTCATGGTCGTCACATCTGGGGGGCCCAGGACTATTCACCTGGTTTCCATCGGCTACGGCTGTCGCCCTCGCCTTAGGGGCCGGCTCACCCTGCGCGGATTGGCCTTGCGCAGGAACCCTTGGACTTTCGGCGAGAGGGGTTCTCACCCTCTTTGTCGCTACTCATGTCCGCATTCTCACTTCCGATACCTCCAGCGCCCCTCACGGGTACACCTTCAACGGCTTACGGAACGCTCCGCTACCACGGACAAACCCGCCAGGGTTTTGTCCATCCACAGCTTCGGCACGTGGCTTGAGCCCCGTTACATTTTCGCCGCAAAACAGCTATTAGACCAGTGAGCTATTACGCTTTCTTTAAAGGATGGCTGCTTCTAAGCCAACCTCCTGGTTGTTTTGGCCGTCTCACATGCTTTCCCACTTAGCCACGATTTGGGGGCCTTAGCTGGTGGTCTGGGTTGTTTCCCTCTTGCCCATGGACCTTAGCACCCACGGACTGTCTGCCGCCCTGCACTCCTCGGTATTCGGAGTTCGGTAGGGTTTGGTAGGGCTTTGGGCCCCCCTAGCCCTTCCGGTGCTCTACCCCCGAGGGTGACCAAACGACGATCTACCTCAATAGATTTCGCGGAGAACCAGCTATTTCCGAGTTTGATTGGCCTTTCACCCCTAGCCACAGCTCATCCCCGACTTTTTCAACAGGCGTGGGTTCGGCCCTCCAGTGGGTGTTACCCCACCTTCAGCCTGGCCATGGCTAGATCACTCGGTTTCGGGTCTTCTGCCGGCAACTCAAGCGCCCTTATCAGACTCGCTTTCGCTGCGCCTACACCTCACGGCTTAAGCTCGCTGCCAACAGAAACTCGCGGACCCATTATACAAAAGGTACGCCGTCACCCCACAACGGGGGCTCCGACTGCTTGTAGGCGTTCGGTTTCAGGTCTCTTTCACTCCCCTTGTCGGGGTGCTTTTCACCTTTCCCTCACGGTACTTGTGCACTATCGGTCGCCAGAGAGTATTTAGGCTTGGAGGGTGGTCCCCCCACGTTCAGACAGGGTTTCACGTGCCCCGCCCTACTCAAGGATCATGCGAAACACTACGCCTACGGGGCTGACACCCGCTCTGGCCGGCCTTTCAATGCCGTTCGGCTTCTTTCCGCATAACCACTGGCCTGCTCCGCTTTCGCTCGCCACTACTCGCGGAATCTCTGTTGATGTCTTTTCCTCCAGGTACTGAGATGTTTCAGTTCCCCGGGTTCGCCTCCCGACCCTATGTGTTCAGGCCGGGATCTCCGTAATCGGAGGGGTTTCCCCATTCGGACATCCGCGGATCAACGATCGCTCGCATCTCCCCGCGGCTTTTCGCAGCGTGCCACGTCCTTCATCGCCTTCTGGCGCCAAGGCATCCACCGAACGCCCTTCAGTCTCTCA
>NZ_JBLLEB010000074.1:0-5883 GCF_047690175.1 Roseomonas sp. BN140053 | reverse complement strand
AATGTCCAGCTCCGAGAGAAGTCCTCGTGCGGCCTAAAGATCGATCAAAGTATAGCCGGCGTAACCCCCGCGGGCTATCTCCTGCTCCGCCTCGCAGGGGTGTTCACGACCGATCAACGGTCGTTGGTCGGTGGTGAACATGGGCTGCTGGCCGATAGCGGCCTGCTTCGGACAGCGCTATGCACCTGGTCCAACCAGCGGCGAGCGTCTGAATGCCTCCCAACGCGATCATTCGCGGGACGCGCGTCTTCGTTGCGCTCCGCAAGGCAGGCCGTGTCCAGCACAACAGGCTGCCCGTCTACCACGCTGTAACGCCGTTCTGCCGCATGTCGCTCTGTGCTGACGAGCCTGGGGCGGGGTCACACTGGGCTGAGCCTCCCGCCGAGGCAGTGACCTGCCCAGCCTGCCTTCGTCGCCTTGCGCAGCTCGGGGCGGGTTCCACCCCTTCGCCTTCTGGTCGAGAACCATTCACGCGCAGACGTTCCCTCAAAGGCTGACGGAGCTTGGCCGAAGCGGGGCGCTACTTGAGCTGGCTGTCCTTACTGCCCCGGCGGTTGAAGCCGATGTTCACTGGCCGCCGGTCCAGAGCCGACTGGCACAGGACGCACGTCCGTACCCCGGGTAGTGCCCGGCGACGCGCTTCGGGGATTTCCTCGTCACACTCCAGGCAATGCGTTGCTCCCGCGCCGATCGGGATATGGGCTCGCGCGCGCAGGACCCCGTCCGTGACAGTGTCCTCGATCTGGTCCTGCACCGCCCCGTCCGGGGCCCAGCCACTCGCCATTGCCGTTGTCCACCAGCCTCAGCTGCGAAGATCTGAATATGGGGTTCGGCAGCGGCCTTTTCACGCAGCCGTGTGGGCGGGAGAACACCGGACCTGGAGGTGATGGGATGGTGCTCAATCTCATCCTCGCTGGCGCGCCGCCTCAGCCTACTCATGGGCCACGGCAGCGCGGCACCTGGTGCTGGCGTTCAAATATCTCGACCGCGGTACAGTGCACGCGGAAGTCGAGGGGCAGGAGGGTACGCTGCCAGGGGGGAGCGGGTGACCGACGAAGCGGTGGAGTTCAGCGCAACGCAGCAAGAGCCTGGCGATGGCTCGCCCGGAGCCGTCGCAGCCTTCCCATACGACCGCATGACGGTGGAGCGCTTTCGTGAGGCGTTCCCGCGCGCGCGGTGGCGGGACGACCTGGGTGCCTGGTTCGTACCGGGCACACGTGCGGAGCGGCGCCTCACGACCTGGATGGGCCGAGAATGGTCGGGCGTGCTGGCCTATGCCGACCAGCGTGGCCGTGACGCCTTTGCCTTTGAACCGATCTCCAGCCCTTACCTGGAGCTGGATGACGGCTTCGTGGTCAGGACGCCCTATTCCCGGACCGCCATCGCCGAATTGAAGGAGATACCCTGGGCGCGCTGGGACCCGGCCATCAAAGCCTGGCGCGTGCCATTCCGGTCCTTCGAGGAGCTGAACCGGCACTGGCCGGCTATCGAAGACGCTGCTCGGCGGGCTGAACCGGAGGAGCGGCGAAAGCGGGCGGAAAGCCATAAGGCCTCTCCGGAGCAGGCGGACAAACGGATGGAGGCGACTGAACGTCGGCGACACCGTTATCCCGTCCCTGAAGATGCGCTACCGCCACTCGACCGAGTGCTGATGACCCATGCTGGATGCGTGGTGTTCGTGGCCATCACCGGCGAGCTCGCGGAACCTGCCGACACCGCCCGCTTCTATCCCGGTGTTTCAGCTGATTCTGCGGGGCTGATCTGGGCGGCTTGGCGCCGGCCCAGCCATGCCGAACTGGTCAAGACTTGGCCTTCCCGAACCCCGCCCAACCCGTCCGACCTGGCTCGCGGGTGGTGGCAGCCAGAAATCGAGATCTTGCGCAAGGAACGTCGCGCGGCTGCATCTCTGGAACGTGCCCAGGCGACGCGTCGGTCCAAAGCGCCGAAGCAACCAGCTTCCGAGCAGGGACACAGAGAATGACCACCCCTCAACGGCCCCCCGGAGACACTTGGGCTTCCGGATCGTGCTCGATCGCACCCCGCTCGCGCGCAGCCTCGGCCTGCTCCTCGGCCGCGGCTTCCTCCTGCTCGGCGATGGCGTCACGGGTGTGCTGGATGATGGCCAGCAACTCGGCATCCGTCATCTCCTCGATGCTCTGCCGCGCCGTGACTTCCACCACCTGCTTCTCCCGCCAACCCGCCCGTGCCTTCATCCAGAAGATCGCCGCCGCCACCGACCCGCCCTCGGTGGCCATGCGGAACAGGCTCTGCCCCACCTTGGCCGTGGCCTCGATCGAGCCGCGGTCCAGCTCGCGCCGGAAGTGCCGGCGCAGGGTCTTGGGGTCGATCTCGAGCAGGGTGGCGATGTCGTCCTGCGGCACGCCGTAGCCGGACATGGCGCGCACCGTCTTGCGCTGCTCCTCGGTGGGCTGAAAGGGCGCTCCCTGCACCATCTCAGGCCTCCCCGCCAGCGGTGGTGCGCTGGGCCGCCACATTGGCGAACGAGGCGCCGCTGTCCTCCAGCACCGCCTCCTGGCCCGTGAAGGCCTGCCAGCGCAGCACCGCCACGTCCACGTAGGCCGGCGACAGCTCCACGGCGTGGCAAGCGCGCCCGCTCATCTCCGCCGCGATCAGGGTGGTGCCTGACCCGGAGAACGGCTCGTACACCGCCTGCCCGGGGCTGCTGTTGTTTTCCATCGGCCGGCGCATGCACTCCACCGGCTTCTGCGTGCCGTGGGCGGTGTCGGTGTCCTGGCCGCGGGATGAGATGGACCACAGCGTGGTCTGCTTGCGATCACCGGCCCAGTGCCCCTTGCCGCTGTTGCGCACGGCGTACCAGCAGGGCTCGTGCTGCCAGTGGTAGTGCCCACGGCCCAGAACGAGGCGCTCCTTGGCCCAGATGATCTGGGCGCGTATGCCGAAGCCGGTGGCGGTCAGGCTGTCGGCCACCGTGCCGACGTGCAGGGCACCGTGCCAGACGTAGGCCACCTCCCCCGGGAACAGCGCCCACGCCTCGCGCCAGTCTGCCCGGTGGTCGTTGAGCACCTTGCCCGTGCGGGCGGTCTTGCTGCCCTCCAGGGCGGCATTGCGCCAGGCCGGGTCGTACTCCACCCCGTAGGGCGGGTCCGTGACCATCAGGTGCGGGCGCACCCCTTTCAGCGCCCTGGCCACGGTGTCCGCATCGGTGCTGTCGCCGCAGGTGAGCCGGTGGCGGCCCAGCAGCCACGTATCCCCCACGGCTGATACGGGCTGCTCCGGCGGGGTAGGGACCTCGTCCGGGTCGGTCAGCCCGGCGGTTGGCTCGGCCAGGAAGCCCGCGATCTCCAGCGGCTCGAAGCCGGTGAGGCTCAGGTCGAAGCCCTCGGCCGAGAGCTCGCCCAGCTCGACCCGGAGCAGCTCCTCGTCCCACCCGGCCGAGAGTGCCAGCCGGTTGTCGGCCAGCACGTAGGCCTGGCGCTGGGCTGCGGTAAGGTGGGCCAGCTCCAGGGTGGGCACCTCGGTCATGCCCAGCTGACGGGCGGCCAGAAGCCGACCGTGGCCGGCGATGACGCCGCGCTGGCCGTCCACCAGGATGGGGTTGGTGAAGCCGAACTCGCGGATCGAGGCGGCGATCTGGGCGACCTGGGCCGGCGAGTGGGTCCGGGCATTGCGCGCGTAGGGCACCAGCTCGGCCACGGGTGCGAGGTTGTAGGGGGGAAACAAGGGCGAGGCGGTCAGGGTGCTCATGCGCGCTTGCCCTCGATCAGCCGTGGCGGGGTGCGGGTGGTTTCCACGAGTTCGTCGTCGTCACCGAAGCGGCGGATCTCCACCACGACCTGCTGCGGCTCGGGCGGGGCGCCGTTGGGGCCGGACACCTCGACCAGCTGTTTCTCCCGCCAGCCTGCACGCGCCTTGAGCCAGAAGATGGTGGCCGCGATGTTCCCCGGCGTGGTGGCCTGCTGAAACAGGCACTGCGCGACGCGGGCATTGGCTTCGGTGACGGCGGTGTCGAGCTCGAAGCGAAAGGCGCGGCGCAGGGTGGGCTCAGAGCAGCGGACTACGCGAGCGATGGCGTCCTGCGGGATGCCGTAGGCGGCCATGGTGCGCACGGTGCGGCGCTGCTCCTCGGTTGGCGTGTAGCGCGGCGGGGCCATCAGGCGCGGTGCCGCTTGTAGGACGGGAACGACGAGGCGGCGGTCTGGGGCATCACGGGCGTCCTGCGCAGCGCTCGATAGATTACCGGAGCAGTGACCCGTAGCGCGACACGACAAACCTTCGCCGCAGTTCCTTTGTTTGCGAGCTGGCAGTGCCGCAGATCGCTGTCAGCGTGGGGCACGCCCTCAGGCCAGCGTTCGCGCCATCGTCAGTTGAGGATGTTGCAGATGTTGCCTCGCGCGCGTGGAGAGAGTGGAAAGGTAGAGGAAGAGGAGAGAGGGAGTGGAAAGCCTTGGTGCTTCATGCGCGCGAGGCAACATTTGCAACATTTTCACCGCTGCTCCTGCTGCCGCTGCCGGATCACCTCTGCGGTCTGCTGCTGCGCCTGCTTGCGGGCCTCGCGCTCACGGATGGCACGATCGGCGAAAACCATCTTCAGCGCCGGGTTCACCGCCCAAGCGGTCGGCGGCCGCGTCGGATTGGCCTGCTCCTCGGACCGCAGCCAGCCCACGGTGACCAGGCTCTCCATCACGTCTCGCAGCTCTCGTCGCGCTTCCGGGGCACGCAGGGCACCGTAGGCCTGCACGACGTCGCGAAGGGTCACCCGCTCGCTGCCGCGGGAAAGGATGAAGCCCGCGATCCAGCGCGCGTGTCCGGTCTGCGCCGTCGAGAACATCAGCGCGTCGGCCCGTAGCAGGTGTGGCAGCAGAACGTCGCGCAGCAGCGCCGCTGCCCGGCGGGTCACAGCCTCGGTGACGACGGTGAGGGATGGTGCCTCGAGACCGCGGGCATGGGCGTCGGCGGCTTCGATCAGGTGGAGCACCAGGGTCAAGCGGGCGAACAGGCCTGGCCACTTCCCCAGAGCGGCTTTGAGCCGGGGAGAGGTGTCGGGCATGGCGCTCAGGGCGCGTCCGAGGTGGTTCAGTGCTGCGCGATGCCGGTGCGCGTCAGTGTGCAGGACGACCGGGCGTGGCGCCTGGCCGAACACGGTCACCGGCGGATGCAGGGCGGCGAGGGCCGGGAAGAGCGCCTCGTAGCGGGCCAAGGCCTCGGCATCAGGGGCTCGGTCCTCCCCCTCGGTTTGCCGGCCCGGCACGCAGAGCAGGAAGCGCTGCAGTAGCCCATCCTCTTCGGTGTCACGGGCGATGCGCTGAATGGGGCCGGGCTGGATGCCGCCCAGGAAGCAGGCCGACCAGTTGGAGCAGGCGAAGGTGCCGCGCCCCACCCGATCCAGCACGTATCGGCCGCCGTTGTAGAGGCGCAGGTAGGCGCCGCGATCACCACCACCTTTGCCACCGCTCCGGTAACGGTCGAGGTTGGCGAAGAACTCGGCCATCTCGTCCTGCCGGACCAGGACCTTGCCGGCAGCTGCCCGCTGCTTGGCGTCGGGGTCGTCGCGCAGGACTTCCGAGAGCGCCTCGATCGTGGTGCCCTCGACCAGGTAGCGGCCCAGCCGTGGCAGCCGCGGCTCCGCAGCCGGATCGCTGCCGGCCTCTTTCCAGGCGGCGACGGCCACCTTGTGGGCCCGCATGGCCTCGGCGTGGAGATCACGCGCCTGGGCATCGAGGACGTCGATGGGGCGGGTGCAGGCACGCAGCACGGGCGTCTTCAGGATGGAGGGATCCCTGTAGGCGCCGAGACGACACTCCCCAGAAGTGCCGACTGAAAATTCCCCAGCTGGGCTGACGGGCCGGCCTGGTCAGGAATGCCTTGGTCGGCCGGCCATGGACCCCATGCTGCCCCTGTCCT
>NZ_JBLLEB010000073.1:0-6476 GCF_047690175.1 Roseomonas sp. BN140053 | reverse complement strand
AACTCACGACGGCTGCATTCGGCTCTGGGCTATCTCAGCCCCGTGCAGTTCGAAGATCAACACGCCCAGCAGACGGTCAAAACAGCGGCCTGATCCTGTCCACTCACAGGGGCGCACTCCAGTCCTCTCGCACGCTGGAGGACTTGGCCGCGCGAGTACGGCGGCTCTGCCCCGATAGGCGTGACCCGGAGCGCTTCCACGAGGAGAAGGACGAGGTGGCGGCCGAGCTGCGACGGCTTGCCGCCGTCATGAGGTGAGGGGAGGGGCAGCACCCCCGTCCCCGGCGGGTCCTCCCCGGTCGCCCGCGCAATACGGGCGGCAAGAGCGCTTGGCTGCGATAGTGCTGAGGTTTAGAAAAGGGTTAAGCAAGGTTCAGTCAGCACTAAAAGGTTCAGCAATCTCGGGGATTGTTGCGCAATACTCGACCAGGAAGCTAAGTTGAGTGGTTGGGCGGCCGAATCGCCGGCGCCATTTTATCAGGAGGGACCTACCTCACCTTGGTCTGGCCAGAGATGCTATAAGGGGCGCGTGTGGCCCAGCAAACATAGAACTCTGACTGACGATTGCGGAATTGATGCGGCGGATATGAGGATCGCGAAGATAAAGTAATTGCTCTCGCACCTCGAAATTGTGAACTCCAACTGCGATATCAGGAGCAATCGGAAGCCAAAGCTCGCCGTCCGGGTGGTAGAGCGACTGGTTGCCCATTTTTACCACTGGGCGACTACCTAGGATGAAGCTCTTCCCTCGCTGGCCTACCTTCATGACAGCAAGTCCACGATTACCTAGTACATCCAGAACTCTCTCGCTGATGCTACCTACAACGCCAACTTGTGCATTTTTGAAGAGTCTGGCTTTCTCTTTGTCTTCCATAAGTTGTGCAATTTCATCCTCTTTGTCAGGGAACTTGGCCCGGGCCGCATCCAACGTTTCTTTGAACGTTTGGTCAATGGAGGCTTTTGCTGCGTCAGAGGCGTATAGGTCGGGGACTCTTTTCCATTGAATATGAAAAAACAAATTGAACGTGGAGCGCTGTTCGTCAGATAAATGTGGGATTTGATCTTTCCGCGCGGAGCTGACGATCTTCTCTACAATAGTCTCCGTCGCCGTTTCTAATTTATTCAATGCACTTTCAAGGCTTGAATCTTTTGTGTCATCATCGTGGATAACGCTGTAGAGGTACTGCTCAACAAATAAATTGCCCGGTACTGCACGGCCAAGCTTGACGCCATTCCCTGACTTCCTTGCAAAATGAAGCATGCCCTCCGCGTCAGCGAAACGTTTCTGAAGCATCTCCGGAACAAAGTGGTGTCGCTTACCAGCTGTCACGATGCCCGCCCCTGGTTCGAATCCTGTCGGAACCGCACTCCCGGACCCGCGCCGTTCGCTTCGAGAAACTCTACCCCGGCTGTTTCCAGGGCTGCACGCATGGCAGCACGGGTGCGAGCGTAGGGTGTCCTGACCTCGCGTTCGAAATCCGCGATGGTTTTGCGCGCGACCTTAGCCGCCGCCTCAAGCTGGTCTTGCGACCAGTTTAGGAGTGCGCGCGCCGCGCGGCACTGAGCGGGCGTAATGTCCACGATCTGAGTAACCCTACTCAATATGAGTTGACTGCTCGATGTGAGCAAGGTTACACATTACGTGTGAGGCGGCCTTGCCGCAACACGAGCGGCCGAGCGTCGGGGGTTGGATCCCGATGCCCGGCCTGACCGCAACCCGCTGAAGGAGTCAGCAGGCCATGGCTACCCACGCCCATAGCACACCCGCGCCTAGAAGAGCCCAGCGCCCCGGCCCTATCCTGGCCAGAAGAGGTCCCCCGCTAGACTCTGCCGCCATGCTCGCGCTGCTCCGCCGGCGCGAGCGCATCCTCAAGCTAGCGGCCGAGCTGCTCGACCTCGCGGACGCCATCGACGCCGAGTTCGAGGACCGGGAGCCCGAACCGCTGGACGACGACAGCGACGCCGAGGCCAGCGCCCAGCCGGTCACCCTGGCGCCGGACTGGCGACCGCTGCGACGCCACCGCCCCTCTCGGGGCTTACGCCCGTGAACGCCGTGCCTCGCCGCGCCATCCTTGGTGCAGCCATCGCCGCCGCCACGGCGCCCGCCGCGGGCTCCACCGCGGCGCCCCACGCCGACGCCGCGCTGATCCAGCTGCACGCCTCGCTCCATGCGACCGAGGCGGCCCATGAAGCCGCCGTGAGCGCCGCATCGGACGTGGAAGAGCGGCTGATCGCGCAGGGCGTGCAGCTCCGCAGAGGGCATCCCGAGATGCAGGACGCCGACGCGCGCGTGGACGCGGCCGGGGATACCTGGGCGGCAGTGATCGGGCAGATGGCGGCAATCCCTGCCGCTGGCATGGCCGGCGTGGCAGTGAAGGTGGCGCGGCTCTGCGCCGCCCTGGATGATGGCGTCACCCGGCAAGATGGGCGACTGGCTGACAGCCTCCTCGCGGACATGGCACGGCTCGCGCCCGGTGCCCTGACGTGAGGGCGCTGGATCGGCGCAGCCTTCTCGCTGCCCTTCCGGCCGTGGCTGCTGGGCTCGGGCTCCCGCCGGGCGCTGTGGCTGCCAGCACGCCCGGCTCGGTGGTGTCCCTGGCGGCTCAGCTCCCCGCGCTGTGGCAGGCGATGGAGGGGGCGGCCGAGGCCACCAGCTACGATGCCACAGCCTACCAGCGCGCGTCACAACGTTGGCTCGACCACGAGGCGCTGATCCTGGCTACGCCGCCCGCCACCGTGGGGGACGCGCTGGCGCTGCTGGCGCTGGTCGCGGACAGAACGTGCCGCATCGGCGAGAGCGAGTTCCAGCGCGGCACACACGCCGAGTTGGAAGGGCTGGCCCTGGTCACTGACCGGGTCGTGCGGGTCCTGGCCGGGCTGACGGGCGAGGACCCATTCGCGGTGCTAGGGCCAAACTACGGATGGCTGCCCGAGGATAGGCTGCCGGCATGACCACTCCACCCGGCGCTCATCATGGAAGCGAGCGCCGGGTGGCACTCGCAGCGGAGCGACGAGCCTACCAGTCGCTCCGCAAGAGCGCCCTCGCAGCGGCCGATCTGGTGCAAGCGGTGGCGGTGGCTCCACATTCCGCCGCGGCGGCGAACAGCCTCTCGCTCGCGCTGTCCTGCCTCGTGCGTGCAGCCCCCTCAGAGCCGGTCCGCGCTCTCTTACTGACGGCTGCTGCCGAATGCGGACGAATAGCAGGCCAGCAAATCGATCCGGAGGGGGTGTAAAGCTCAGAAACTTCCCGTAGCGACGCTCTCAATGATCTTGCTACACCCCGAATAAAGTAGTTATCTACCTTATAAGACTGATCTGAACTCCAGAGCGGAGAAGCCCTGTGAAGCCGTACCCTTCCGAACTTGTCCGGGCTCTAGGAATCGAGCGGTTCGAGACCAGCATCGCGGCGGAGGCGGCCGGCGTTCCGGCAGCCCGCCTTGCGCAATGGCTGAAAATCGGCGCTTTCGAGCTGGTGCAAGGTCGGCGGCCGGGCACAGGACGTCGAAACCTCTTCCAGCTCATCGACATCTACAATGCGCGCTTGTTCGGCGCTCTGACCGATCCTCACACCGGGCTCGCGCTGCCTCTCAAGGTAGCTCGCGACATCCTCCTTACTGCGTGGACTATGGGGGATGAGTCGTTCAGCACGAGCGGCATGGAACTGCACCAGGCGGGTGTGATCGAGCGCCGGCGTGCTGCCCTCCTGCGAGGGGTGGACCTCCCGCCCGAGATATTGGAGCGCGACCTCAAGCACCCGCTCTGGCTGGTCGGAAGCCTCGTCCACCAGGCGCATCCTCATGAGGCGTCCTTTTGGCGCGGCGACTTCGTGAAACATTTGGCGCATGGGAGCGGGAATCCTCTCGGCAAGCCCCGTGCCTTCGTCGCCCTGGAAGCGACACCACACTTCGATGCTGCTGATCGCGTGCTGTTCGCCCATCTCGGCATCGTCCCGCCCGGCGCACCTTCTCCCGTGAGCGCGACCCATGCCGAGTAATCGCGCCATGGCCATTGTGCGGCAGCATGGCCACGCTCTGCCCCTCAGCCTGGGCAGCAGCGAGGTAGTACCGACGCAGGCGAGCGACGCCGATGCAGCCGGCGTGCTGCTGGACCCGTGCGGCGCACTGGTCCTGCTCCAGAACGGAAACGGCCATGCTCTCCGCTTCGCGCACCGGGCGGAGATCCTTCACCTGGTGCTGTGTCTGCTGGGGCTGCACGACGATTTGGCCCGCCGAGAAGCCACATCGGCGCATGATGCCGCCGCGGAGCTGGATCGGATCGTCGCAGCACGCGCGAGCATCCAGGGAAGCGGCAATGCCTGACTTCCCCCTCCGCCTGCACGGCGACATCGGCGGCGAAATCACCGTGGCTGGCGTCGCGGCTTCACTGGAGAAGGCGGGCCGCTCCACGCTGGCGATCAGCCTGAACAGCTACGGCGGTGATGCCCTGGCCGGGATCGCGATCCACAACCTGCTGGCCCGCCACCCCGGGCAGAAGACCGTCACCATTGAGGGCGTGGCGGCGAGCGCGGCAAGCTTGGTCGCCATGGCGGGCGAGCGGATCGTCATGCCGTCCAACGCCTTCCTGATGATCCACAACGCCTGGACCCTCGCCATGGGGGACGAGCGCGAGATGGACCGGACGGGGGAGCTGCTGCGTCAGGTGAGCGGCGCCCTGCGGCGCACCTATGCCGCACGGACGGGCAAGAGCGAGGCCGAGGTGGCAGAGCTGATGGCCGCCGAAACCTGGTTCGACGCCCCGGCGGCCCTGGCAAACGGCTTTGCGACCGATATCGCCGAGCCGGTCGAGATACGGGCCAGCGCCGCAGGGCTCGCCCGCTTCCACCACGTTCCGGCCGCGCTGGCCCGCACGCTTTCCACCACCCTGCCGGCGCAGCCGGCGCACCTGGAGAACACGATGAACACTGCCCCCACGGCGGCCGTTCCCCCCGGCACCGCCCCTGCGGCCCCGGCCCTGCCCGCCGCGTCGCTCCCGGAGCTGCGTGCCATCGCCAACGCCACGCGGGGCGCCCTGCCGGATTCCTGGGTCCTGGCGCAGCTGGAGGCCGGCGCGACGATCAGCGCCGCACGCGACGCCGCCTTCGACGCCCTGGCGCTGCTGACGCCTCCGCGCAGCAATACCGCCTTTCGCGTCGGCATCGACCACGACGCGCCACACGAGCGCCGGGAGGCGATGAGCGAGGCGCTGACGGCGCGCATCCTCAACCGAGCGCCGGCCGGCAGCGGCGGGCGGTATGCCGGCTATTCCATGCCCGAGATGGCGCGCGAGGTGCTGGAAGCCAGCGGCACCGCGACCCGTGGCTGGGCGCCGGCCCGGCTGATCGAGGGTGTTCTGGCGGCGACCGGGACCATGACCACCAGCGACTTCCCGGCGCTGCTCGGTGGCGCGGCGAACCGCACCCTCGCCGAGCTGTACCCGCGGGCGCAGTCGCCGCTCCGGCTGGCGCTCTGCCGGGTGACCAGTGCCAGCGACTTCCGCCTTCGCGCCGGCCTGCGGATCAGCAACATGCCGACGCTGGAGAAGGTGCCCGAGGCGGCTGCCGTGCGGTACGGCAGCCTCACGGAGACGGGGGAGAGCTACGCCCTGGACACCTACGCGAAGAATCTCTCGCTCACTCGGCAAGCGCTCATCAACGACGACCTGGACGCCTTCGGCCAGGCGCTCCGGGGCGCGGCCACGGCTGCTGCGGAAGCCGAGGCGCGCGAACTGGTGCGACTGCTGACCATGAACAACGGTGCCGGCCCCACCCTCTCGGACGGTGCGGCGCTGTTCACCACGGATCGGGGAACCCTGGCGACCGCGGCCGGAACCTTCGATGACACGGGCCTGGGCGCCGGCCGGAAGGCGATCCGGGGGCACAAGGACGTTGGAGACGGCGGCCCGCTGGGCATCCCCCCGCGCTACCTGCTGGTCAGTCCCGACCAGGAAACGGCGGCCGAGAAGCAGCTTTCGCAGCTCTCCCTCATCCCGTTCCCCAGCGGCGGCGCTTCCGTGAGCCCCTTCGCCGGCCGCCTGGAGCTGCTGGTGGAACCCCGGCTCAGCGGCAACGCGTGGTGGCTCTTCGCGGACCCGGCGCAGGCTCCGGTGTTCGAGTGTGCCTACCTCAACGGCAACCAGGTGCCGACAGTGCAGAGCTTCGAGGAAGCGGCCCACCTGGGCGTGACGCTCCGCGTGGTGCACGACTTCGGCGCCGGCATCACCGGCTGGCGCGGTGCTTACCGCAATGCTGGCGCTGCCTGACGGGGCTGGATGACTGATACCGGCGAGCGGATGAACTGACTCGGATGTGAGTTTCAGTTCGCTAGGTTCGGTGATTCGGTTTCGGCGTGGCTGGAGCGGACGGGCCGATGGGACGAGCGCTGGCGATCCGGACTGACCTGCTGAGCGCGTCCGAGTTGCGCAGGCGGGCACGCCGGGAGCCGAACCGACGGACAGCGACGCGGATGGTGGCGGTAGCGC
>NZ_JBLLEB010000072.1:0-8342 GCF_047690175.1 Roseomonas sp. BN140053 | reverse complement strand
CTCGCCGCGGGCGGCCGGTGGCCTGGCCCGGTGGATCCGAACGCGCTGCCAGCACACTTCCAGATCGACTACATTCGCGCCTACTCCGTCGACCCCACGGCCAAGGCCGTGGCGCTGCAGCCGCTCTCCTCGCCGGACGGCGTCAACACTGCCCCCGTGCTGGCCGTCACCAACACGGTGGGCAGCGGCGCAGACACGCTGCTGCTGCGGCTGTCCGAGGACGCCTACCAGGGCCACGCGCAGTTCACCATCAAGGTAGACGGCGTTCAGGTCGGTAGCGTGCAGACCGTCGCTGCCGCGCATGCGGCCGGCCAGACCGAGACGCTGGCCGTCCGGGGTGATTGGGGCCTGGGCAACCACACGGTCAGTGTGACCTTTCTCAATGATCTGCAGAACAGCGCAGGCGGCGATCGAAACCTCTACCTCGAGGGTGCCATCTACAACGGCGCCACCATCGTCGAGGGCGAGCCAGGGCAGATTGCTCCGGTGCATCAGTTCGTAGTTCAGGACATGACCGCAGCACCGGGTACGCTGTCGGTGGCAGATGTGGCAGCGACGGAAGGTGACTACGGAACCACGGCGCTGACCTTCGTCGTGAACCTGTCGCAGACCAGCAGCACGCCGGTGACGGTACGCTGGGACGCGCTGGCCGGCACGGCCACGGCGGGGGCAGATTTCGAGGTCACGGCCGGTTTACTGACCTTTGCCCCCGGGCAGACCAGCGCCGGTGTGACGGTAAGCCTGCGCGGTGACACGACGTGGGAGCCCGACGAGACCTTTCGCCTGGTGCTGTCCACGCCCACTGGCGCCACCCTGGCGCGGGCCGAGGCCGTGGGCACCATCCGCAACGACGACGCGGTGCCGACCCTGTCGGTGGCGGACGCGGGTGCGGCGGAGGGCAATAGCGGCAGCACGGGGCTGAGCTTCGCGGTGAGCCTGTCGCAGGCCAGCAGCGCGCCCGTGACGGTGCGCTGGGATGCGCTGGCCGGCACGGCCGCGCCGGGGGCGGACTTCGCCACCACCGGCGGCCTGCTGACCTTCGCCCCCGGCCAGACCACCGCCAACGTCGCGGTGAGCCTGCTCGGCGACACCACCTACGAGCCCGACGAGACCTTCCGCCTGGTGCTGTCCGCGCCCACCGGCGCCACCCTGGCGCGCCCCGAGGCGGTGGGCACCATCCGCAATGATGATGCCGTGCCGACCCTGTCGGTGGCGGACGCGGGCGCTGCGGAGGGCAACAGCGGCAGCACGGCGCTGAGCTTCGCGGTCAGCCTGTCGCAGGCCAGCAGCACGCCCGTGACGGTGCGCTGGGATGCGCTGGCCGGCACGGCCGTGCCGGGGGCGGACTTCACCGCACCGGGCGGGCTGCTGACCTTCGCGCCCGGCCAGACCACCGCCAACGTCGCGGTCAACCTGCTCGGCGACACCGTGTACGAACCGGATGAGACCTTTCGCCTGGTGCTGTCCACGCCCACCGGCGCCACCCTGGCGCGCGAGGAGGCGGTGGGCACCATCCGCAACGACGACGCCGTGCCGACACTGTCGGTGGCGGACGCGGGTGCGGCGGAAGGCAACAGCGGCAGCACGGCGCTGAGCTTCGCGGTCAGCCTGTCGCAGGCCAGCAGCACGCCCGTCACGGTGCGCTGGGATGCGCTGGCCGGCACGGCCGTGCCGGGGGCGGACTTCACCGCACCGGGCGGGCTGCTGACCTTCGCGCCCGGCCAGACCACCACCAACGTCGCGGTCAACCTGCTCGGCGACACGACGTGGGAGCCCGAGGAGACCTTCCGCCTGGTACTCTCGGCACCCACCGGGGCGACCCTGGCGCGTGCCGATGCGGTGGGCACCATCCGCAACGACGACGCCGTGCCGACCCTGTCGGTGGCGGACGCGGGTGCGGCGGAGGGCAACAGCGGCAGCACGGCGCTGAGCTTCGCGGTGACACTGTCGGAGGCCAGCAGCGCACCCGTGACGGTGCACTGGGATGCGCTGGCCGGCACGGCCGCGCCGGGGGCGGACTTCGCCACCGCGGGCGGCCTGCTGACCTTTGCCCCCGGCCAGACCATCGCAAACGTCGCGGTGAACCTGCTCGGCGACACGGTGTGGGAGCCCAACGAGACCTTCCGCCTGATGCTCTCGGCACCTACCGGGGCGACCCTGGCGCGTGCCGATGCGGTGGGCACCATCCGCAACGATGATGCGGGGCTCCCGCCCGACGAGGTCGTCAATGACGGCAGCGGCATCGACACTGCTCGGCTGGCGATTGGTTTCCGCGGCAGCAGCGTCGAAACCAGTGGCGGGCTACCGTCGCATGTGACAGGCGGTGGACGCGGCTACATCACCACAGGGATGGAGGTGTTGCAGTTCGTTGATGGCCGGCTAGTGTTCGACCCCGCCGATCCGGCCGCCCAGGTCGTGCGGCTGTACAACGCGGCGCTCGCCCGCTCCCCCGACCAGGATGGGCTGAACTACTACATCGACCAGGTCGAGCATGGCCGCGGCTTGGCCGACATCGCCCTGGGCTTCAACACCAGCCCCGAGTTCCAGTCTCGCTTCGGCGCTGGCCTGAGCAACGACCAGTACGTCGTCCAGCTCTACCAAAACGTGCTCCACCGCGGCGCTGCCGAGAGCGAGCTCGGCTACTACCGCGACCAGTTCGCCGCTGGGCAGAGCCGCGAGCAGACCCTGGTCAACTTTAGCGAGAGCCCGGAGAACAAGGCCCTCACCGCCGCCACGGTTCAGGCCGGCATCTGGGACGTCAGCGAGAACGCGGCCGAGGTGGCCCGCCTCTACGACACCCTGCTCGGCCGCAAGCCCGACATGGCCGGCCTGGTGTTCTACCGCGAGCAGCTGGATGCGGGGCAGTTCACGCCGCAGAACATCGTGCAGAACTTCACCGGCAGCCCCGAGTTCCAGGCCCGCTACGGCACCGACCTGCCCAGCGCGCAGTTTGTGGAGCTGCTGTACCAGAACACGCTGCACCGGGCAGGCTCGGCCGAGGAGGTGCAGTACTACGCCACCCAGCTCGACGCCGGCACACTCAGCCGGGCGGGGGCGGTGATCAACTTCTCCGATAGCCCCGAGCACATCGCCCTCACCGCACCCGACATCATGAGCGAGAACCCCGCCCAGTTCGGCATCGCCTTCGCCTGAACCAACCCACCAATGTCACTGTGGTGCTTGTGCGACTGCTCCGGGCTGCTGGACGGGCCGGGACGGGCGGTGGCGCCCGGTCCGGCACTGGACCACGCCGGAGGTTCGGTGCCTCGGAGCCCGGCTCACACCAGCCGGTCCGCGTGTGCTGCCGCCAGCCGTGACTGTCGCTGACACCCCCGACCTGAAACATGGGTAGTTGCATGGCTCCTGTGGGCGCACACACTTCCGATCGACCCCATTACAGGCCGGAAGCCATGCCCGCCCGAACAGCCCTCTGCTCCCAGTGGGTCACTACGAGGAAGCGGACCATTTTTGCCGGAGGCTGCTGGCCCTGTGCCGCTCGCAGTTTAGTTGCCCTCGTCGTCGCGGTGCCGCTAGCAGCCCATAGCCAGCCCGCAGAGGGTCCTCGGGGTGTGGCCCTCGTGGTCGGCACCAGCGCATATACTTCCCAGCCGGCGGTTCCGGCTTGCCGTGGGGCGACCGGGGCGGTCGCGCAAGCACTACGCGGGCTCGGCTTTACCGTGACCGAGCGGCAGGATCCGAACCGCAGCGAGTTCGATGCTGCCCTGGCGAGCTTCGGCCGCATCCGTGTCACCGCGCCTGAGAGCCCCGCCGTAGTCTACGTTTGTGGGATGGCGACCGAGTGGAATGGCCGCGCCTTCCTGATTCCCGCTCCCGCCGCCCTGGAGCGCGACTCCGACACACTTACTCAGGGCATTCTGGCCCGCAATGCAGCTGACACTGCTTCCCGCGGTGCCACCGGCGTGAGCCTGACCGTGCTCGACCTGACACCCCGCCCTGGCGGCAGCCTCACGTCCGCCGGCTTCGCCGCAGCCGCGGAGGGCGCCACCAGTTCCGGCGCTGCCCTGGTTGTGGGCACGGGTTCCGCCGCCAACCTCCCTGTTACTCCTCTTGCCGCTGCCCTCCGGGCCGGGCTGGCGGGGCCCGATGTGGAGTTGGGCAGCCTCGTCGCCTCGCTTCGCGCCCGCCTGCCAGAAGCTGCACGACTGGCCGTGGTGGCGCCGGATGGCCCGCGTTTCCTGGCCGGTGGTCCTGCAGTTACGCCTGCGGTCCCAGACCCACCCCTTATCGCGGCTCCGGCTGCGACCGCTCCGCCGACCAACGCCGCCGTGGTGGACCTGTCTCCTGCTGCGGCTCCCTCACCGCCCCCTGAGGAAGCTGCGCTGAACGAGGCGCAGCGCCGCCGCATCCAGGCCAGCCTCGGGGTCCTTGGCCACTACAGCGGCCGGGTGGATGGCAGTTTTGGGCCCGAGACTCGGAATGCCATAAGGCGCTATCAAGCATCCGTGAGCGCCGAGGCTACCGGCCGCCTCACGGGCGCTCAGATCAGCGCCCTGATCGGGGTCGTGCAGTAGCGGTCATAAAGGCACCCCCGTGGTGTGCAGGAAGGAAGATCTCGTTGAAGCTGCGCACTAAGTTCAACCTCGTGATGGTCGGCACCTTCGTCACGGGGCTCGGGGTAGCCTCGGTCGTATTCCATCGCATCGCGGTGGAGGAGGCCCGGCGCGCCACCTTCAACGAGGCGTTGATGATCATGCGCAATGCCACCGCGGTCCGTGGCTACACCTCGACCGAGATCAATCCGCTGCTGGCAGACCAAATGACGACGCGGTTCATGCCGCACACGGTTCCGTCCTTCGCAGCGCAGACTGTTTTCCGCGGCCTACGCCGCGACTACCCGGATTACGCTTACAAGGAAGCCGCGCTGAACCCCACCAATCCAGCCGACCGGGCGACGGACTGGGAAACCGATATCATCAACACCTTCAAGCGGGACACGGGGCTATCGGAGCTGGTAAGCCAGCGCGACAGCGTCACGGGACCAGTGCTGACATTTGCCAAGCCCTTCCGCATCACGGATCCCGGCTGCCTTTCCTGCCACTCCACCCCGGCTAATGCGCCCAGGACGATGGTGGACCTTTATGGCCCGTCCAACGGCTTCGGTTGGGTGCTGAACGACGTGATCGGCGCGCAAATCGTCTCGGTGCCGTTGCAGCTCGCGCTCGACCGCGCAAATAATTCGCTGACGACCTTTCTCCTCAGCCTTTCGGGCGTCTTCCTGCTGATGCTGATAGCCCTGAACGTCATGCTGCAGATGCTGATCGTGCGACCGGTCCGACGGATCGCAGCGCTCGCGAAGTCCGTGTCCGAAGGCAATGAGAACGTGCCGGAGTATCAGCCGCCCGGGAACGACGAAATCTCATCTCTCGCCCGCTCCTTCAACCTAATGCGCCGTAGCCTGGACAACGCGATGCGGATGCTCAGCACACCTTGATGTCATCGTGAGCGAACCGGCCACCGCGCCGCAGCGCATCGGCCGCTACCTCGTCGAGAGCGAGGTCGGCCGGGGTGCCATGGGCCTCATCTACAAGGCACGCGATCCGGTCATCGGCCGAGTGGTCGCGATCAAGCTCGTTTCGACGGAGCTGCTCGACTCGGCCGAGCGTGCCGAGTTCCTGCGCCGCTTCGAGCATGAGGTGCAGGCTGCTGGTCGCTGCAGCCATCCTAATATCGTCGCCGTGTACGACTATGCCCTGCACGAGGGTCATCCTTTCCTGGTGATGGAGTTTGTCGAGGGCACGAGCCTCAAGGAAGCGCTCCGCAACGGGCTACGTCCTAGCATCGCCGAGGCAGCGGCGCTGGTGCAGGCGATCCTCTCGGCACTCACCTGCGCCCATGCCAATGGCGTGGTGCACCGGGACATCAAGCCGGCTAACATCCTCCTCTCCCGTACTGGCGTCACTAAGGTCGCGGACTTCGGCATCTCTCGTATCGAGGGCTCGGAAGTGACCCAGGTGGGAGAAGTGATAGGCACACCGAACTACATGTCCCCCGAGCAGTGCCTGGGCGAGCGCGTCGACAGCCGCGCTGACCTATTCTCCACCGGAGCGTTGTTCTACGAACTGCTCACTGGGCGGCGCCCCTACGAGGGCCGCAGCGTGGTCGAGGTGACGCGCAAGATCGTGGACGCCCCTCCCCCCATATTGCCGGATACAGTGCTGGCCGCGGCGCCGGGCCTCGCCGCCGTGATCGCGCGTAGCCTCGCTCGCAGACGTGAGGATCGCTTTCCCAATGCGACTGCCATGGCTGAGGCCCTCAGCACCGCGGTGCTCTCCGCTGGCGAGGACGGGACTATCGTCGCCGCGCGACCTGCCGCGCCGGTCTTGGCTCCTGTTTTTGCAGAGGACACGCTGAACCGGCTGGCCCACCGCCTCACCTCCTACGTCGGCCCGATCGCGCCGCGCCTCGTCGCGAGTGCTGCACGCGGGGCCGGCAATCTCGAGGCTCTGTGCGACAGCCTGGCCCGCAACATCGGCGAGGAGTCTGAGCGCCTCCGCTTTCGCCAGGACGTTCTACGCGAGACCAGCGCTGCTTTACGCACTGCTTCCTTGGGCAACTCGTCAGTCGCCAGCCATGCCGGATCTATGCCCTCCAGCCTGACCTCACGGCTACCGCCCGAAGCCCTGGCTGCCGCGACGGCCGCGCTGATGACGCATCTTGGCCCCATCGCTCGCATTCTCGTGCAGCGCGAGGGCGCAGTTACAACCAGTGCCGAAGACCTCTGGTCTCGCTTAGCGCTAAGGATTACTGATCCGTCGGAGCGAAACACGTTCTTACGCAAGCGGCCGGGCCGATAGCACTCCGCAGCATCGGCCACATGACCACTCGCCCAGAGAATGTTTGATCCCAGCTGCTACCGCTGCTCCAGTCGACAAAGGCTTAGCGGAAGAATTGGCGTTCTCCCGCTGAGGCACTGGTACGCAGCTAGCACGCAAATTGTTGAGTACCATCGGCCGGGCTGCTACCCGGCCGATGTCGTTTGCGATGTCCTCCAGCGCAGCGCGAGCGCGCGCCAGGTGGTCAGGCGCTACATGCGTGTATCTCCCCGTCGTGCGGATGTTGGGCATCAGGTGCCCGAGGAACCCGGCCAACTCCAGTTCGGGCACTCCCCTGGCACGCATCTCGGTCGCGATGGTGTGCCGGATCGCGTAGGGCACCACCTCGGCATCCAGGCCGGCCGCATCCCGCACGGTCTGGAACGCGCCGTTGATTTTCAGCACGGGCTTGCCGCGCCACGCCACCAGTGGCCCGGCCTGCACGGACGCAACCCAGGGGCGCAGGAAGCCCGCCATCGGCAGGATCGGCCGCCGCTTCTTGGTCTGTAGCCGGCCGGGCGGGTTGAGGTTGATCGTCCCGCGGTCGAGGTCGCACTGGAAGCGGGTGAGCTGCAGGATGGCCTGCGGCCGCGCGGCGGTGCCGATCAGCAGCACCAGAAACACCCGCACATGGTCGGGCATGTCGGCCGACCACAGCTGCGCCAGCTCCGCAATAGAGAGAACCCGCTCCCTCCCCTGCCCTTCCGGCAGGCTGAGGAAGGGCATTTGCCGGTCAAGCTCGCCGTTCTTCCACGACCAAGTGACGGCAGCCTTGGCGGCACTCAACATCCGCTTGATCGTGCCGGGGGCGTAGCGCTTGCGCAGGATCGCGACGGCGGCTTGCTGAGCTTCAAGGTTCAGCTCCGCAACGGTGATCCCCGCAGGTAGCGTTTCCAGCATCACGCGCAGGTTGGCCTGTTGGACGCTGGCACCGATCACATGCCGGGCGTGTTTGTCGTAGTAGCGGGCGAAGACGGTTGCGACCGGCACATCCCTGGGCTGCTGCTGCCGCAGGGTGACGTTGCGCGTCACCCATTCCGCAAGGGCGAGCTGCGCCTGCTCAAAATCGTCAGTGCCGAGAGATGCGCGGCGCGTCTGTCGGGCGTCAGCGTCGAACCAAGTGCGGCACCACTGCGCGCTGTTGGGGCGCTGGCTGAGCCAGTATTCCCCGATGCGTCCTCGCTGATCCTTCCGGTCGCCACGCAAGCCGCTACCTCGTTCGCTGAAAGGTACTCGTTCAGGTGGCGATCAGTGTACCGCGGCCGGCCGCCAATGACGGTGTAGCCGATCCGTTGGCGCCGCCGCTCCCGTCGCATGGTGTCCACCGACACGCCCAGGGCCTCGGCGGCCTGGGCTTCTGTCAGCAGTCGGGGGAGCGGCAGCGCGTCATACCGGCGCGCTTATGAAGTGACTTTTCCAATCCAGGGATAGCTAGTGAGGGAGCGGAGGCGATCTGGCGTCAGGGCATTCCAGGCTTGGCAGCAGGCGTCGACGATGGCGGCGTTGCTG
>NZ_JBLLEB010000071.1:0-8462 GCF_047690175.1 Roseomonas sp. BN140053 | reverse complement strand
CGCAGGTCCTCCGACAAGGTCTTCGCCATCGCCGCTGGCCTCCAACCCCAGCCAGCAGCTTGAATCAGATTGCCCCCGAGCCGGGCAAGCCCTCTGATTCGGTTCGCTCGGGATCTGCTCTAGTTGCTGCTCGCCACGGAACTCGCGCTCCAGGTAGTCGGCCCAGGTCTCCTTACGCGGGGGCCGATGACCCGCAACGGCATGGGGGGCAGGACCGCTACGGCGTTCGCCATGTACCAACTCGGGAAACCACGCAGTCCGCTGCGCAGCCGGGCAACATGTTCCCTGTTCATCAAACATGGCATCGTCGGGCACATCCGCTCGGACGGTAGGCCGGAGTTGGCCGTCACAGCCTCGAAAGGCTGGATCACCGGCGTGCGCGCCGGCATGGCGTTTATCGAGCCGGGCAGTCCGTGAGAAAGCAGTTACGTGAAGTGCTTCCGCAGCAAGCTGCGCGACGAGCTCCTGAGCTGCGAGGCATACGACAGCTCGGCCGGGGCCAAGCGCCTGACCGAGCAGTGGCAAGTGTACTACAACACGATTCGACATCACTCGGCGCTTCGCTACGGCCCGCCTGCCCCGGGAGGTGATGCTGACAACACCTCCGATGTTATCCAACATTCCTGGGCCAACAGGATCAGTCCTGCCCAGGCCCGCTACGCATTGATCTTCCGCCCGGGCCACCTCGTGGGGGCTGAATACTACTCTGACCTGAGCGCTCCAGGTCTGCCAAGCGAGATGGCGAGTGCTGCTCCTGCAATCGAGCGCGCAGCGCCGTTCCTCGGGTCTCTGCCAAACGACGAGCACGGTCCACCGAATTGCGTAGAAGCTGAGCACGGAACTCAGGAGTGTAGATATCGAAAGGGTCTACCTCTATCGCCGCACGGCGTACGGAGGTGGATGCGATCGCAGTCGCAGTCGCCGTCGCGGTCGGCGCAGGGCGGTACCGTGCAGCATCAGGCCAGAGCGCGGCAACTCGCTGGCCGTAAGGCTCGCCGATCTCCGGCGTAGAGGAATGATAGGCCGCAGCAGCCCGGTACCAGTTGCTGGTTTGCTGAAATAGCCGCGTGAGAAAACGCGCTGCATAGGCCGTGTTGGTGGCAGGATCGAAAGCAAGGTCCAGGGAAACAAATGCAGCGGGGTGATGCATCAGGTTGATTTGCATGCATCCGACATCAATAGACTGAACACCGGCCGCACGGGCCTCTTCCACCGCTGTGATAGCAGCAAACTTGGTTTCAAAGAAACGGCCAGTGCCGGCGACATTGATAGTCCAGGGCCAGGGGGCGACCCGCCTAGTCGTGGCATCTAAGCGGCCGCTCTCGACCGTGCCAATTGCCCTCATCAGGTTAGGCGGCACACGCGCTTCTCTCTCTGCTGCACTGATCGCGCTCAAACAGGCAGTGCTGTCCGGCAGGCCGGGCGGGACATCGGCAGCGAGTGCAGCATATGGCAGCAGGACCGCAGTCATAGCGCTGAGGAGGCGTTGTATCATAGCTGCTCCGCCGACGATGTCTCGACATGATGCCAATCGGCCGCGCGGCAGTGCCTCGCGCGAGGGGCTACAGGAACTGCGGGCGCAGCGCAGCCGAGGCCGCCGCCGAGCGCCAGGCTGAACAGTGCTTCAGCGGTTTTTCCCGCCCCTGCCTTACGCCACAATGGGAATAGCCTTCTTGGGCTTCCGAGCATTGTGAGCAGTCCATCTTGCAGATGGTGGCGGCAAAGCTTCCTGCTGCTCGGGAGCCTGCCGCATTTGTATTTTTAACTCACTGCCGCTCTTGCATCTGAACTGAAGGCTGGTAGCTCTCAAAGCGAACCAAGCATAAGCAGCCGTCTGCCTGTGCCTCCAACACTGGCATGCTGCGAAACAGCAGGTCGCGCTATGGTTGGTCGCAGACGATGTGCAGAACCGCTGGCGGCTGTAGTCGAGCATGTTTGCCGCCTTGCTACACTGCAGCAGGGTCATGCGTCGCTCCGAAGCCTGACACCCGGGCCTCTACCGTGTTCTGCCATGAACTCCACGCCTGCCTCCTCCAAAGTTGCGCGGATTGCCTCGACATTGTCCGCGCGTGTTTGGAACTGGCCTGTCTCGAAGTATCGGACTGCGTCAGCATTGGTGCCCGAGCGACCTTCCAGACGCACGCGGCTCCACCTGAGGAGGCCGCGCGCTTCACGACACTGTTTTGGGGTCACGGTCCGTTATCCCGTACTAGCGGATATGGAGTGCTGCCAGTCGGCACGGTTCGCCGGCTAGCTCTACCCGGAGTTCCGACGCACGACCGTACAACCGGCCGTCACTGACAAGCTGGCGGAGTTGAAGTAGCTTGAAGCTGAAGGCTGTTTCCTGCTGCATGCACTGAAGACTGCAGACCTGCTGAAGCTGTAGTTTCAGGCAGAGACTGTTGCCCAGCAGATTGCCTGGGTCGGCTGCCTTTTTGGCGATGCCGATAGTTCCCTCGGCCGAAATTTCGTGCTGCCTGGACACGGCGATCGTACCAATGACATCCACTGCCGCGCGCCTGAGGCCCAAAGCAGATCCACTCGCAGCAGCGCGGAAGTGAGTAAGTGGCTTGCTATGCCAAGCGAGGTGCAGCGTGGAACTCACGCATGGGCGTACCCGAGGAGGGTGATTACTGCTGGCGGAGCTTGTCGACCGGCAAGGTGCGGGATGTGGCACGCCAAGCGAGGTGGCACACGGTCGGGCTGACCCATCCGTAGTTCTACGAGAGGAAGGTACCACAGGAGTCATTTGTCTCTATTTACATCTATGTTTCTATTTTTAGAACAAAAAAATGTGTCTGGGCCAGCGAACACGCCTGTTCCGAGAGTGAGCGCAGTCGCTTCAGCGGTAACTCCTGTGGCCAGAGACTGAGCAGGTCGAAGTCGAACGGACCTGGCGCGCGTCCCCCGCTCGGACCTTGGGCCGTTAGACGACTGCAGTTCACGACCGCTTCTCGCGCGCTCAGAGCCTTTCTGAGCGAGGTCAGGGCGGGCAAGGGTGTCAGAGTCCGGCACCAATGCGGAGATGACAGCGGTAGCAAGACAATTCCCGACGGTATCCATCAGGTGACAGGCTTGTGCCTCAGCGGGCGCTTGGCGGCGGCGAAGCGTCGCGGCCCACGCATGAGGAAGCACCTCACCCTACTCATGTTGAGGGTCGCTAGCTGTGGGTGGGTTCTGTGGCCTTGATCGTGCATACGGCGCAGGGGCGGGACAGGATGCGGCTTCAGGGCATCCCGGCGGAACGCCTGGTGCTGCTGCCGCACGGCCTGCTCGCGCCATTGCCGCCGGCGGCGAACGGCCCGATGCGAGGTCGCCTGACCCTGACCCTCTTCGGCAAGATCAAGCCCTACAAGGGGGCGGACCTGCTGATCGAGGCCTTCGCCGGACTGCCCGGTGAGTTGCGGGACCAGGCCCGGATCCGCATCGTCGGCAAGCCCTACATGGACCTCGGCCCACTGCATCGGCTGGTGGCAGAGCACGACCTCGCCGGGCAGGTGTCCATCGAACCACGCTTCGTCAGCGACGAGGAGATCGGCGAGCTCTTCACAGCCGGGGTGGTGGCCGTCTTCCCTTATCGGGAGATCGAGGCCAGCGGCGTCCTGCCCTACGCGCTCTCCCATGGCAGGCCGGTCATCGCATCCAACCTGGGCAGTTTCGCGGAAACCTTGGTGGAAGGCGTGCAGGGCCATCTTGTTCCGCCCGGGGA
Source organism: Roseomonas sp. BN140053 (assembly GCF_047690175.1). Classification (NCBI taxonomy): domain Bacteria; kingdom Pseudomonadati; phylum Pseudomonadota; class Alphaproteobacteria; order Acetobacterales; family Roseomonadaceae; genus Roseomonas; species Roseomonas sp. BN140053. Next base: position 4,753 of record NZ_JBLLEB010000071.1, on the reverse strand, counting down.
CGTTGCGGCTCTACGCACGGCGATCGCGCATCTCCTGCAGGATCGTGCCTTCGCCGCCGCGTGCTCGGCGAGCGCCTGGACCACGGCAGACCAGACCCCGGACTGGCGGACCATTGGCCAGCAAACAGCGGACACCTACCGGGCAGCGGGCGAATAATCTGGAAAGGTTGGTCAGCCTTCGGAATAGGTCCTTAAGGCCCGATAGAGGCCGTGTTGCAGGTCGATGCGCCAGCCCAGCCTCCTGGCTAGGAGGCTGGGCTGGTCCGCCCTGTTCGCCTCAGGTTTCCACGAAAACAGGCGCGTAGCGCGCCTCTGGGCAGCCACCCAGGCCCGATAATTCAGGTTTATCGGGCCTGAATTCTGAAACGGCGTACTTTGCCCCAATTTATCTCCCCTTTGCCTCGTGTCGCGGGGCCACCAGGGCCGGTGCGAAGGGTGACCAGCCCCCATGAGGTGATCCGGGCAAGGTTTTAGTGGAGCATGGCGGTAGAGGGCGGGGCTGAACTGGCCGGACCAGGGCTGGCGGGCGGGACTGGCTGGCCGGGCATGACGACCTCCGGGGCGGGCGGCCGGTAGCCCAGGGCGGAGTGCGGGCGGACGGTGTTGTAGTGCACGCGCCATTGCTCGATCAGGACCTTGGCCTCGGCCAGGGTGTTGAACGCTTCGGCGTTGAGCAGCTCATCGCGGAGCTTGCCGTTGAAGCTCTCGACGTAGCCGTTCTCCCACGGACTGCCGGGCTCAATGAACGCCGACCTGGCCCTGACGCCGCGGATCCAGTCCTTCACTGCAGTGGCTGCAAACTCCGGCCCGTTGTCGGAGCGGATGTGGCCAGGGGTGCCGCGCAGAATGAACAGGTCCGTCAGCACGTCGACCACGTCCGTCGAGCTCAGCTTGCGGCCCACCCGGATCGCCAGGCACTCGCGGGTGTACTCGTCCACGATATTGAGCATGCGGAACCTGCGCCCGTCCCGGGTGCGGTCCTCCACGAAGTCGTACGCCCAAACGTGGTTCGCCCGCTCCGGCCGTAGCCGCACGCACGACCCGTCGTTCAGCCACAGCCGCCCGCGCTTGGGTTGGCGCGCCGGAACCTTCAGCCCCTCCGCCCGCCAGATCCGCTCCACCCGCTTGTGGTTGCACACCCATCCCTGGGTTCGCAGTAGGGCAGTGATCCGCCGGTAGCCGTAGCGGCCGTACTGCTTGGCCAGCTCGACGATGTCTGTCCTCAGCGCCGCCTCGTCGTCCCGGCCCCGCATGTCTTTGCGCTGCGTCGATCGCTGCTGCCCCAGCACCGCACACGCCCGGCGCTCGGACACACCGAGCTGCCGCCTCACGTGCTCCACCGCCGCCCGGCGACGCGCGGGGCTCAGTATTTTCCCGATGCAGCTTCCTTCAGGATCACCTTATCCAGGGTCAGGTCCGAGACCGCCCGGCGCAGCCGCGCGTTCTCGCGCTCCAGCTCCTTCAGCCGCTTCACCTGGTCCAACTTCAGCCCACCGAACTCGGCCCGCCAGCGGTAGTACGTCGGCTCGCTCACCCCGATCGCCCGCGCCGCCTCCACCACCGATTTGCCCTGTCCAGTCAGCACCTCGACCTGGCGCAGCCTCGCCACGATCTCCTCGGGCGTATGCGCTTTCTGCCTGCCCATCCCAAAGTCCCCTCCGCGTCCGCCGAGTACATTACCGGCGGACCGCTTTTACGGGGGCAGGTCACTGGCCCTCGCCATGCTGGCGGTGATCCGCCACCACGCCAATCAGCCGGCGCCCCAAAAAACACAGAAGCAGCCCCGGGCACTGCGGAACCCATCCGGTGGTCGATCCAGGAAATCCGCTGCATAGCGATCCGCCTTGCGCAGCGGCGGATCCAGCCCGCCACCGTCATCGCCTGGTCATTCTGGCGACGCGCTCATCAAGCCGCCGCGCAAGACGCTCATGTCAGACGACGAACGCAATTGTAATGCTAGATGTTTGGTCCCGGGATGAGGTGGTGCGGGTTGATTTTGAAGATGGCGGGGTCTTTGGTCCAGGCAGCGCAGATGGCCTGGAAGGGTGTGCGCCATCGGAGCGCCTTGAGGTGCTTGCCGAAGTTGTAGGCCGTGACGAAGGCCAGGACGTGGGCCTTGAGGGCGTGAAGGCTGGGATAGTGGAAGGCCTTGATGGTGGCGTCCTTGACGGTTCGGTTCATCCGCTCGGCCTGACCATTGGTCCAGGGATGGTATGGCTTGGTGAGACGATGCTCGATGCCGTGCTCGTGGCAGACCCGGTCGAAGATGTGGGCACCGAGATAGCGGCGCGTCGGCCCGTTCCTGTTCTTCGGCAGGTCGGCGAAGGCCATGCCGTTGTCGGTCAGGACGGTGTGGATGGCGTAGGGGAAGGCGGCCACGACCTCGCGGAGAAAGGCGGAACCGTTCATCTTGGTGTTGGCGTCGAGGAAGGCGACGTGGGTGAACTTGGATACCCGGTCGATGGCCAGGAACATGAAGAGCTTGCCGTCCGCCAGGCGCAGCTCGCAGACGTCGATGTGGACGTAACCGATCGCGGTTTCGGCGAAGCGCTGGCGCTTGGAAGCCTTCTCCTCGTCCTTGGGCAGGCGAGAGATGCCGTGGCGGGCGAGGCAGCGGTGCAGAGCGCTGCGGGAGAGGGCCGGAATGGTCTCCCGCAGGCAGCCCAGGACATCGTCCAGCGGCAGGAGGGTACGGCGCCGGAACTCGACGACGACCGCTTCCTCAGCCTCGCTCAGGACGGTGCTACGAGGCCGGGCGGGACCCATCGGGGCGTCGACCGTGCCACTGCGGGCGCGCCACTTGGCCACCGTCTTGGGGTTCAGCCCGTAGCGGGCGGCCAGGGTGCGGCCGCTCTCTTTCGACGCTTGGAGCTCGGCTCGAACACGCGGCGTCGTTCGGGCTGAACCGTGAAGACCGCCTGCCATAGGGCATCCTCCCCCTCGCGGGTCAAAGATGCACCACTACTCCCCGGGACTACACATCTAGGCCGGGCTGGGACAGAATTTTGTTTTTTATCAGAACACAACAGCGAAGGGTTAGAGAGAGATTCGTCTGATTTTTACCTTTGAAAACTGGTGTGATCCTGCCGGCACATATGGATAAAAAGTCGTAAAAATCTCAAATTTAGTGCTATACTATAGCGCTTGCAACGGATGTGGGGCAGACTTCCCCGAGTAGACTCAACAACAGCCACATGCATTATGTGTCCAATTTGCCATCACAGTGTTGCCCTATCTCCGGCTGGAGTCGTACTGGCGACATTTGTTCCTAATTCAGTCGTGTCCAAGCGCTTGACGGCAAAAATTCATGCTGCGCTGCACATTCCAAGGCGTGGCGTGGAGCGGCTAGAGCCAACTCACGTGTAAGTGTGCCGCGACCTCATAGGGTAGGCACATGACGCAGCTCGGCGTGTACGTTGGTAATGACCCTGGCGCGGTGAACAATTTCGAACAGTGGCTCGGTCGTCCTGTCGACGCCGTGTTGGGGTATGTCGGGCACGCGAACTGGGGTGACTTCGTCGGATCGGCGAACTGGGCCGCGACCCAGCTCTGGACCCAGATCAACCGTCCGATCCTCTGGTCCGTGCCGCTGACCGTGAATGGAGCCAGTCTCGAGGCAGGCGCTTGGGGCGCCTACGACGCTTTCTATCGCTCAGCGGCGAACTCGCTCGCGAGCTTTCGCCCGGAGGACGAGCACATCTACATCCGCACGGGCTGGGAGTTCAACGGTGACTGGTTCCCCTGGTCGGCACAGGGGCATGAACAGGCTTTCATCGACACCTTCCGCCACTTCGTCGACACGTTCCGCTCCGTTTCGGACCGTTTCGTCTTCGAATGGAACGTCAACAACACCGACCATGGGATGAACCCTGAAGCCGCTTACCCAGGTGATGCCTACGTGGATGTCATCGGGATGGACTTCTACCAGCACCCGCAATGGACTTCCTACGATGCTTCGAAGGCCTTCGACGTCATGGTCGATCGTCCCCAGGGGCTGCGATGGCTGGAGAACTTCGCAGACGCCCATGGTAAGCCGACCGCCTACTCGGAGTGGGGAGTGCAGGGGAATAACTCGGCTGCTTACGTGCAGAAGGCAGCGGGTTGGTTCAAGGACCACGACGTCGTTTACCAGACGTTCTGGAACAGCGATGCTGACTATCCCGGCAAGCTGTCGGATGGCAGCGAGCCGGCAACCGGTGCAGCTTACAAAGCGGCTTTCCCTGCCACCTCGGGCGGCAACGCGCCGTCGGGCGCCAGTGGCACGTTGGTGGTGCGACTGTCGGAGGACGCCTACCAGGGCCACGCGCAGTTCACCGTGGCTGTTGACGGCCAGACGCTCGGCGGCGTGCAGACTGTAACCGCGTCGCATGCCGCTGGGCAGATGCAGGACTTCACCTTCGGCGTTGACTTCAACTCCGGCAACCACAGGGTGTCGGTGAACTTCCTCAACGACGCCAACGGCGGCTTGCCCGGTACAGACCGTAACCTCTACGTCGACTCGATCTCGCTGGACGGGCGTACCTACGCCGACAGTTCCGTGTCTTTGTACAGTGCTGGTGCACACCAGTTCATCCTGAAGGACAAGGACCTCGCCTCCTTGGACACCAGCGGCAAGCTGGTGCTGCGGCTGTCGGAGGACGCCTACCAAGGGCATGCGCAGTTCACCGTCAGCGTCGATGGCAAGCAGCTCGGGGGCGTGCAGACCGCAACAGCCTCCCATGCCGCTGGCCGGACGCAGGATTTCGCCTTCGAC
>NZ_JBLLEB010000070.1:0-9899 GCF_047690175.1 Roseomonas sp. BN140053 | reverse complement strand
GCAGGTCCTCCGACAAGGTCTTCGCCATCGCCGCTGGCCTCCAACCCCAGCCAGCAGCTTGAATCAGATTGCCCCCGAGCCGGGCAAGCCCTCTGATTCGGTTCGCTCGGAATCTGCTCTAGCGCTCCGCGAGGAGGGGCTGTGGCCGACACTGCGCCACTCGCACCACCGATCCTAGAGCCCCTCCTCGCGGAGCGCTCATGAGGTCCAGGAGCCTAAGCTCCTGGCGGGGGACCCAAGGGGGCAGAGCCCCCTTGGCCACGGCCAGCCAACCCAGGCGCCCCCTCAGCCACCCGCCCCCCCTGCAACAACCGGGGCCGCGGTGCCCGTCAGGCGCGGCGCAGGAGGAAGAGGGCCTGTTCGCCGAACAGGTTGGCCAGCCACAGGGAGCGGCGCCAGGGCGCGCGCAGCCCGTGCTCGTCCACCGCCAGCCAGTCTTCCACCACGTAGCCGTCCTGCTCGCACAGCGCGAAGAAGTCGCGGATCGTGCAGGGGTGGATGTTGGGCGTTTCGTACCAGGGCCGGTTCCAGGTGTCGGTGTCCGGCATCCGCCCGTTGATCAGCAGGCGCCAGCGCATCTGCCAGTGGCCGAAGTTCGGGAAGCTCACCACTGCGTGCCCGCCGATGCGCAGCATCTGCCGCAGCACCTCGCGCGGCCGTTCCACCGCCTGCAGCGTGCGCGACAGCACCACGTAGTCGAAGGCCTGGTCGGGATAGAAGGCCAGGTCGGTGTCGGCATCGCCGTGGATCACCGCCAGCCCCTGACCCACGGCGCGCGTCGCCTCGGCCATGTCGATCTCGATGCCGCGCGCATCGGCATCCTTCTCGCGCGTCAGGTGGTCCAGCAGCGCGCCGTCGCCGCAGCCGATGTCCAGCACCTTGGCGCCCCGCGGGATCATGTCCGCGATCAGCTGCAACTCCAGCCGCATGTTCTTGGCCACGTAGCGCACGGGCACGGCCGTATCCGGCAAGGCATCCACCCCCTGGCAGGACGCCCCGCATAGCCCTCGCGGTGCGTTGCGGCAACGCGGGGGTGTTGCGCTGGGCGACTCACGAGGGGGCTCTGCCCCCTCGCGCTCCCCCGCCGGGAACCTGATGTTCCTGGACCTCCCATTCTTAAAAGAACGGCGCTGGTGAGAACGGGGTCACTCCGCGGCGGCTACGCCCGCGGAGTGACCCCGTTCTCACCAGCGCCAACTCACGGCGGGGTCCGGGGACCTACGAGGTCCCCGGCGGGGGCAAAGGCGGAGCCTTTGCCCGGGGTGCAGGGGGCAGCGCCCCCTGCGGGCCACTCAGCGCCCACACCGAGCGCCCGCTACGCCGCCGCGACGGGCTCCGCCAGGGCGGCCTTCCAGGAGGGGCGGTCCTGCTGGAAGCCGGCGTAGACCGTTTCGCCCGCCACGATCGGCGCGAACTCCGGCGCGGCGGGCTCTTCGCGCACCAGGCTGCGGGGATCGATGGCGGTGTGGAAGGACGGGTGCACGAAGAGCGGGATGGAATAGCGCTCGCGGCCGGAGGTGTTGACCACCCGGTGCAGCGCCGCGGCGTAGCGGCCGTTGGTCCAGTGGCGCAGCAGCCGGCCGACGTTGATCACCACCGCTTCGGGGTCCGGCACCACGGGCAGCCAGCTGCCCTCGGGCGTCTGCACGGACAACCCGCCGTTCATGTCCTGGATCAGCAGGGTGATCAGCCCGCGGTCAGTATGGGCGCTGACCCCGAACTCCGAGGTTTCGGCCACCGCGTCCTGCGGCGGGTAGTGGATCACGCGCATGTTGGAATAGGTCTGCCGCGACATCTCCGCGAAGAAGTCCTCCGGCGCGCCGAGGTGCCGGGCCGCCGCTCGCAGCACCGCCTCGCCCAGCGCGAACATGGCGCGGTAGCAGGGCTCGATCCGCTCGCGGAAGCCTGGCAGGTCCGGCCAGGGCGTCTCCGCGTGGAAGGGCAGCGCCCGCAACTCCGGGTCGTCCGGGCGGTCGAGGTGGCCGATGGAGAAGGCCTCGTGCCCGCTGGGCTTCTGGCCCGGCAGCACGCTGTCGAACATCGGGATGAAGCCGCGGTTGTTGCGCTTGTCCGCCACCAGCCGCTTCTCGGCCTCGGGGCGGGCGAAGAATTCCTCCGCCGCGGCGAAGGCCTCCGCCACCACGCCGGGCGGCAGGCCGTGGCCCACCAGGGACACGAAGCCGTAGCGCTCGAAGCAGTCGCCCAGCGCCGCCACCACTGCGTCCTGCGCGGCGCGGTCGCCGCCCAGGAAGGGCGCGAAATCCACCGTGGGGATGCGGTCTACGGCGGCACCTGCCGCCACCGTGGCGGCCTGCCCGGGCGCGCTCACAGCATGCGCTCCGCAGCCGGGGGCAGCAGGACGTCGGTGTAGACGTCCTCCACCTTCAGCTTCGGCGCCAGCCCGTAGGCTTCCTCCACGATCCGCACGGCGCGGGTGAGGCGATCGGTGTCCACCGCGCCGATGCCGTTGCGACGGGTGTTGTCGGTGATCATCATCTGGTCGAAGGCCACGGCCTGGCGCTCCGTCTCGATCGCCACGTCCGTCAGCGATTCCACCCGCTTGAGGTTGGCGATGCACTCGGCGCGGTTGGCATTGGCGTAGACCAGCCCGCGGAACAGCGCCTTCATGCCCGCCTTCGCGGCCTCCGGGTTGCGCTGGATGAAGCCGCGCGTGGTCAGGAAGGCGGTGCCGTAGAGCTGCAACCCGGCCTCGCGGTAATACAGGATGCGCTGCTGCGGCCAGTCCATCCCCAGGGCCTTGAGCGACAAGCCGGTGGAGGTGCTCAGCCCCGTGATGCCGTCCGCCCGGCGCTGCACCAGCATCGGCTCGCGCAGCTCGGGATTCACCGTCATCCAGGTGATCTTGCTCGCGTCGATCCCGGCGGCCTTGGCAAAGGCCGGGAAGAGCTGCCGCCCGGCATCGCTTTCCGGCGCGGCCAGGGTCTTGCCCTCCAGGTCCTTGGGCGTGCGGATCGGCCCGTCGGCGCGCACGGTGGCGCTGAGCAGGCTGGCATCGCCCCAGATGCCGCACACCACCAGCCCGGCGGAGGGGTTCTCGGCGATGAACTTGATCACCGTGTTGATGTCGGACTGGCCCATGTCATAGGCGCCGCCGGCGATGTCCACCGGCACCCGGCCGGAGCCGAAGCCGCGGTCCACCGTAGCCTCCACCCCGGCTTCCCGGAAGAAGCCCTTGTCGCGCGCCAGCAGCGTGTGGGCGTTGGGCCCTTGCAGCGCCCAGTCCAGGGTGTAGCGCAGCTTGGGCAGCGCCCCCTGGGCGCGCAGCACGCCCGGCGCGGCGAGCAGCGCGGCACCGGTGCCGAGAAGGGTGCGTCGGGAAAGGAACTGGGTCATGGGTCCGCGATCCTGGCCGGGGACGCGGATCGGCGCCCCCATGGTGACGCGAAGGTGAGCAAGTTCCGCGCCAGCCCCGGGCGCTGCGACCGTGGCGGCGGCAAGCCCTGCGCCCGACCGGGGCTTGCCCGGCGGCGCGACGCCTACAGCCGCCGCCGGCACCCCTGCCCGAGGTGGCCACAGGCGGTTGCGCGCACCTCGGGGAGCGACAGCGACGGTCCCCGGCGGCACAGTCCCGATCGCCCGGAAGTGTCACAAATGCCCGAAAGTGTCACAAGCGCGCGAATCTGCCACATGCCGGGCCGGAACAAGCCTGAACTTGACTTTCAAGTCATTGTTCTGTATAGCATCTTAGTCAACAGCGAGGCTGCGTCGGGGCAAGACCGGTAAGGAAGTAAGATCGTAAGGAAGTAAGGCAAACCCGGCGATCGCAGTTGCGCCTGGTTGCTCAGGCCGGGGCCAGAGGGGCGCCGCCCCTGGCCACCGCTCAAACCACTCAGCGCGTCGGCTGCGGCGGCTCCTGGCCGTAGTCGTAGAAGCCGCGGCCGGATTTGCGGCCCAGCCAGCCGGCCTCGACGTACTTGGCCAGCAGCGGGCAGGGCCGGTACTTGGAATCCCCGAGGCCCTCGTGCAGCACGCGCAAGATGCTCAGGCAGGTGTCCAACCCGATGAAGTCGGCCAGCTCCAGCGGCCCCATCGGCTGGTTGGTGCCCAGCTTCATCCCCGTGTCGATGGAGCGCACGTCGCCCACGCCTTCCTGCAACGCGAAGACCGCCTCGTTGATCATCGGCAGCAGGATGCGGTTGACGATGAAGCCGGGGAAATCCTCCGCCGTGGCGGTGGTCTTGCCCAGGCGCGCGGCCAGGGCTTCCACGGCCGCGTGCGTGCTGTCGGAGGTCGCGATGCCGCGGATCACCTCCACCAGCTTCATGACGGGCACCGGGTTGAAAAAGTGCATCCCGATGAAGCGGTCCGGCCGGTCGGTGGACGCCGCCAGCCGCGTCACGGAGATGGAGGAGGTGTTGGTGGCCAGGATCGCCTCGGGCCGCAGGATCGGGCAGAGCTGCCCGTAGATCGCGGTCTTCAGCGCCTCCTTCTCGGTGGCCGCCTCGATCACGATGTCGCAGTCGCCCAGGGCACCCATCTCGGTGCCCGGGGCGATGCGGCCGATCGCCGCGTCGCGGTCGGCCTCGGACACGGTGCCCTTGCCCACCTGGCGGTCCAGGTTCCTGCGCACCGCGGCCATCGCCTTGTCCAGCGCGGCCGCCTGCACGTCCACCAGCACCACGGGCAGGCCCGCGGCGGCGCAGACCTGCGCGATGCCGACCCCCATCTGCCCGGCGCCGATCACGCCGACGCTGCGGATCTCCGGGGCGGCGGCGGGCGCGTCGCTCACTTGGCCAGCTCGGCTTCCAGCTCGGGGATGATCTTGAAGATGTCGCCGACAAGCCCGTAGTCGGCCACCTGGAAGATCGGCGCCTCCTCGTCCTTGTTGATGGCGACGATCACCTTGCTGTCCTTCATGCCCGCCAGGTGCTGGATGGCGCCCGAGATGCCGAAGGCCATGTACAGTTCCGGCGCCACGATCTTGCCGGTCTGCCCGACCTGGTGGTCGTTGGGCGCGTAGCCCGCATCCACCGCCGCGCGGGACGCACCCACCGCGGCGCCCAGCCGGTCGGCGATGCCGTCCAGCAGGTGGAAGTTCTCGGCCGAACCGAGCGCCCGGCCGCCGGACACCACGATGCGCGCCGCCGTCAGCTCCGGCCGCTCGCTCTTGCTGATCTCGGCGCCCACGAACTGCGACAGGCCCGGGTCGTCCGCCACCGGCGCGGCCTCGATCGCCGCACTGCCGCCCTCGGCCGCCACCGGGTCGAAGGAGGCGGCGCGCACCGTGATCACCTTGACCGGATCGGCCGAGCGCACGGTGGCCAGCGCGTTGCCGGCGTAGATGAAGCGCTTGAACGTGTCCTCGCCCAGCACCTCGGCGATGTCGGAGATGATCTGCACGTCCAGCAGGGCGGCGACGCGCGGCATCACGTTCTTGCCCAGGGCGGAGCCGGGGGCGAGCAGGTGGCTGTAGCCGGGCGCCAGCTTCACGATCAGCGCCGCCAGCGGCTCGGCCAGGCCCTTGGCCAGCGGCGCGGCATCGGCGGTCAGCACCTTCGCGACGCCGGGCAGCTGGGCCGCGGCCTGCGCCACCTCGGCCGCGCGCTCGCCGGCGGCCAGCACGTGCACCTCGCCCCCGAGGCGGGACGCGGCGGCGACGGCGGAGCGGGTCGGCTGGCTGACGCCGGCGTTGTCGTGGTCGGCGAGAACGAGAACCGGCATCTCAGATCACCTTCGCTTCGGTCTTGAGCTTGCTGACCAGCTCGGCCACCGAGCCGACCTTGACCCCGGCCTGCCGCTTCGGCGGCTCCTCCACCTTCAGGGTGGTCAGGCGCGGGGCGGGATCGACGCCGAGATCGGCGGGCTTCACCGTCTCGATCGGCTTCTTGCGCGCCTTCATGATGTTGGGAAGGCTGGCGTAACGCGGCTCGTTCAGCCGCAGGTCGGCGGTGACGATGGCCGGCAGGCTGAGCGACACGGTTTCCAGCCCGCCGTCGACCTCGCGCGTCACCACGGCGCGGCCGTCCGCCAGCTCCACCTTGGAGGCGAAGGTGCCCTGGCTCCAGCCCAGCAGGGCGGCCAGCATCTGGCCGGTGGCGTTCATGTCGTCGTCGATGGCCTGCTTGCCCATCAGCACGACCTGGGGCTGTTCCTTGGCCACGATCGCCTTGAGGATCTTGGCCACCGCCAGCGGCTCGATGCCCGCCTCGGTTTCCACCAGGATGCCGCGGTCGGCGCCCATGGCGAGCGCGGTGCGGATCTGCTCCTGCGCCTGGGCCGGGCCCACGGAGACCGCGACGATCTCGGTCGCCACGCCCTTCTCCTTGAGGCGCACGGCTTCCTCCACCGCGATCTCGTCGAAGGGGTTCATCGACATCTTGACGTTGGCCGTCTCAACGCCCGTGCCGTCCGCCTTCACGCGGACCTTCACGTTGTAGTCCACCACCCGCTTCACGGGGACCAGCAGCTTCATGGGGGTTCCAGCCGTTTCCCGGAGAAAGGCAGGGACAGCGCCCCCGCACGACTTGCCCGCCCCGCCGGGAGGCGGAACGGAATCATGCTGGTCTATAAGATCGGGCGAGCGGGGCTGGCAAGGCGCCCCACCCGCGGTCCGGCCAGGACCTGCGCCCCGGCCGCGGCGCTCAGGAGCGCATCAGCAGCAGCAGCAGGGCGAACAGGGCCAGCGCCACGCCCTGCAGCGTCACGCGCCAGCGCATCAGCCCGTTGGCGCGTGCCCCGTCGCCGTCGCCGCGCACCATGCCCACCATGCCCGCGAACAGGACACCCAGCGTCGCGAGCATGGAAAGCGCGACGAGGATCGTGAGGATCGTGATCATGCCGAAGAAGATGGGCATCCGGCACATTCACGCAATGTTCCACCGATGCGGCGGGCGCGGCCCGGTGCCGCGGGGGGCGCGGGCCGCGGGACCTTGTGACACAGCGATACGTGCAGTCGGCGTTCCGCGGGTTGACCCGGCGGGGCCGCGCGCGGTCCAACTCGCCGCCATGTCCCGCCTCCCCTTCCTGCCGGCGCTGCTGGTCCTGCTCGCTCTGGCGCCGTCTCTCCGGGCCCAGACGCCGGCTCCCGCCACCACCGCCCCCGCCGCGGCGACGGCCGCGCCCCGTGCCGCCCCGCCCCGGGATGCCGAGCGGATGCTGGAGGTGCTGCGCGACGAGAACCGCCGGGCCGAGCTGATCCGCGGCCTGGAAGCCCTGGCCGCCGCCGAGCGGGCCGCCCCGTCGGGGGCGGCGGCACCGGCCGGAACCGCGGCGGGCAGTGCCGCCCCGGCCGGCACGGGCCCGGCGGGCGCCACCGGGAACAGCGCGGCCGCGCCGGCCGCCGGGGCCACCACGGCAGGCCCCGCCACCGCCGGCGCACCCGCGCCGGGCACGGCGGCCCCGGGCACCGCGGCCTCCGGCACCCCGGCTTCCGGCACCGCAGCTTCCGGCAGCGCGGCACCGGGCACCGCGCCGGCCAATGCCCCCGCCGCCTCGCCCGCCGGTAGCGGCGCCGCGGCCCCGGCCGGCACGGCCGCCGCCCCGGCCGTGCCGGCCGCCCCCGCCGTGCTGGCCCCCAACACCCTGGGCGCGCAGATCCTGATGGGCGCCACCGAACGGCTGCAGCTCCTGTCGCAGCAGATCGTGGGCGGCATCCGCACCCTGACCGACCTGCCCAACGTCGCCGCCTGGGCCTCGGGCGTGGCGCGGGACCCGGTGACGCGGGCGCGGGTGGCGGATGCCTCCTGGAAGCTGGTGCTGCTCTTCGGCCTGGGCCTGCTGACGGAACTGGCCGCCTACCGCCTGCTCGGCCGCTGGCGCGACCGGCTGGACAACGCCGCCCCGCCGCCGGGCGCCAAGTGGAGCTGGCTGCGGCGGGTGCCCATCGTGCTCGGCCGGCTGCTGCTGGACCTGGTGCCGGTGGGGGTCTTCGCGATCGTGTCCTACGGGCTGATCGGGGCGGTGCGGCCGCTGCCCACCACCCAGCTGATCCTGCTGACCGCCAACAACGCCTATATCGTCTGCCGGGCGATCATGATCGCCTCGCGCATGTTGTTCTCGCCCCGCTCCTCGCACCTGCGCCTGGTGCGCATGCACGACGAGACGGCGGCCTACATCACCGTCTGGCTGCGCCGCATCGTGGGCGTGATGGTGTTCGGCTACGCGGTGGCGGAAGCGGTGCTGCAGTTCGGCGTGCCCTGGGCGGTCTATGACGGGATCATCCGGCTGGTGATGCTGGTGGTGTCGCTGTTCCTGGTGATCGTGATCCTGCAGAACCGCACCGCCGTGGCCGACCTGCTGCGCGCCCCCGAGCTGGCCGAGGGCGAGGCGCCCACCGCCGGGCGCCGGCTGATGCGGGTGGTGCGCGACCGGCTGGCCGAGGTGTGGCACATCGCCGCCATCCTGTGGCTGCTGGCGCTGTGGGGCGTCTGGGCGCTGGAGGTGCACGAGGGCTTCACCCGCCTGCTGCGCGGCACCGGCGCCACCCTGCTGATCCTGTTTGTGGCCAAGGGCATCGACTACGGGTTGCGCCGGCTGGTGGAGCGCGGCTTCCACATCGGCCCGGACCTCGCGCACCGCTATCCCGGGCTGGAAGCGCGCGCCAACCGCTACACCCCCGTGCTCAAGGGAGCGATCACCGGGCTGGTGACGCTGACCATGGTGCTGACCCTGCTGGAAGCCTGGGGCATCGCCGCCTTCGACTGGTTTTCCGGCGGCCGGCTGGGGGCGCGGCTGCTGGGCTCGCTGGTGGCGATCGGCCTGACCGTGCTGATCGCGGTGGGCGTGTGGGAGGTGGCCAACGCCGCCATCGCCCGGCAGCTGGCCAAGGTGGCGCGCGATCAGCAGGCGGCGCGCTCGGCCCGGGTGCGGACGCTGCTGCCGATGATGCGCACCGCGCTGATGATCGTGATCGTGATCTTCGTGGTGCTGAACATCCTCAGCGAGATCGGGGTCAACGTGGCGCCGCTGATCGCCGGCGCCTCCGTGGTGGGCGTGGCCATCGGCTTCGGCTCGCAGAAGCTGGTGCAGGACATCGTCACCGGCCTGTTCCTGCTGCTGGAGGACGCGGTGGCGGTGGGAGACACCGTAACCCTGGGCAACCCCGCCCTGACGGGGGTGGTGGAGCGTCTCTCCATCCGCTCCATCCGCCTGCGCGCGGTGGACGGAGCGGTGCACATCATCCCCTTCTCCGCCGTGACCTCCGTCACCAACATGACCCGCGACTTCGCCTTCGCAATGCTGGAATTCTCGCTCTCCTACGGCCAGGATACCGACCAGGCGGCCACCGAGCTGCGCAGCATCGCCAAGGAGATGCGCGGCGAGGCCCGCTGGAGCAGCGCCATCCGCGACGACATGGACGTGATGGGGGTGGAGAAGCTGGCCGAAACCGGCGTGGTGTTGCGCGCCCGCCTGAAAACCGACCCGTCGCAGCGCTGGCCGGTGACGCGGGAGCTGAACCGCCGGGTCCGCGCTCGCTTCGACGAGCTGGGGATCATTATCCCCTCCCCCTGGCGCGCCACGGCGGAGGACGCGGAACACGGGGGCGAGGCGGCTGCCGCAGCCTGAGGATCGGCTGGTCTTTGTGAGCCTAGAGCAGCTTCCGGTCATTCCGGTTCAGAGCCGCAGGCGGTGAAGTAGCTGGCGCACTGGGCGGGCGTGAACTGTGGGAGCGCGTCGGCGATGGCGGCCCAGAGGTCCGGGATGGTGCGGGCTGCGGCCTTGCGCAGCAGTGCCTTGAGTTTGCTGAAGGCGCTCTCGATGGGGTTGAGGTCGGGCGAGTAGGGCGGCAGCAGGCGCAAGCGAGCGCCCTTGGCCACGATGGCGGCCCGCACGCCTGCGACTTTGTGTGCGGGCAGGTTGTCCATGATCACCGTGTCGCCGCGCCGCAGCGTGGGAGCGAGCATCTGCTCGGTGTAGGCCAGAAAGGCCGGGCCGTTCAT
>NZ_JBLLEB010000007.1:0-193387 GCF_047690175.1 Roseomonas sp. BN140053 | reverse complement strand
CGCCGCCTCGTCCGTGACTACGAGCGCCTCCCCGAAACCCTCGCGGGCCTGCATCTCGTCGCCTTCGCCTGCCTCATGCTCAAGAACCTCCTCAACCTGGAGCAGGTCCACAACAGCCTCTAGGCCGTGGCTGGCGGAACGGGGAGGACCCGGGGCGCAGGCCCGGGCTTGCGCCGGGCGGCGCGCTGCCGCATTCCCGTGCCATGGCGCAGCGCTTCGAGCACGTCCGGCACCCCGGGGATGAGCGGGACCGGCTGACCTGCCTCGATTGCGGCTTCATCGCCTACGAGAATCCCAAGGTGGTGGTGGGCGCGGTGGTGGAGCTGGACGGCGGCCTGCTGCTGTGCCGCCGCGCCATCGAGCCGCGCGCCAACTTCTGGACCATTCCCGCCGGCTACATGGAACTGGGCGAAACCGCGGCCGAGGGTGCCGCCCGCGAAGCCTGGGAAGAAGCCCAGGTGCGGATCGCGATCGACGGGGTTCTCGCGGTTTATTCCATTGCGCGGATCGGGCAGGTGCAGATCATCTTCCGGGCGCGGCTGGCCGAGCCCGGATTCGCGGCCGGGCCGGAAAGCCTGGAGGTCCGCCGCTTCGCCTGGGAGGATGTGCCATGGGACGAACTGGCGTTTCCCTCGGTCCACTGGGCCCTGCGGGCCTGGCACCGGACGCGGCTGGGTCCCCTGCCCGCGGCCGAGCAGAACCCCGAGGAGGATGCCCGGGGCATGCGGGGCCTCGGCGGCGGGGCGGAATGACGCGGCTGCTGGGCGCCTTCGCCGCCCTGGCGCTGCTGTCGGCCCTCTCGGCCTTCCCCGCCGCGGCACAGGAGGCTGCCGCGCCGGCCGTCCGCGCCCCGGCGGAAGCCCAGGCCCCCGGCGAATCCGCGCGCCCCGCCCCGGCCCGCCGCCGCCCCGCGCAGCGCCGGCCGCGCCGCGCCAGCCGTCCCCCCGTCCGCGAAGCGACGCCCGAGCCGCTGCCGCCGGCGGTGGTCACCGCCCCCGCCCCGGTGCAGCGCGGCGAGCGGGCGCCGATGCCCAACCGCGACCTGGAAATGCCGCGCACGGCGGGTTCCGATGACGGGCGCACCACCTTCTCGCCCAGCCTGATCCAGCCGCGGGAAACGCCCGGCGGCGGCGGCGGCACGCTGGGGCCGGACGACCTCGCCCGGCGCGGCGACCGGCTGTTCCGCGAACCCGCCGCGGGCGGCACGCTGCGGGTGCCATTCGCCTACTGATACGGCGGGGGGAGGTGCCCCGTTTCTGCGGTCAGGGGCGGTGCCGGTGGCCCGGGAGGGAGAAGGTGTTCTCCCTCCCGTAACCCTCCCTCATCCTTTTTCGTTCGCTGCCGGCGGCCGCTGATACGCGGGACGCCTTGGCGCCCAGGACCGTCGCGCGCGGGGCCGCCGTCGCCGGACGGCCGAGCCTTCCGGCGCGCCCCACCTCGCGACCGAGACCGCGGCAGCGTCCCGAAAGAAGATGAGCGGGAGGGTTCGGGAGGGGGAGAACTCCTTCTCCCTTTCCCGAGAACGCCGCCAACGCCCGCACGCCGAATCTACGGGCTGCCCGTGCGCAGCGGGCCGGAGCGCTAGGCCAGCCCCACCAGGGACCGGGCGAAGTCGCGCGGGTCGAAGGGGCGCAGGTCGGCGGCCTTCTCGCCGACGCCCACGGCGTGCACGGGCAGGCCGAACTCCTGCGCCAGCGCCACCACCACGCCGCCCTTGGCGGAACCGTCCAGCTTGGTGACCACCAGGCCGGACACCTCCACCATCTCGCGGAACACCTTGACCTGCTGGATGGCGTTCTGGCCGGTGGTGGCATCCAGCACCAGCACCACGGCGTGCGGCACCGCCGGGTCCTTCTTGCGGAGCACGCGGATGATCTTGCGCAGCTCCTCCATCAGCCCGGCCTTGTTGTGCAGCCGGCCGGCGGTGTCCACCAGCAGCACGTCCATGCCCTCGGCCGTGGCGCGGGCCAGGGCCTCGAAGGCCAGGCCGGCGGCGTCGGCGCCGGGCTTGGCCGGCACCACCACGGGGGCGCCGGTGCGGTCGCCCCAGACCTGCAGCTGTTCCACCGCCGCGGCGCGGAAGGTGTCGCCGGCGGCCAGCATCACGCGCTTGCCCTCGCCGCCCCACTGCTCCGCCAGCTTGGCGATGGTGGTGGTCTTGCCGGTGCCGTTGACGCCGACCATCAGAACCACGCAGGGGCCGGACGCGGCCGCCGGCACCAGCGGCTGCGCCACGGGGGCGAGGATGGCGGTGATCTCCTCGGCCAGGGCGGTCTTCACCTCCTCGTCGGACACTTCCTTGCCGAAGCGGGTGCGGCGGAAGCCGTCCACGATGCGGCGGGACGCGGCGACGCCGAGGTCGGCGGTGATCAGGGTTTCCTCCAGCTCCTCCAGCGCCGCCTCGTCCAGCGGGCGCTTGGTGAAGAGGCCGGACAGGTTCTCCGTCAGCCGCTGGGTGGAGCGCTGCAGCCCGGCCTTGAGCCGCCCGAAAAAACCGACCCCCGCGGCGGGTGGCGCGGGGGGCGGGGCGGCGCTGGCGGCGGCAGGGGCGGCGGCGAGTGGCGGCCGGTCCGGCGCCACCGGCGGCGGCGCGGCGGGCAGCCCCGCGGCGGGTGCCGGTCGCGGGGGCGCGGCAACAGGGGGCGAGACGGTGGTGCGCGCCGCGGGCGGGGCGAGCAGTTCCAGGTCGGGTACCGTGACCACCGGTGGGGCCGGGATCGGCGCCGGGGACGCCGGGATGGCGGAGGCGGCGGGAAGCGTCGCCGCCGTTCCCGGGCCTAGCGGCGCCGCCAGGATGGCCGCCGTGGCCGGAACCGGGGGCGGCGCTTCCGGGCTGAGGGTGTTGCCCGAAAAGCCGGCCGCCCCCGCGCCGGGCGGCGCGGGAAAGGTGCCGCCGCGGGCGATGGGGGCGTTCAGCGCCTCGTAGGCCGGCGGGTCGCTGATCGGGGCGGGGGTGCCGGGCTCCTCGGCCGGGGGGTCCTCCGGGGCATCCGGGGGCGGTTCGACCGGGGGTTCGTCATCCGGCGGGATGGGGATGGGATGCGGCGGTTCCTGCACCGGCGGCGGCTCGGGCACCGGGTCGCCCAGCCTCGGGGCGTCCAGCAGGTCGCCGGGCTCGGGCTCGGACAGGCGGGCCAGCAGCTCGGCTTCCACCTCCGGCGGCAGCACCAGCAGGTCCGCGTCCGGGGCCGCGGGCACCAGGTCGGGGTTGGGCGCCGGGGTGGCGGGCCGGGGGGTCTCCTCGGCCTCGTTGCGGCCCGTCAGGCGGCCCCAGAAATCCTTCAGCGCCATGCGATCTGCTCGTTCTCCGGGAGGTCCAGCGTGCCGGTGAAGGCCGTGGCGACGGGACCGGTCATCAGCACCTCCCCGTCCTCGCGCCAGTGGATGGCCAGGTCGCCGCCGGGCAGCGACACGGTGGCGGCGCGGGCGGCGAGGCCGCGGCGATGGGCGTTCACCAGCGCGGCGCAGGCGCCGGTGCCGCAGGCCAGGGTCAGGCCGGCGCCGCGCTCCCACACCACCAGGCGGAGGTGGTCGGGGGCCAGCACCTGCGCGAAGCCGATATTGGCGCGCTCGGGGAACCAGGGGTCGTGTTCGCCCAGGGGGCCGAGGGTGGCGGCATCCACCGCGTCCAGCTCGGGGACGAAGAAGGTGGCGTGCGGGTTGCCCATGGAACAGGCCGCCGGGTCCCGCAGCGGCCCGAGGGCGAAGGGCAGGTGCAGCGTGTCGGCCTCGCGTGCCAGCGGCACCTCCGCCCAGCCGAGCCGCGCGGGACCCATGCCGACGCGGACGCGGCCATCGGGCAGGGCTTCCGCGCGCAGGTCGCCGGCTATCGTGCGGATGGTGGCGCGGGGGCGGCCGCTCTCGCGCATCAGCAGGTCGGCGACGCAGCGGGTGGCGTTGCCGCAGGCGCCGGATTCCGAGCCGTCGGGGTTGCGGATGCGCATAAAGGCGTCGGCGCCGTCCGGCCCGGGCTCGATCACGATCAGCTGGTCGCAGCCGACGCCGCGGCGGCGGTCAGCGATGGCGGCGGCGCGCGCGGGGGACAGCGGCAGGGCGGTGGGGCGCGCGTCCAGCACGACGAAGTCGTTGCCGGCGCCGTGCATCTTGCGGAACGGTACGATCACGCCGCGGATATAGGGGGGCGCGGGCCGCGCCGGAACCCGCCCCCCCCGGAACGGGGCGCCTGTCGGCCGTGCTGCGCCGCTCCGGGAAGGGTACCGGTGGCTCCGGGTGGCGTCGGCCTCCGGGCCTTTCGCGCAGGGCGCCATCCGGCGGGCCGTGGCGGGCGCCCGGCTCGGGGCCCCGGGCCGGGCGCCGTGGCGTGCCCGCGAAAACGGCGCGCGTGGGGTGCGCGGCGTCAATGCGGGCTTCACGGCCGGGCGAAATGGGCTATGCCCCGCCCGTTCGCGCCGCCGCGGCGGTGCGGGAAACGCCCAGCCAGCCGCGATGGGAGAACGGATGAGCCTGCGAACCGCCTCGCGCTGCCCCTCGGGTGGTGCCGTCCCCTTCCTGCCGGGCTGGCGGGCCGTCCGGGTGTTCGGGGCGCTGTTGTTGCTGGCCGGCTGCAGTTCCAACTACTCCCCCGACACCTATGCCACCCGGGCACTGCAGCAGGCCAACAAGGTGGAGCAGGGCGTGGTCGCCGGGGTGCGCCCGGTGCTGATCGCGGCCGACGGCAGCACCGGCGCCACCACCGGCGCGGCGGCAGGGGCCATCGTGGGGTCGCAAACGCCGGGCTCCGGACTGACCTCGGCCATTGCGGGGGTGGGCGGCGGGCTGATCGGCGGGCTGGTGGGCACGGCGGCGGAGCGCGCGGCCGGGGACACCACGGGCTTCGAGTACATCGTGCGCAAGCCCAATGGCGAGCTGCTGTCGGTGACGCAGCGCGACGCCCGGCCGCTGGCCATCGGGCAGAAGGTGCTGGTGATCACCGGTAACCAGGCGCGCGTGGTGGCGGACTACACCACGGCGGGCGACCCGGCCCTGGCCGGGGCGGCGACGCCGGGTGCCGCCGCGGGCCTGCCGGGTGACGCCGCGGCAGGCGTTGCCGGCGGCACGGCCGCGCCGGGTGCCGCGGCCACGCTGCCGGGCGGGGCTTCCGCGCCGGGCGGCACGGCCGGGGCGAGCCCGCCGGCCGGCAATGCCGTGCCGGTGCCGCCCGCCGTGGCCACGGAGCCGCTGACCCCGCCAGCGGCTGCCCCGGCCGCGGTGCCGGCGGCCCCGGCGCGAACGGAGGAAGTGTCCACCTGACGGGCGGCCCCGGGCCGATGGCGGCGGGTTCGCCTTACTTCCTTACTTTCCGCCGGGCTTCCGCGATGGTGGGGTGGCGCAGGGATATTTTCCTAGCATATTCCGCGTCCCACCGGCAAGATCCGCGTCGCGGCAGGGCATGAGTTCCTATTTCGTGCCCAAATGGCCGCTTTTTGTCACGGAGGCCGGTTTCATGACACGTCGGGTGCACGCGGTTCGAATGAACGCCCAGGGGCGCATGGTGGTGCCGGCAGCGCTGCGCGCCGCGCTGGGGCTGCAGGGGGGCGGGCAGATCCTGCTCTTCGTGCGGGACGGCGAGCTGCGCGGGCGCAACCGGGCGGAATCGCTGGGGCAGATCCGGGCGCAGGTCGCCGCCTCCTCGCCGGAGAACCTGGGCATGCTGGACGAGATCCTGGCGCAGCTGGCCGGGCCACCGGTCAGCGCCCGGGCACGGGCAGCAGCCAGCGCAGGGAACGGCGGAGCTGCGCCGTCGCGTCCCGCTCGAAGGGCAGGCCGTGGGTGAACAGCACCCGCTCGGGCGACCAGGACAGGATGTGGGCGGCGGCGCGGCGGGCGGGGGCGCCGCCGGCGCGCACCACGGCGCGCAGGTAGATCGGGGCGCGGCCATCCGGGGCGGTGGCGCCGGCCAGACGCAGGGCGAGGCGTTCGGCCCAGGGCAGCTTCTGCGGTTCCAGGTTCAGCACGAGGTCGGTGAGGATGACCGTGCGGCTGGGGCGGTGGTGAAAGGCGACTTCGTGGAAGCCGAGGCCGCCGGGCACCACCACCTGCTCGAAGGCGTCGCCCCAGCTCTCGGGCGGGGTGTTGCCGAGGTCACGGTCCAGGCGCAGCCCGGAGCGTCGCACCTGCCGGCGCTCGCGCAACCCGGGGGCGGACCAGGTCAGGGCATCCGGATAGGCGGACTGCCATTCGCGCAGCAGGGTCCAGTGCGCGATGTTGGGCGCCACGAGGTGGCGCACGGGGCCGAGGCGGTTCAGCTCGGCGCGCAGCGGCACGGTGCAGGGGGTGGGGGAGTGCAGCCAGAGCGCGCCGCCGGGGAGGCGCGCCACGGTCATGCGGATCGGCAGGGTGGGGCCGAGGCCGTGGTGCAGGATGCTGTCCACGATCCAGAGGTCGGGGGCGACGGGCTTGAGCGTGTCCAGCGGCGGGTAGGAGGGGTTGGTCATGCTGCATTACCTCCGGGCGCGGCGTTTCGGGCGGGGCCGGGCCGTTCCCTGCCCCAACGCCGGCGGGGCTGGGTCGGCAGCATCCGGGGTGGTGGGGGTGAACACGTCCCGGTGGGGGATGCGGGGGCGTGGCGCGGGTCGTTTGGGGATGCAGGAGACGCCGCGGGCCGGTGCGGGAAGTGGCGCGGGTCGATGGGGTGCATGGCCCCTTGATGCGCCATGGGCCGGAGGTGCCGGGCGGCGCGGTCAGGGCAGCTGGGACGCGGGCTTGACTGGGTGGTGGGGCCCGGAGTTCCGGGGCTGGTGCTGTTCGCGATGCCGTTGATGGCGCGGGGGCAACGGTGGAGGGGGGAGGACACAGCATCGGTGGAAGCCGCTTATTATGGCGCTTGACGCCATAACGATGGCGACACAGCTTCATCTGCGTGAAGGCCGAGTTGCTGATCCGCGACCGCAGGGTGTTCGACGATGGTGCGATCCTGGAGGTTGTTGTGTGGCGAGTACCGGTGGCGGTTCCGCCCAGCACGCATGGGCTGAAATATCGGCTCGTCTATGTGCGGGATGGGGAACGGCTGGCCGGGTACGACAACGAGCGGGGCAAGGGCAATCATCGTCACCTCGGCGGACGCGAGGAAGACTACGGCTTCACCTCGCTATCGCAGTTGCTCAATGATTTCGAGGCGGATGTGGTGGCACTGCGGGGGGAACCGATTTGAGCAGGCTGGATATCCACGTCGGCGGGTCCTTTGCCGACACCAAGCGCCGGGTGCTGGACGCCGTAGAGCGGGCCGAGCGCGGGGAAGCCGGAGCGGCGGAGAACCACATCTCCTTCGAGAGCTGGGAAGCCCTGACCGCTGTGATGACGCCGCGGCGGTTCGAGTTGCTGCGGCACGTCCACCGGCACCCGGAGGTGAGCGTGGCGGCGCTCTCGCGGGCGCTGGGCCGGGACTACAAGCGGGTGCACGAGGATGTGGAGGCGCTGGTGGCGGCGGGGCTGCTGGACCGGCCGGATGGCGGGGTGCGGGCGCCGTTCGGGGAGATCGGCGTGCTGGTGGCGCTGTGAGCGGCGGCCACACCGCGCCTCCCTGACCAGGGGGCATCCTGTTTGGAACAAGGGTGTCCCCCTTGCCCCCGCCCCCCTCCCCCGCTATACGCCGCCGCTCTCTCCGCGCGACCGGGCCGTGTTGGGCTGCCCGGCCGCGGAAGCGCACCCCCGCCACGCTGGTGTGGTTCGGGCCCTTCCCTTCCGGGGGGTGGGCCGGTTCGGGGCGCGTGCGATGGCCCGAGGAGGTCCGAAATGCCCAAGATGAAGACGAAGTCTTCTGCCAAGAAGCGCTTCAAGATCACGGCCACGGGCAAGGTCCTGGCCGGCCCCGGCAAGAAGCGGCACAACCTGTCCGCCCGGCCGCAGAAGGCCAAGCGGCAGAACCGCGGGTCTCAGGTGCTGCGCCACCAGGACGCGGTGACCGTGATGCAGTGGCTGCCCTACGGGCTGGATCGGTAAGGGAGACCCGCCATGGCACGTGTCAAGCGCGGCGTCACCAAGCACGCCCGTCACAAGAAGGTCCTCAAGCTCGCCAAGGGCTATGTCGGCCGGAGTTCCACCGCCTACCGGCCCGCGCTCGAGCGGGTCGAGAAGGCGCTGCAGTACGCCTACCGCGACCGGCGCAACAAGAAGCGCGAGTTCCGCGGCCTGTGGATCCAGCGCATCAACGCGGCCTGCCGCGAGCATGGGCTGACCTATTCCCGCTTCATCGCCGGCATCAAGGCGGCGGGGATCGAGATGGACCGCAAGGTGATGGCCACCATCGCCTTCGACGACGCCGCCTCCTTCGGCGCCCTGGTCGAGAAGGCCAAGGCGTCCCTGCCCGCGGCCGAACCCGCCGCGACCTGAACGCCTGATCACGGGGTTTTTGGGGGCCGCCTTCGCCATAACAGGCGAAGCGCGGCCCTTTCTTGTTTCGGGCTGCCCGCAGCCCGCGCTTCTTCGGGAAATGGGAACGGGATGTCCGACGATCTCGACGCGATCCGCGCCAGCACGGAGGCCGCGGTGGCGGCCGCTTCCGACCTGCGCGGTCTGGACGCCGTGCGGGTGGGCGCGCTGGGCAAGAGCGGCACGCTGACGGCGCTGCTCAAGGGGCTGGGCGCCGTGGCGCCCGAGGAGCGCAAGGCGCGCGGCGCCGCGGTGAACGCGGTGAAGCAGGCGGTGGAGCGGGCGCTGGAGGAACGGCGCGGCGCGCTGGAAGCGGCGGCGCTGGATGCGCGGCTGCTGGCGGAGCGGCTGGACGTGTCGCTGCCGGCGCGGCCGCACCCGCCGGCGGGGGCCGAGAGCGGCGCGATCCACCCGATCGCGCGTACAGTAGAGGAGCTGACGGCGATCTTCGGCGCCATGGGCTTCACCGTGGCCGAGGGGCCGGACATCGAGAGCGACTGGTACAACTTCAACGCGCTCAACATCCCCGCGCACCATCCGGCGCGGCAGGACCAGGACACCTTCTATCTGCCGCCGGCGCACGGCGCGGGGTTCGAAACGGTGCTGCGCACGCACACCTCGCCGGTGCAGGCGCGGACCATGCTGGCGGGGGACCCGCCGATCCGGGTGATCGTGCCGGGGCGCACCTATCGCGCCGACCACGACGCGACGCATTCGCCGATGTTCCACCAGGTCGAGGGGCTGGTGCTGGACCGGCAGATCACGCTGGGCCACCTGAAGGGCTGCCTGATCGACTTCCTGCGCGTGTTCTTCAACATCGCCGACCTGCCGGTGCGCTTCCGGGCCAGCTACTTCCCCTTCACCGAGCCCTCGATGGAGGTGGATATCGGCTGGGACCGCAGGACCGGCGAGCTGGGGCGCGGGTCCGACTGGCTGGAGATCCTGGGCTCCGGGATGGTGCACCCGAAGGTGCTGGCCAATTGCGGCATCGACCCGCAGGAATGGCAGGGCTTCGCCTTCGGGATGGGGATCGAGCGGATCACCATGCTCAAGCACGGCATCCCCGACCTGCGCCCCTTCTACGAGAGCGACGTGCGCTGGCTGCGGCACTACGGCGCGCCGGCTCTCGCCCCCTTCACGCTGCACGACGCGGGCTGACGGCATCATGAAGTTTACGCTTTCCTGGCTGCGCGAGCACCTCGACACCGACGCCCCGCTGGAGCGCATCACCGCGGCGCTGAACGCGATCGGGCTGGAGGTGGAGGAGGTGGCCGACCGTGCCGCCGTGCTCGCGCCCTTCCGCATCGCGCATGTGATCGAGGCCGTGCAGCACCCCAATGCCGACCGGCTGCGCGCCTGCCGCGTGGACACCGGCAGCGGCGTCATCTCCGTGGTCTGCGGCGCGCCCAATGCGCGCACGGGGATGAAGGCAGTGCTGGGCCTGCCGGGCGCCTTCGTGCCGGGCACGGGCATCACACTTAAGGTCGGCGAGATCCGCGGCGTGAAGAGCGAGGGCATGCTCTGCTCCGGCCGCGAGCTGGGGCTAAACGACGACCACGAGGGCATCCTGGACCTGCCGGCGGACGCGCCGGTAGGCGAGCCCTACGCGGTCTGGGCCGGGCTGGACGACCCGGTGATCGAGATCGCCGTGACGCCCAACCGTGGCGATGCGCTGAGCATCCGCGGGATCGCGCGCGACCTGGCGGCGGCGGGGCTAGGCACGCTGCGGCCGCAGGGTCGCTTCGGCCAGGAGCCAGTGGCGGGTGGCCTTCCGTCGCCGCTGCGCTGGGAAGTGGAGCGGGCGGAGGACTGCCCCTGGGTTCTCGGGCGCGCGGTGCGGGGTGTGCGCAACGGGCCGTCGCCGAAGTGGCTGCAGGAGCGGCTGCTGGCGATCGGGCTGCGGCCGATCTCGGCGCTGGTGGACGTGACGAATTTCTTCACGCACGACCTCGGGCGGCCGCTGCACGTCTTCGACATCGGCAAGGTGCGCGGCGACGTCCTGACGATCCGCCGCGGGCAGGAGGGCGAGAGCTTCGCCGCGCTGAACGGCAAGTCGGTGACGCCGGGGGCGGAGGACATCGTGATCGCCGATGCCGCGGGGGTGGAGAGCCTCGCGGGCATCGTGGGCGGCGAACACACGGGCTGCGACGAGAACACCACGGATGTGTTCATCGAGTGCGCGCTGTTCGACGCGGTGCGGATCGCGCTGAGCGGCCGGCGGCACGGCATCCATTCCGACGCGCGGGCGCGCAACGAGCGCGGGCTGGACCCGTCGCTGCTGCCGGGCGGGCTGGAAGCTGCGACGCGCATGATCCAGGAGCTGTGCGGCGGCGAGGCGAGCGCGGTGGTGTCCGCAGGCGCCGAACCGGCCTGGCAGCGCGACGCCACGCTGCGCTTCCGGCGCATCGCCGAGCTGGGCGGGTCGAGCATCGGCGCGGAGGAAGCGGTGGCCTCGCTGGAGAAGCTGGGCTTCGCGGTGCGGGCGCGGGACGCGGAGAGCGTGACGGTGGCGGTACCGCCCTGGCGCAACGACGTGGCCTCGGCGGGTTCCGCGTACCGGGCGGGCGGGGCGGATCTGGACCAGTTCGCCGGGCTGCCGCCGGAGCGCGCGGGGATCGCGGCGGCCGGCGTGGACGCGGTGGAAGCCGAGTGCGACCTGCTGGAGGAGGTGCTGCGGCTGCCCGGGCTGGACGCGGTGCCGCCGGTGTCGCTGCCGGTGGGCTCGCCGGTGCCGCGGCCGGCGCTGGTGCCGGCGCAGTCGCGTGCCGGGCTGGCGCGGCGGGTGCTGGCCTCGCGCGGGACGCTGGACTGCGTGCATTTCGGCTTCCTCGCGCACGAGGCGGCGGTGCTGTTCGGCGGCACCTCGGAGGCGCTGCGGCTGCTGAACCCGATCGCCTCCGACCTCGACCAGATGCGGCCGACGCCGGTGGCCTCGCTGGTGCTGGCGGCCGGGCGCAACGCGGCGCGCGGCTTCGCGGACGTGGCGCTGAGCGAGGTGGGCGGGGGCTACAGCGACCCCTCCCCCACGGGCCAGGCGGCGGTGGCGGCGTCGCTGCGCGCCGGGCACACGCCGCGGCACTGGGCGGAGCCGGCGCGGCCGGTGGACGCGCTGGACGCCAAGGGCGACGCGGTGGCGGTGCTGACGGCGCTCGGCGCGCCGCTGGCGGGGGTGACGGTGACGGCGGATGCGCCGGGCTACTACCACCCCGGGCGGTCCGGCGTGCTGCGGCAGGGGCCGAAGCTGGTGCTGGCGCAGTTCGGCGAGATCCACCCGCGGGTGCTGGCGGCGCTGGACATCGCCGGGCCCGTGGTGGCCTGCGAGGTGTTCCTGGACGCGATCGCGGAGCCGAAGCGCAAGCGCAAGGCGGCGCCGGAGCTTTCCGCCTTCCAGCCGGTGCGGCGCGACTTCGCCTTCCTGGTGGATGCCGCCGTGCCGGCCGAGGCGGTGCTGCGCGCCGCGCGCGGGGCGGAGCGCAACCTGATCGCGGAGGTGTCGCTGTTCGACCGCTACGCCGGTGACCGCCTGCCGGAAGGCAAGGTGTCGCTGGCGATCGAGGTGGTGCTGCAGCCGCGCGAGCGGACGCTGACGGAGGCCGAGATCGAGGCCGCCGCCAACAAGGTGGTGGCGGCCGTGTCCAAGGCGACCGGGGCCACGCTGCGGGGGTGATCCCTCTGCGCGCGCTCCCGGAAGGGCGCGCGCGGGTCAGAGGGTCTTGAGGTACTCCACCAGTTCCCAGCGCTGGTCCTCCGTCAGCGCCGGGCCGATGGTGCCGTTGCCCGGCAGGCCGTCGCGGAACTCGTGGCCGCGGTTGCTGTTGCCGGGGATCGCGGTGTCGAAGCGGAAGCCGCCGTCGAAGGGCGCGGTGCTGAAGCCGACCGCGCGCGGGTCGAACTGGCGGCTGCCGGTGAAGAAGGCGGCGTCGCGGCGTTCGGCCGGCAGCAGCATCTGATACAGGCTCGGCACCGAGCCGTTGTGCAGATAGGGCGCGGTGGCCCAGATGCCGTTCAGCGGCCGGGCGCGATAGGCCGCGGGGGCGCGCCAGTCGTTGGTGCGATAGCCGTCCATCTCCGCCCGTTGCCCGGGCGGTACCCCGGCGGCCTCGTACCAGCGCTGCGCGACGCGGGTGGTGACCTCGCGCAGGCCCTCGGCCGCGGAGACCTGCGCTTCGCCGCCGGGCGGGAAGAAGGCGCGGCGTTCAGCGAAGTTCCGCGCGGCTTTCGGGTCGGTGCCGATGCGGGCCAGGGGCACCATGGTAATCTGCCGGTAGCGCCGCCCGGCCGCGTCAGGGGCGGTCCAGCCGCCATCGTGGCAGCCGGCGCAAAGCCGCGCGTAATGCGCCTTGCCGCGCTCCGCCATCGCCGCGTCGATCGGGCCGAGCACGGCCTGCGGCCAGGGCGGGGAGCGCAGCCCCTCTCCCGGCGCGGGACCGGCCAGCTGGCGCTCCATGGCGTGGATGGTGTCGGGGCGGACGGTGGAGGCGTAGAGGCTCTCGGGCGGGCCGGAAAGCTTGGTGACGGAGCGCACGCCCATGGCCTCGGCCAGGTTGCGCCCCATCGGCTGGCGAATGGCGCCGTTGTACTGCACCCAGTCGAACCAGGGCGCGTCCCAGAGCGCGGGATAGCTCACCGGCCCGTCCGCCACGGCCAGGTTGCGGGTGTCGCCGGTCTGGGTGGCGAAAACGAAGTTGCCGCCGCGGCCCAGCGCGTCCAGGCGGCCGAAGCCTTCCTCCACGGGGTAGAGGGCGCCGCGGGCCGCCAGCCCACGCTCCGTGCGGCCGGCGGCCAGGGCGGCGTTCAGGCGCTCCCGCAGGGCGGCGCGGGTTTCGGGCGTGTCGTTGCCGGTCAGGACGCGGGCGGCGAAGCGGTTAAAGCGCGGCTCGGATTCCGCGGTCAGCAGGATGGCGGCGCCCAGCATGTCCTGGAAGGCGCCGGTATCCGTCATGGCCGGGCCGCCGTCGATCCGCAGGGCGCGGCCACCGAACTCCACCTGCCCGGTGTGGCAGGCGGCGCAGGTGAGGCCGACCACCGCCTCGGGCGGGGCGTTCAGCTGGCCGTCCACGGGGAAGCTGTCGCGGGCGAAGCCGACCGGCAGCCCGTCCGGGTTGTCGGGGGAAACCGGGTCGGGAAGGAAGCCGAAGCGCGCGAGGTAGTCCGGCGCGGCGAAGCGCTCCACGGCGACGAGGCTGGGGCGCGGCTGTTCCAGCGCCAGAAACCAGCTGGCCGGCAGCAGGCGGGTACCCTGGGAGGCGTGGTAGAACCAGCGGCGCTGCGCCTCGGTCCAGTTCTGGTCGAGCGTGGTGACGCTGTTGGGCGGGGTGTAGTCCGGCAGCTCGGCACAGCCGAAGCCGGCGGCGAGCAGCACTGCCGCGATGACCGCCTGTGTTCTCACGCCCGAACTCTCCCCTCGCCGGTTTTGCGGACGGGGGAAGGTTAGGCGACCACGCCGCCGTTTTGTATCGGAAAAAGAATGATCGAGGCGCGGTGATCCGGGAAAGGCCGGGGAGAAGGAATTCTCCCCGGACCCCTCATCTTTTTTCGGGAGTGCTGCCGCGCGCTGAACTCCCGAAAAAAGGAGGGGGATCGGGGGAGTTCACTCCCCCGACCTTCCTTTCACCCCGCAGGGAACCGCAGCACCGGCTTCACCACGCGCCCGGCTTCCATGTCGGCCATGGCTTCGTTGATCCGCTCGAAGGGGTAGAAGGTCAGCAGCTTCTCGAAGGGAAAGCGGCCCTGGGCGTGCAGCGCCACCAGGGCGGGGATGAAGCGGGCGGAGACGGAATCGCCCTGTACGATGCCCATCACGCGCTTGCCGTTGTTCATCATGTCCGGCATCGGCACGCTGAACTCGGGGCCGCCGATGGCGCAGTAGCCGGCGGTGCCGCAGGGACCCAGGGCCTCGATGCATTGCCGGAACACGGCCGGGATGCCCGTGGTGTCGAAGGCGAAGTCCAGGCCGCGGCCGGTGATGCGGCGGGCGGCTTCCACCGTGTTCTCCGCGACCGGGTCGATCGCGTGCGTGGCGCCGAGTTCCAGCGCCAGCTCGCGGCGGGCGGGATTGGTGTCGGAGGCGATGATCGTGGTCGCGCCCACCACGCGCGCGGCCATCACCGCGGCCAGCCCGACCGAGCCGGAGCCGGACACGAGCAGCGAGGCGCCGACGCCGACGCGCAGGGCGTTGATCACCGCCCCCGCCCCGGTCTGGATGCCGCAGCTGAGAGGGCCGAGCAGTTCCAGCGGCGCTTCGTCCGGCACCTTCACGGCGTTCTGCTGGTGGCACAGCGCGTGGGTGGCGAAGGAGGACTGGCCGAAGAAGTCGCCGTGCACGCGCTCGCCGGTGTCGCAGCGGAAGGGCACGGAACCGTCAGGGCGCTGGCCGCCGAAGTTCAGCGTGATGGAATGGTCGCAATAGGCGGGGTGGCCGTCGTCGCAGGGCGGGCAATGGCCGCAGAAGTTATAGGACATCACCACGTGGTCGCCGGGACGGAAGCCGGTCACGGCGGTGCCGACGCGCTCGACGACGCCGGCGCCCTCATGGCCCAGCACCACGGGCTGCGGCACGGGGCGCTTCCCATCCCGCATCGCGGCATCGGTGCGGCAGATGCCGGTGGCGACCAGACGGACCAGCAGCTCGTCGGGGCGGGGCTCCTCCAGCTCGATCCGTTCAAGGCTCATGGGCGCGTATTTCGCCCGGACGACGGCGGCGGTGACCTGCATGCGACGTGCTCCTCCCGGTGCTGCGGGGGCCGGGGCGGGAGAAGCGTCCCGCGCCCCGGCACGGCGGTGAGGTCCCGCCGTTCGGCCCCGGCGTCAAGCCGCCGGAGCGCGCGCGCGGCCGATGCCGGCCACGCCGCGCGTGCCGCTAGTTCTTGGGGACCTTGTCCTTGCCCTTGCCGGGGTTGGAGGTGTTGACCAGCTCGGGCGCGCGCTGCGCCGCCAGGGTTTCGCGCTGCGCCGCGGGGTCGATGCGGCGGCTGCGGGTGAAGGGCGGCAGGGGCTGCGACTGGTGGGTTTCCATCGCGCGCACGATGGCTTCCAGCACGCGCACGTCGGCCAGGCCTTCCTCGCCGTCCGGCTCGGGGTCGGTGTTGTTGAGGATGCAGTCGGAGAAGTACTTCATCTCGCCGCCGAAGTGGTCGGTGTTCTTGAAGCTCTTCTGGCTCTTGCTCTCGCCGATCGTGACCATCTGCTGCAGCGGCTGGCCGTACATGAAGGCCGGGTTCATGTGCACGCTGCCCTTGGTGCCCGCCACCGTGTAGCTGTCCAGCGTGTTGCCGTAATAGGAGATGACGAACTGCGCGAGCCGGTCGCCGGGGAAGCGCAGCGTCACCGCCACCGTGTCGTCGAAATCGCCCAGGCCGGCCTGTGGGTGGCGGATGCCGATGGCGGAAACCACGTCGGTCGGCTCGTCGCCGAAGACGTAGCGGGCGGCGTTCAGCGGATAAGGGCCCATGTCGAAGATCGGGCCAGCCTCGATGCCATTCTTGGCGCGATGGTTGGCGGGGTCCACCATCTGCACGAAGGTGGAGGTGAACAGCGTCAGCTCGCCCAGCTCGCCGCCGCGGATCTTCTCGAGGAGGTCCAGCGTCGCGGGTTCGAAGTGCAGGCGATAGGCCACCATCAGCTTGGCGCCGGAGGCCTTCTGCGCGTCGAGGATGTCCTGGCAGCGGGCCACCGACACGTCCATCGGCTTTTCCAGCAGCACGTGGATGCCGGCGCGCAGGGCGGGCACGGCGAATTCCGCGTGCCGCCAGTTCGGCGTGGCCAGGTAGATCGCGTCCACCTTGCCGGAGCGCAGCATCTCCTCGAACTGGTCGTAGCTGTAGGTGTCGGTGACGCCGTACTGCTGGCCCACGCCGCGCGCCTTTTCCGGGTCGCCGGTGACGAGGGCCGCGACCTCGGAATTGCCGGTGTGGGACACGCCGGGAAGCATGGCTTCCTGCGCGATGTCGCCCAGGGCCACGAAGCCGTAGCGGACCTTCTTGCCGGAGGTGATGCCCAGGCTGGACAGGATGCTCATGGTCGCGCCTTTCGGGCCGCGGCGGGGCGCGGCCAGGTCGGAGGAGGTTGGACGGGCGGCAAACGCGCCCCGACGCCCGGACGCTGCACGAGCCATCGCTCGCAATTCCGCGTGGTCCGGCCTTGGCGGCGGGGCGCGATCGATCGCCTCCCCGGCGCCGGACCCGGTGGGCCGGTGGTTCCGGGGGGCTGGGTCTGCCCCACCCGCCCCATCACCGGGTGGAGTTCGGGAACCGCGTCCCCCTCGCGTCAGTCGTTGTGGGTTTCGTGGGACGCGTCGGCGCCGTGCTTCCAGTAGCCGGATGCGCGAATGCGTTCCTTGGGCAGGCCGTGCCCGTCCACCAGGATCGTGCGCAGACGCTTGGCCACGGCGGACTCGCAGCCGACCCAGGCATAGCCCTCGCCGGGGGGCAGGGTCAGGGCGGACAGGGCGGCCTCCAGGCGTTCGGGTCGGCCCGGGGCGGCACCGTTCCGGTGCAGCCATTGCAGGTCCAGGGGGGCCTGGGTTCGGAAGGGCTGCTGCTCGGCCGGGTCGGCGACCTCGGCCAGCACCACGGCGCGGGTGGTGGCGGGTAGTTCCTCCAGCCGGCGGCCGATGGCTGGCAGGGCGGTCTCGTCCCCGATCAGGAGCAGCCAGTCCAGCTCATCCGGCAGGATAAAGGAGCCGCGCGGGCCGCCGACGCCCAGCTTCTGCCCGGGGCGGGCCTGGATGGCCCATTCCGTGGCGGGGCCGTGCTCGTGCAGGGCGAAGTCGATTTCCAGCTCGCCCGCCGCGGGGTCGTAGCGCCGCGGGGTGTAGTCGCGCGCCGGGGGGCGGGCGACGCCCTCGGGAAAGGTGGTACCGTTGGGGCCGGGGACCGCGCGGGGCGGCGCGTCCTCACCGGGGGCGGGAAAGAACAGCTTCACGTGGTCGTCGAAGGAGGCGCTGGTGAAGCCGGCCAGGTCCTCGCCGCCCAGGGTGACGCGCAGCATCCGGGGGGTGACGCGCGTCACGCGGCGCACCTCCAGGATGCGGAAGCGCAGCTCGTGCCGGACGCGGCGGGCGAGGCGCGGGTTCGGGACGGCGGCGTCCACCGGGGCGCCGCTCACGCCTGTTCCACCTGCACGGCGGCGGCGTCGATGGCTGCCACGATGCGGCGCAGCTGCTCCTCGCTCAGGGCACCGCGGCTGAGGCGCAGGCGAAGTGCCAGCTTCAGGTTGTGGGTGGCGCGCATCACCTGCAGGGCACCGCCGGCGGGGCGGTCGCCGGCCGCGGCCTCCATGCGGGCGAAGAGGGCATCGGCCTCGGCGCGGTTCTCGGCCAGGACGCGCTCGCCCTCGGGGGTGACGGCGTAGAGCTTGCGGCCGCCCTCGTTGGAGGACACCGCGATCTGGCCGAGTTCCTCCAGCAGGGTCAGGGTCGGGTAGATGACGCCGGGGCTGGGGGAATAGGAGCCGGCCAGCCGCTCCTCGATCTCCTTGATCATCTCGTAGCCGTGGCGCGGGCGCTCGGCGATCAGGCGCAGGAGCACGAGGCGGAGGTCGCCCGCCTCGAAGAAGCGGCCGCCGCGGCCGCCGCGCCGGCCGAGGAAGCCCTCGCCGCGCTCGGCGCCGGGGCCGCCGAAGCCGCCGCCCCGGAGGCCGCGATGGAAGCGGCGGCCTTCGTGGCGGCAGCCGAGGTGACGGAAGGCGTGACCGAACATGGTGTTTCTCCGATTGGTGTTCGATATATCGTCATTTTCGATATATCGGATGGCAGTCGGACTGCAAGGGGAATTTTCGCGTGGAGGCCGGTGGAGCGCGCGGCGCGCTTGGTCCTGGGGCCCGGGTGGCTTATCTGTGGGCGAACATGTCGCGGCCGCTTCTCAGGTTCCGCGCCCCGGCCGGATTTCCATGACCGACACCCCCCTTTCCCGTATCCGCAACTTCTCGATCATCGCGCATATCGACCACGGCAAGAGCACGCTGGCCGACCGGCTGATCCAGATGACCGGGGCGCTTTCCGAGCGCGAGATGACCAACCAGGTCCTGGACAACATGGACCTGGAGCGCGAGCGCGGCATCACCATCAAGGCGCAGACCGTGCGGCTGGACTACAAGGCCGCCGACGGCGAGATGTACGTGCTGAACCTGATGGACACGCCCGGCCACGTGGACTTCGCCTACGAGGTGTCGCGCAGCCTGGCGGCCTGCGAAGGGTCGCTGCTGGTGGTGGACGCGTCCCAGGGCGTCGAGGCGCAGACCCTGGCCAACGTGTACCAGGCGATCGATGCCGGCCACGAGATCGTGCCGATCCTGAACAAGGTGGACCTGCCGGCGGCGGAGCCGGAGCGGGTGAAGCAGCAGATCGAGGACGTGATCGGCATTCCCACCGACGACGCGGTGATGATTTCGGCCAAGACCGGGCTCAACATCGAGGGCGTGCTGGAGGCCATCGTGACGCGGCTGCCGCCGCCGAAGGGCGACGCGGAAGCGCCGACCACGGCGCTGCTGGTGGACAGCTGGTATGACGCCTACCTCGGCGTGATCATCCTGGTGCGGGTCAAGGACGGGCATCTCAAGCGCGGCCAGAAGATCCGCATGATGGCCAACGGCACCACCCACGTGATCGAGCAGGTGGGCGTGTTCCGGCCGCGCATGCAGGCGGTGGACAGCCTGGGCCCGGGCGAGATGGGCTACGTCACGGCAGCGATGAAGACGGTGGCCGACACCAATGTGGGCGACACCATCACCGACGACCGCAACCCGGCGCCGGCGGCGCTGGCGGGGTTCAAGCCGTCCGTGCCGGTGGTGTGGTGCGGGCTGTACCCGGTGGACGCCGACGACTTCGAGAAGCTGCGCGAATCCCTGAGCAAGCTGCGGCTCAACGATGCGTCCTTCCACTACGAGGCCGAAACCTCCGCGGCGCTGGGCTTCGGCTTCCGCTGCGGCTTCCTCGGCCTGCTGCACCTGGAGATCATCCAGGAGCGCCTGTCGCGCGAGTTCGACCTGGACCTGATCGCGACGGCGCCTTCCGTGGTCTACAAGATCAACAAGACCAACGGCGAGCAGATCGAGCTGCACAACCCCGCCGACATGCCGGACGGTTCGGTGGTGGACACCATCGAGGAGCCCTGGATCAAGGCGACGATCTTCGTGCCCGACGAGTATCTCGGCTCCATCCTGGCGCTGTGCTCGGAACGGCGCGGGCAGCAGATCGACCTGACCTATGTCGGAAACCGCGCGATGGCGGTGTACAAGCTGCCGCTCAACGAGGTGGTGTTCGACTTCTACGACCGCCTCAAGTCGATCTCGCGCGGCTATGCCTCCTTCGACTACACCATGGACACCTACGCCGAGAGCGACCTGGTGAAGATCTCCATCCTGGTGAACAACGAGCCGGTGGATGCGCTGAGCTTCATGGCGCACCGTTCCCAGGCGGAGAAGCGCGGCCGCTCAATCTGCGAGCGGCTGAAGGAGCTGATCCCCAAGCAGCTGTTCAAGATCGCCATCCAGGCGGCGATCGGGTCGCGCGTCATCGCGCGCGAGACGATCGGGGCACTGAGCAAGGACGTCACCGCCAAGTGCTACGGCGGCGACATCAGCCGCAAGCGCAAGCTGCTGGAGAAGCAGAAGGAGGGCAAGAAGCGCATGCGGCAGTTCGGCAAGGTCGAGATCCCGCAGAGCGCCTTTATCGCCGCCCTCAAGATGGAAGCGTAAGGGGACCACTCCCCCCTCCCCTGCTGCGGGCGGTTGACCGGGCCGCCCGCCCCGTCCCACAACGCGACCGTACCACGAGCCGCCGCGTGCGGCCTGCAGGAGGATCGCACCCATGAAGCTGGTCAGCTATCGCGCGGGGGGGGCCGAGAGCTTCGGCCGCGTGGACGGTTCGGGCATCCTGGACCTCGGCTCCCGCCTGGGCGGCGGCTATCCCGACCTGCGCTCCGTGCTCAGCCCGGCCATGCTGGACCGCATCCGCGGCATCGAGGGCAAGCCCGACCACGCCCTGGCCGAGGTGGAGCTGCTGCCGGTGGTGACCAACCCGCCCAAGATCTTCTGCGCCGGGGTGAACTACCTGACCCACCTGCAGGAAACCGGGCGGCCGCTGCCCAAGAACCCGATGATCTTCACCCGCTTCGCCAACAGCCAGGTCGGCGCCGAGCAGCCCATGCTGCGGCCGCCGGAATCCGAGCAGTTCGACTACGAGGGCGAGCTGGCGGTGGTGATCGGCACCGGCGGGCGGCGCATCCCCAAGGCGCGCGCCTTCGAGCATGTGGCGGGGTATTCCTGCTACAATGACGGCACGCTGCGCGACTGGCAGCGCCACACCGTGCAGTTCATCCCCGGCAAGAACTTCGCCCATACCGGCGCCTTCGGCCCCTGGCTGGTCACCGCCGACGAGCTGACCGATCCGGCGGCGCAGACCCTGACCACGCGCCTGAACGGGGAGGTGATGCAGCACGCCCCGATCTCCGACCTGATGTTCGATATCCCCGCGCTGATCGAGTACTGCTCGACCTTCTCCGAGCTGGTGCAGGGCGACGTGATCGTCACGGGCACCACCGGCGGCGTCGGCGCTTTCCGCACCCCGCCGGTGTGGATGAAGGCCGGCGACACGGTGGAGGTGGAGATTTCCGGTATCGGCATCCTCCGCAACCCGATCCGCGACGAGGTCGTGGCCTAAAAGCAGGCCACGGCCCGGTCGGCGGTCCTGCCCGCGCGGGCGGGGCCGCCTCGCCGGGCAGCGCGACTGCTCCCGCGCGCTCAGCCTTTGCGGCGGGCCGGGTTGCCCATCACGGTCGCCCCCGCCGGCACGTCGCGGGTGACCACGCTGCCGGCGCCGATCACCGCGTCGTCGCCCACGGTGACGCCGGGCAGGATGATGGCGCCGGAGCCGATCCAGACATTGGCGCCAATGGTCACCGGGCGCCCGAACTCCAGCATCTGCGCCCGCAGGGCCGGGTCGCGCGGGTGGTCGGCCGTGAGGATCTGCACGGCCGAGCCGATCTGCGTGCCGCGGCCGATGGACACCTGCACCACGTCCAGCACGACGCAGTTGAAGTTCAGGAAGGCGCCCTCGCCGAGGCGGATGTTGTAGCCGTAGTCGCAGAAGAAGGGCGGCCGGATGTTGGCGCCCGGCCCGACCGCGCCCAGCGCCTCGGCCAGCAGGGCGTGGCGCTGGTCGGGCGGCACCGCCAGCGCCGCGTTGTAGCGGACCATCCATTCGGAAATGCGCCGGTTGTCGGCTTGCAGCTCGGGATCATCCGCGACGTAGAGTTCCCCCGCGAGCATCCGCTGCTTCTGGCTGCGCCTGTCCATTTGCGCTCCTCCATCCCCAGACGCGTTCAACGGCCGGGGCGGCGCTTCGTCGGTGCGGGATGTCTTGCCCACGACGGAATTATGGCCGGGGCTTGCGGCAGCCACGCGGGCGGGCGATGCAGGGTGCCATGCTGGCGCGGCGCGACCTTGGGGGCTTGTTGGCGGTGGTCCTGGCCGTGGGGGCCATGGCGATCTACCGCGCCGTCTGGGTGGAGCCGCGGGAATGGGGTGCGGCCTGCCTGGACCTGTCGCAGGCGCCGCTGGCCTGCTTGCCGCGCGCCGGGCTGCTCTGGCTGCAGCACTGGCAGCTCTGGGGCGGGGCGGCGCTGCTGCTGGGCCTCTGGGGCTTTATCGGGTCACCGAACTGGGTGCGAGTGGCGGCGGTGGCGCTGGGGATCATCGCCATCCTGAACTTCAATGCCACCTGGGGCATGCTGGGCGCGGCGCTGGGCGCCTGGGCCTGGGTGGGCGCGGTGGCGCGCCGTCCGGCGTGAGGAAGGCGGCAGGGCGTTTCCGCCCCGCCGCCCCCGCTCGGATCAGGCCGCCAGCTTGTTGACGCGGGATTCCGCGATCTCGGTCAGCTTGCGGTCGGTCGCCTTTTCCTCGTCCAGGGTTTCCTGCAGCACGCTCGCGCAGTCGTTGCGGCCGAGCTGCTTGGCAAAGGCGATCAGGGTGCCGTAGCGCGTGATCTCGTAGTGTTCCACGGCCTGGGCGGCCATCAGCGCGGCCGCGTCCAGCACCTCGGCCTCGGCGCTGTCGCCCATGACCTCGTTGGCTTCGGAGATGATGCCGTCCATGGCGGCGCAGGTGACGCCCTTCACGGGCTGGCCGTGCATCTGGAAGACCTTCTCCAGCCGGGCGATCTGGTTCTTGGTTTCCTGCAGGTGCAGCTCGAAGGCCAGCTTGAGCTGGGTGTTGGTGACCTTGCCGATCATCTTCGGCAGCGCCTTCGTGATCTGGTTCTCGGCGTAGTAGATGTCCTGCAGCGTGTGCACGAACAGGTCGTCGAGCGTCTTGATCGGCTTCGAGAAGAGGGCCATGGGGTCGTGCCTCCTGGATTGTTTCGGGGTTCCCGGCATCACACAGGGGGGCGGAAAACGCCTGTTTGCCGGTCGCTCGGCAGTTCCGGGGAAACGCGGGCGCGGCACGGCAGGTTGCGGCCGCGGGGCGGGGCGGCGGGGAGGAGAGATGCCAGCGTGACCGATCCGTCCTCCCCGGCCTCCATGCAGTCGGTGCGCGCCATCGAGCGCGCGATCGACGTGCTGCAATGCTTTTCCCTGGAACACCCGGCCATGACGGTGGCGGAGCTGGGCCGCAAGCTCGGGCTGAGCCGGCCGACGCTGTACCGGCTGCTGCACACGCTGGAGCGCAAGGGGCTGGTGCGCTCCAGCGGCGAGCCGGCGCGCTTCGAGCTGGGGCACGGGGTGGCGGGGATCGCGCATGTCTGGCTGGCGCGGCTGGACCCGGCGCGGCTGGCCGCCCCGGTGCTGGCGCGGCTGTGGCACGACACCAACGAGACGGTGGCGCTGTGCCTGCCGCAGGGCAAGATGCGGGTCTGCGTGCTGGAACACCCCGGGCGGCAGCCGCTCTCCTACGCGCGCGGGGTGGGGGATGTGGACAGCATGGCCGCCACGGCCAGCGGCCGGGCGATGCTGGCCTTCCTGCCGCCGGCCGAGCAGGAGCCTGCGCTGGAGGATGCCGGCCCCGAGCG
Organism: Roseomonas sp. BN140053; assembly: GCF_047690175.1. Lineage (NCBI taxonomy): Bacteria > Pseudomonadati > Pseudomonadota > Alphaproteobacteria > Acetobacterales > Roseomonadaceae > Roseomonas > Roseomonas sp. BN140053. Next base: position 170,016 of record NZ_JBLLEB010000007.1, on the reverse strand, counting down.
CCCTGCCCTGCTGCGGGAGCTGGAGGAGGTGCGCCGCGCCGGGCTGGCGGTCAGCGGCGGGGCCATCGCGGGCATCCGCGGCGTGGCGGCGCCGGTGTTCGACCGCACCGGGCGGGTGGTGGCTTCCGTGGCGATCACCGGGCCGGAGGTGCGGCTGAGCGGCGAGCGGCTGGAAGCGCTGAGCGCCGCCGCACGGCAGGCGGCGGCGGAGGTTTCCGCCGCGCTGGGCCATGCCGGTGGCCTGCCCGCCGAGGACGCCGCGCCCTAGGGACGCTTCCCGCAGGCGGTGCCGGCGCCGGGGGGAGGCGACGCGCAGGGCCTCGGGCTTCGGCTGCCGGGGGCTGCCAGGAACAGGCGACGGTTGCCGTAGAACAGCCAAACCTTGCGCTGCCGCAGCCCGTACGCCGGGCCTTGCCGGCAGGCGCGACGCCGGGTGAGGGCGAAAGATGCTTGAACCGGCCGGCATTCCGCGCCTAGGATGATTCCTGAAACAGCTGTCCATCTGGTGGACAAGAAAGACATGCAGGAAACGTCCCTCGAAGTTCTCGGCCAGCCGTTGCGCGTGCTGGAAGCCGGCAGCGGCCCGCCGCTGCTCTTTCTGCACGGCGCCGGCGGCCTGAGCTGGAATCCGCTGCTGGAGCGGCTCAGCGCCACGCACCGCGTCATCGCCCCGGAACATCCCGGCTTCGGCCGCACGGAGATCCCGGCCTGGATGATGAGCGTGGGCGACCTCGCCTTCTTCTACCTCGACGTGCTGGAAGCGCTGGACCTGCGGGAGGTCGATCTGGTCGGCCTGAGCATGGGCGGCTGGACCGCGGCGGAACTGGCGATTCGCGACACCAGCCGGCTGCGCACGCTCACGCTGATGGCCCCGGCCGGGGTGCGCAGCGAGGTGCCCTTCGGCGACATCTTCCTGTGGTCGCCCGAGGAATCCGCCCGGCGCGGCTGCTTCAACCCGGAGATCGCGGAACAGCGTGTGCGCGCCCTGGCGGAGGCGGACCTGGACACCACCCTGCGCAACCGCGCGGCCACGGCGCGGCTGGCCTGGAATCCCCGCCTGCACAATCCGCAGCTGCCCTTCTGGCTGCACCGCATCGACGTGCCGACGCTGCTGGTCTGGGGCACGGAGGACCAGGTGGTCCCCTTCGCCTGCGCCGAATCCTACCGGCGCGGCATCCCCGGCGCGCAGCTGCTGGCGCTGCCGGAAACCGGCCACGCGCTGCCGGCCGAACGCCCGGCGGAGATCGCGGAACGGCTCGAAGCGTTCTTCGCGGAGGTGCGGTCATGAAGTTCTTCTTCTTCCACCTGATGCCCTATGCCGACCTGGACCTGAGCTATGCGGACACGCATGACAGCGCCTGGCTGACGCTGCCCAACCGCTACTTCGACCCGGCCAAGGGGCAGGCGCTGTACCAGCGCTTCATCGGTGAGCTGGAACTGGCGGACCAGCTCAACTTCGACGGCATCTGCGTCAACGAGCACCATCAGACCGCCTACGGCATCATGCCGGCGCCCAACCTGATCGCGGCGTCGCTGGCGCGCACCACGAAGCAGGCGAAGATCGCCGTGCTCGGCCGCGCGCTGCCGCTGGTAAACAGCCCCGTCGCCATCGCGGAAGAGTTCGCGATGCTGGACAACCTCAGCAACGGCCGGCTGATCGCCGGCTTCGTGCGCGGCATCGGTTCGGAATACCACGCCAGCGGCGTCAACCCGACGTTGTCGCATGAGCGCTTCTACGAGGCGCACGAGCTGATCCTGCGCGCCTGGACGGAGCGCGAGCCCTTCCGCTTCGCCGGCCGGCACTACGAATTCGAGCATGTCAGCCTCTGGCCGCGCCCGGTGCAGCAGCCGCATCCGCCGGTCTGGATCCCCTCGCAGGGCAGCACCGAGACCATCGAGTGGACGGCGGCGGCGGCGCGCAAATACACCTATCTGCAGACCTTCAGCCCCATCAAGGTCGCCACCAAGGCCTTTGACGCCTATCGCGAGGTGGCGCGCAAGGACGGCTATGAATCCCAACCCTCGCAGCTCGGCTGGGCAGTGCCGATCTACGTGGCCGAAACCGACGAGATCGCGCGGCGCGAACTGAAGCCGCACGTGGAAGCCTTCTTCAACCGGTTCCTGCGCTTCCCGATGGAGATGCGGATGCCGCCCGGCTATTCCTCTGTGCGCTCCACCAAGGCGCTGATCGAGTCCAAGTTCGCGGCGCGGTCCAGCGCCACCACCATCGACGGGCTGATCGAGCTGGGCATGATCGTGGTGGGCAGCCCCGAAACGGTGCGGCAGCGCCTGGCGGCCTATCACGCCGATCTCGGCTTCGGGAACCTGATCGCCATGCTGCAGGTGGCCAGCCTGCCGGCGGATCTGACGGAAAAGAACATCCGGCTCTTTGCCAGCGAGGTGATGCCGCATCTCGCGGCGCTCGGCACCGACCGCGACACGGCCGCGAGCCCCATCGCGGCCTGAGCCGCCGGGTGCCGCGACCGGTCGCGAGGCCAGCCGGCCCGTTCAACATCGGCCAGGGAGGCGTGCGGTGAGTGAGGCAGGCGCGCGGCGCTTCGCGGGCAAGGTGATCGCCGTGTCCGGGGCCGCCGGCGGGATCGGCGAAGCGCTGACCCGCCGCTTCCTGGCCGAGGGCGGCGCGGTGGCCGCAGTGGACCGCGACGGCGCCGCGCTGGACCGTCTCGCGGCGGCGCTGGCCGCCGGCGAGGCGCTGCTCCCCTGCCCCACCGACGTCAGCCGCGAGGCCGATTGCGCGGCGCTGGCCGACCGGATCCGCGAGCGCTGGGGCAGGCTGGACGTGCTGGTGAACAACGCCGGGTACTTCCCCATCCGCCGCTTCGACGAGTTGACCTTCGCCGAGTGGCGCGAGGTCGTGTCGGTCAACCTGGACAGCGTGTTCCTGATGGTGCGCAGCCTGCTGCCGCTGATGCGGGGCCGCGGCTGGGGGCGCATCGTCAACATCGGCTCCGGCAGCGTCTTCAAGGGGCCGGCGCGCCAGGCGCATTACGTCGCCGCCAAGGCCGGCGTGATCGGCCTCACCCGCTGCCTCGCCAACGAGCTCGGGCGCGACGGCATCACCGCCAACGTCGTCACGCCGGGGCTGACGGACACGCCCGGGGCACGGGGCGTCTTCACCGCCGAGGAGCTCGGGGCACGCGCCGCGACGCTGCCGATCCCGCGGGTGCAGCGGGCGGAGGACCTGGTCGGGGCCGTGACCTTTCTTGCCTCCGACGATGCCGCTTTCATCACCGGGCAGATCGTGAACGTCGACGGCGGCAGCGTGCTGCGCTGAGGGGGAGCGCCGGATGTCGTCCCACCCCTTCTCCCTGGCCGGGCGCCGGGTCCTGGTCACCGGGGCGGCCAGCGGCCTCGGCCGGGCCTTCGCCCTCGCCATGGCCGAGGCCGGTGCCGCCGTCGCCTGCGCCGACATCGACCCTGGGGCCGAGGCAACGGCGGCCGCCATCGCGGCGCGCGGCGGCACCGCCCTGTTCCTGCCGGTGGACGTGGCGGAGGAGGCCTCGGTCGCCACGCTGCCGCCCGCGGTGGAGCGCGGGTTCGGCGGCCTGGACGTGCTGGTGAACAATGCCGGCATCGCCATTCCCCCCGGGCGGCTGCTGGACCTGTCGGTGCGGGACTGGGACCGCGTGATGGCGGTGAACCTGCGCGGCGTGTTCCTGTGCAGCCGGGCACTGCTGCCGTTGCTGCTGGCGGGATCCGACCCGGCGGTGATCAACATCAGCTCGTTTCTCGGGCAGGTCGGCCTGTATCCCGGCTTCCCGATCACCGCCCTGCCCTATGCGGCCTCCAAGGCAGGGGTGGACGGCTTCACCCGCCAGCTCGCGATCGAGTACGCCCGCGACGGGCTGCGCGTGAACGCCATCGCGCCGGGCTGGCACGGCGGCACCGCGCTGGGCCGGGAACGCCGCGCCTCCACCACGCCCGCGGAGCGGGAACGCCACGAGGCCTTCCTGCGACAGTCCATTCCCATGGGCCATCGCGGCACGCCCGAGGACATCACGGGCCTCGCCGTGTTTCTGGCCGGCCCGGCGTCGCGCTACGTCACGGGCCAGGTCTTCGCCCATGACGGCGGGCTGACCGCGACCTGATGCCCGCCCCGGGCGCCCCGCCGCGCGGCCCGAAGCCCGGGACCGGCCGGGCCCCGACGCCGCGGGCAGCGCTTGACGCCCCGAGATCGCCATTCCTACGGTGGGTGAAACGAATGTCCGAGCAACGAGAAGACCTGGCGCAGGAAACGGTGTCCGGGCCTCCCGGCGAAGCGCCGGCGCGGGGCGGCACGGCGTCGCGCCGCGGCCTGCTCGGGGCGGCGCTGCTCGCCGCGGCGGCGCCGGGCGCGGTTCGGGCGGCCGGCTATCCCGACCATCCCATCCGCCTCGTGGTGGCCTTTCCGCCCGGCGGCATCACCGACCTTTGCGCGCGCGTGGTGGCGCAGCGCATGGGTGCGATCCTCGGCCAGCCCGTGGTGGTGGAGAACCGCAGCGGCGGCGGCGGTCGCATCGGGGCGGAGCTGGTCGCGCGGGCGCCGCGCGACGGCTACACGCTGCTCTTCGCCGATTCCAACACGCACGGCACCTTGTCCACCATCGCGCGCGACCTGCCCTTCGACCCGATGCGCGACTTCGCGCCGATCGGGCCGGTGGCGGATTTTCCCAACATGCTCGTGTGCAACCCTAGGCTGCCCTTCCGCACCCTGCCCGAGATGATCGCGCAGCTGCGGCGCCAGCCCGGCAGCGTGCGCCGCGCGAGTTCCGGCCCGGGCACGGGGAACCACTTCGCGGGCGAGCTGTTCGACGAGCTGGCCGGCGTGCGGACGGAGCACGTGCCCTATCGCGGCGCGGCGCCCGCCGTGCAGGACGTGATCTCCGGCACCATCGAGTGCGCCTTCACCGGCGCTGCCTATCCGCAGGTGACGGCGGGCGAGGTGCGGGCGATCGCCACCACTGGGGCGACGCGCGACCCGCGCATCCCCGACGTCCCGACGATGGCGGAGGGCGGCGTTGCCGGCTACGACATGAGCTTCTGGCACGGCATGGCGGCGCCGGCCGGCACCCCGGCGGAGGTGCTGGCGGTGCTGGGGGGTGCGCTGCGCCGCGCGCTGGAGGACCCGGGGGTGCGGGACCGGCTCTACGAGATCGGGCTCAACCTGCATCCGGGCGGGCCGGAGGAGCTGGCCGCGATGATGCGGCGCGACATCGCCCGCTACCGCGAGATCGCCGACAAGGCCGGGCTGCGCTTCGACTGAGACTGCGGCGCGGCGCCGGGACGTTCCCCAGCGGCGGCCCGGCGCCGAGACCCGGCGCGGGGCCGGTCCCGGATCGCCGGTGGCCAGGTGCTGGCCGCCCCTCCGATGCCGGCCGAAAAACAACACGAGGGAGGAGAACCGAGCATGACACTCATCACCCGACGCGGGGCGCTGCTGCTGGCCGGGGCGCTCGCCGCCCCGGCCCTGGGCCGCGCGCAAGGCGTCCCCCAGCCCGGGGCCGCGCAGCCGGGCGCGGCGGAGGCGGCGCGCTGGCCGGACCGGCCGGTGCGGGTGATCGTGGCCTTCGCCCCCGGCGGCATCACGGATTCCACGCTGCGCGCCATCGCGGACCGGCTGGGCACCGTGCTGGGGCAGTCCGTGGTGGTGGAGAACCGCCCCGGCGGCGGCGCCATCATCGGGGCGGCCGTGGTCGCGCAGAGCCGGCCGGACGGCTACACTTTCCTGTTCGACGGCCATCCCACGGTGACCAATCCGCTGCTGATGAAGGAGATGCCGTTCCGCTACGACACCGCCTTCACGCCGGTGACGCAGGTGGCCAAGGCGCCCATCGCGCTGGGGGTGAAGACCGACCTGCCGGCGCGGAACCTGGCGGAGTTCGTGGCGCTGGCCAAGGCGCGGCCGGGGGCGCTGTCCTGCGGGCATTCCGGCATCGGCTCGGGCGGGCAGCTGGCCTTCCTGATGCTGCAGCAGCGCACCGGCATCCAGCTGACGGAGGTGCCCTATCGCGGCGGTGGCGAGGCGGTGCGCGACTTGGCCGCCGGCACGCTGGATTGCTGCACCCCCGCGCTGCTGCCGCTGGTGCCGCTGGCCCAGGCCGGGCGGGTGCGCATCCTGGCCGTCACCGGCCCCAACCGCAGCCCCGCCGCCCCTGAGGTGCCGACGCTGGCGGAGCAGGGCTACCCGGATGCGGCGCTGGAGGAATGGCTGGGCCTCTTCGCCCCCACCGGCACGCCGCTGGCGATCCAGACCAAGCTGCGCGACGCGGTCGCCACCGTGCTGAAGGAGCCGGAGGTGCTGGCCCGCCTCGCCTCCCTGGGCACGGAGCCGGTGGGCAGCACGCCTGCCGAGTTCACCGCCTTCATGCGCGAGCGCAGCGCCCAGGCCACGCGCATCGTCCGCGCCGCCGGCATCGAGCCGCGCTGATCCGCGTTTCCGGGGCGCGAGTGGGCGCTGCTCCTTTCCCGGGCGGGCGCGGGCCTGTCCGGGCGGGCGCGGCCCTGCCCGGCCGGGAGTCCCGGCCGGCGGGCACGCTCAGCGGCGGCGGTTGCGGCGGCGCTGGAGGATCAGCACCGTGCCGAGGGCCAGGGCGATCACCAGCAGCGACATCGCCGTGGTGACGGTGCCCAGCGCGTAGATCTCGGGCGTGGTGACGGTGGTGGTCAGCCCCTGAAGTTCCAACGGCAGGGTGTTGCGGCCGCCGATCGCCTGGGAAGTGCGGGCGACCTCGTCCCAGGACAGGGTGAAGCCGAACAGCGCGACGCCCACCAGGGAGGGTGCGATGATCGGCAGCACGACGTGCCGCAGCACCTGCATCGGCGAGGCGCCGAGGTCCCGCCCCGCTTCCTCGAAAGCCGGGTTGAAGCGGTTGAACACGGCGAAGAGGATCAGTAGCCCGAAGGGCAGCGTCCAGGTGAGGTGCGCGCCCAGCGCGGAGGTGTAGAGGCCGGCGGAGGTTTCGTAGCCCTGCAGGAAGCCCCAGCCGGTGCTCTCGGCCAGGGCCTTGATCGCGTCGTCAAAGAGGCGGAATTCCAGCCCGATGCCGAGGCTCACCACGATGGAGGGCACGATCAGCGAGGCGATGGCGACGTAGAAGAGCCCGCCCTGGCCCCAGAAGCGCTTGCGGAAGGCCAGGCCGGCGGGCAGCGCCAGGAGAACGGTGAGCAGCATCACCAACGCGCCCAGGCGCAGGGAACGGCCGAAGGCGGCCCAGATATCCACCACCCCGACGCCCTGCCAGAGGCGGGAGAACCAGAAGGTGGAGACGCCGTTCATCGGGAAGGTCAGGCCGCCCGCGGGTCCCTGGAAGCTCAGCACCACGATGGCCAGGATCGGGCCGTAGAGAAACAGCACGAAGGCGGTGAACAGGGCGGCGAGCCACCAGAAGGCGGCCGGGCGCTTCTCGCCGGTGCGGTTCATGCGCGCTTCCCCTTGCCGGGCGTCCCCGGGCTGCGCTTCCGCACCCCCACGCTTCGCATCCTCACAATTCGCGCCGGATGTCGACGAGGCGGGTGAGCGCCCAGATCATCAGCAGCACCACGGCCAGCAGCACCACGGCGTTGGCGGCGGCGATGGGGAATTGCAGGTAGCTCATCTGCACCTGGATCACCTTGCCGACGGAGGCGATCTGCTGCCCGCCCATGATGCCCACGGTGACGAAGTCGCCCATCACGATGCACAGCACGAAGATGGAGCCGATCACGATGCCGGGCTTGCAGAGCGGGATCACCACGTTCCACAGCGTCTGCCAGCCGGAGGCACCGGCGTCGCGCGCGGCCTCGATCAGCGAACGGTCGATGCGCGCCATGGAGTTGAAGATCGGCACCATCATGAACAGCGTGTAGAGGTGCACGAAGGCCAGCACGACCGAGAACTCGGAATACAGCAGCCAGTCCAGCGGCCCATCGGTGACGCCCAGCGATTGCAGCGTCTGGTTCACCAGCCCGTTGCGGCCGAGCAGCGGCACCCAGGCGATCATGCGGATCACGTTGGAGGTCCAGAAGGGCACGGTGCACACCAGGAACAGCGCCATCTGCACGGCGGTGGAGCGGATGTGGAAGGCCAGGAAATAAGCAATGCCGAAGCCCAGCAGCAGCGTGATGGCCCAGACCAGCAGGCAGAAGCGCAGCGTGGACAGGTAGGTGGCGAAGGTGACGCAGAGGCTGGGCAGCCTGGCGAGGCAGCCGTCGAAGACCTCGCGGTAGTTGTCCAGGGTGAAGGCGGGGGTAATGGTGTATTCCGTGTATTCCCAGAAGCTGACGGCCACCGTCAGCACCAGGGGCACGATGAAGAACACCAGGAACAGCAGCGCGAAGGGCGCGGCCTGCCAGTAGGCGGTGCCGCGGCCACGGCGCGCCGGGGACGCGCCGTCGCGGATCGGCCGGGCGCCGGTGGGCGCCGCAGGGGCTAGCGAAGCCGGGGCCTTCCCGGCCGCGGCCGCGCCGCCGCGGTCGGGAAGTGCGTTGCTCATGCGTGGTGCATCAGGCGGCGATGAACTCGTTCCATTTGCGGATGAGGTAGGTGTTCTCGTCCATCACGGCGTTCCAGCAGGCGACGCGGCCCATGCGCTCCTCGTAGGAGCCGCCGTCGCGCACCGTGCCGGCCTTTTCCAGCAGCGAGCCGTCGGGCGCCTTGATGTCCTGCGCCGCCGGCTTGCCTTCCATCCAGTAGGCCCACTCATAGGGTTCCATGTTGGCCTGGGCGGTGCTCAGTACGGCGGAATAATAGCCCTGGCGGTTGAGGAAGGCGCCGGCCCAGCCGCTGAGGAACCAGTTGATGAACTCGTAGGCACCGTCGAGCTTGCGGCCTTCCAGCGTGCGCGGCATGCCGAAGCCCGAGGCCCAGGCGCGGTAGCCTTCCTTCAGCGGCTGGTACACGCACTGCACGCCCTGCGAGCGCACCTTGGTCACGGCGGGCGACCACATGGACTGGATGACGGTCTCGCCCGAGGCCATCAGGTTCACGCTCTCGTTGAAGTCGCTCCAGAAGGCGCGGAACTGGCCGGCCTTCTTGGCGTCGGTGAGCACGGCCATGGTGCGGTCGATCTCGGCCCGCGTCATGTTGCCCTTGTCCGGGTATTTGTACTGGCCGCTGGCTTCCACCACCATCGCCGCATCCATGATGCCGATGGAGGGGATGTTCAGGATCGAGGCCTTGCCCTTGAACTGCGGGTTCAGCAGCTCGGCCCAGCTGTCGATCGGGCGGCCGATCAGGTCGGGGCGGATGCCCAGCGTGTCGGCATTGTAGGTGTTGGGGATCAGCGACATCCACTCGGTGGGAGAGGTCGCGAATTCCTTGGAGTTGCGGCCGGTGAGGAACTGCACCTTCTTGGGCGCCGTGCCCTGGTCGCCGATGGTGCGGCCGCCGACCTCGCCCCGGGTGAAGACCGGGGTGATGTTGTTGAACTCCTTGATGCGCCGCGCCTCGATGCCCTGCAGGTTGCCGGAGGGGGCGACGCGCTTGGCGGAGAAGTATTCCAGGTCCAGCAAATCGAAGGTGTTGGGCTGCGTTACCGCGCGGCGGATCACGTCGTCCGTGGTGACGGGGACGTACTCGATGGTGATGCCCAGGTCCTGCTTGGCCTTGGCGGCGATCTCGGCGCTCTGGTTCACGGCGGTGCCGAGGTAGCGCAGCACCACCGGCTCCTGCGCGTGCACGGCGGGGGCGGCGAGCCTGGCCGCGACGCCCGCGGCGACGAGGCCGGTGGCGGCGCGCAGCGCGGCGCGGCGGGTGAGCTTGTACTCGGTCATGCGTTCTGTTCCTCCAGGACGGCGAGGGATGCCGCGGCGTCGGTGTCGCGCAGCGGGTGGGCGTCGGCCGCGAACCATTCCGCGCGCACGGCGTCGCCGGCCGCGAAGGGCTGCGCCTCGAAACGGTCGTCGGGGATCACGGCGAAGAGTTCCGGCAGGCCCTCCGCCGCGAGGCGGAGCTGCACGAAGCTGCCCTGGTATTCCACCGTGGCGACGCGGGCCGGCAGGCTGCCGTTGGCAGCCGCCAGGGGCAGGCCGCCGGCCGTCGCCGGGGGTGCGGCGCTGCCATTCGCCGGCGCGGCGCCGGCAGGCAACAGGCGCATGCGGTCCACGCGCACGGCGACGGGGGCGCGACCCGGCAGGGCGATGACGTTGTGGCCGCCGATGAAGCGGGCGACGAAGGCGGTCTCGGGGCGGGAAAACACGGCGCGCGGGTCGCTGGCCTGCTCGATGCGGCCGCCATTCATCACCACCACCAGGTCGGACAGCGCCATGGCTTCCTCCTGGCTGTGGGTGACGTGGATGAAGGTGATGCCCAGCTCGGTCTGCAGGCGCTTCAGCTCTGCCCGCACCTGGATGCGCAGGAAGGGGTCGAGGGCCGAGAGCGGCTCGTCCAGCAGCAGCACGGAGGGTTCCGTCACCAGCGCGCGGGCCAGCGCCACGCGCTGCTGCTGCCCGCCTGAGAGCTGCGAGGGCAGCCGCCCCGCGAGGTGGTCCATCCGCACCAGCGCCAGCATGTCGCGGGCACGGCGTCGGCGCAGGTCGCGGTTCACGCCGCGCATGCGCGGGCCGAAGGCGACGTTGTCCAGGCAGTCCAGGTGCGGGAACAGCGCGTAGGACTGGAACATCATCGCCGTGCCGCGCCCGGCCGGCGGCAGGTGCCCGACCTCGCGCGAACCGATCAGGATGTTGCCGTCGCTGGCCACCTCGTGCCCGGCGATCATGCGCAGCGTGGTGGTCTTGCCGCAGCCGGAAGGGCCGAGCAGGCAGCAATAGGAACCGGCGGGCACGCGCAGGTCGATCGCGTCCACCGCCACGGCACTGCCGTAGCGCTTGCTGACCTTGATCAGTTCGACGGCGGCGCCGTGCATGCGTTCGGATCTCCCCTGGTGTCCCGATCAGCAAGCCACATGCCAGGGCTCGCCACCGGGCGGCGCGGGGCGCGACTGCAACGCGCGCAGGCAGGGGATGCCGCGGAACGGATCAGCGGGTGCCTGTCCCGCGGGGCTCCTGGCGATGCCGGAAGCGCGCCGCGGCGGCTATTCGTCGTTCGGCTTCAGCTCGTAGTGGCGGTAGTATTTCTCGGTGACCTGGTCGGTCTTCACCACGATGCAGACGTCGGTGGTGTTGAACTGGTGGTCCACCACCGCGCCCTCGCCGACATAGCCGCCCAGGCGCAGGTAGCCCTTCACCAGCGGCGGCAGCTCGTTCAGCGCGGTGCGGATGTCCAGCGCTGCCGGGTCCATGCGACGCATCTGCTCGTAGCGGCCCGGCAGGGCGCGGGGGCAAAGCTCGGGCGGGGCGAGGTGGCGGCTGGCCAGAAAGGTCAGCGGTTCGGCCAGGGCGTCCAGGTCGGTTCCGGGCAGCGAGGCGCAGCCGAACATCAGGTCGATGCGGTGACGGAACACGTAGGTGGCGATGCCGCGCCACAGCAGCTGCAGCGTGCCGCGGGTGCGGTGGTCGGCGCCGACGCAGGACCGGCCGAGCTCCAGCACCGGACCGGGCCAGTTCAGGATGGGGGACAGGTCGTACTCGTCGGCGGAATAGAAGCGGCCGATGCGCGCCGCGGCCTCGCGCCGGATCAGGCGGTAGGTGCCGACCACGCCCTCGGGCCCGTCGCCCAGGCGGTGGTCCACCACCAGCAGGTGGTCGGCCACCTCGTCGAAAGCGTCGGCGTCGCGGCCGGGGGTCATGCCCGGCTGCGGCTTGGCGCCCATCTCCTCGTAGAAGATCTGCCAGCGCAACGCCTGGGCGGCGCGCACCTCCCAGTCGCGCTCAGCGATGCGCACGCCCAGCTCGCCGGCGCGCAGCTCGCCGAAGCCGGCGCCGGTGGCGCCGGAACCGGAACTGCCGCGGCCCGCGCCCCGCACGGCGACGCTCATCCGTCCGCGTCCGTGTCCTGCCCGTGCGGCTCCTGGGGAGCCTCCGCCCCCATGCGGCGGCCGAAGAGTTCCAGCCGGTGGCCGACCAGGGAGAAGCCCAGGCGCGCGGCGATCTCCTGCGCCAGCTTCTCGTGCGCGGCTTCCTCGAACTCGATGACCTTGCCGCTGTCCACGTCGATCAGGTGGTGGTGGTGGCCGTGCTCGGTAGGCTCGTAGCGGGCGCGGCCGCCGCCGAAATCGTGCCGCTCCAGGATGCCCTTCTCTTCCAGCAGCCGGACGGTGCGGTACACGGTGGCGATGGACACCTTGCTGTCGAGCGCGAGCGCCCGGCGATAGACTTCCTCCACATCCGGGTGGTCCACCGCCTCGCTCAGCACGCGGGTGATGAGGCGGCGCTGGCCGGTGATCTTGAGGCCGCGTTCCACGCAGAGGCGCTCGAGGCGGGAAGGGTCGGGGCGTGCGTCCATGCGTCCTGGGCTTCGAAACTGGAACAAACCGTTTCCGGTGCTGGCGGGGCTGGCCGGTGGGGCAACACTACCCGCCACCACCCCCCCGCGGCAAACGCGCCGTGCGGAACGGGCGCGGGGGGGGCGTTCAGTCCGCCGCGGCCCGGCCGTCGCGCTGGGTGCGGCCGCGCGGGCGGGTGCCCAGGCCGATGCGCTTGGCCAGGGAGGAGCGGTGCTCGGCGTAGTTGGGGGCGACCATGGGGTAGTCGGGCGGCAGGCCCCAGCGCTCCCGGTATTCTTCGGGGGTCATGTTGTAGGCGGTCTTGAGGTGGCGCTTGAGCATCTTCAGCTTCTTGCCGTCTTCCAGGCAGACCAGGTACTCGGGCTGGATGCTCTTCTTCACGGGCACGGCGGGCTCGGGCCGGGCGACCGCCGGCGGCTCGGCGGGGCGGCCCAGGCCGAGAAGGGCGCGATGGACCTCGGCGATCAGGCCGGGGAGGTCGGTGTGCTGAACGGCGTTGTTGGACACGTGCGCCGACACGATCTGGGCCGTGAGCTGGAGCACGTCCCCCCGATCCGCCACCCGTGATTCCATGTCGGCCATCAACGCTCTCTCCAGTGGTGAGGTCGGCACGCTGCCCGAATCGGTCTTCGACTTGAGTGAAGCGTGGATCACGCCCAGGTAAACCCGCTCCGGCCTGAAAACAACGGGATCATGCATGACCACCAGCGGCCAGGATCAGAACATCTCGCCGGACCAGCACATCGACATTACGCGGGATATTTGTCCCATGACCTTCGTGCGAACACGACTCGCATTGGATCGTCTGCAACCGGGCGCGGTGTTGCTGGTAGAACTTCGCGGCGAGGAGCCGGCGCGCAACGTCCCGCGCACCGCCCTGGAACAAGGCCATGCGGTGCTGCGGCAGGAAGCGGGGCCCGACGGGGTGACCCGGCTGTGGCTGCGACGAGGCGGCTGAGGAACGGCCGGATGCGGGCCGCCGGCGTGGCTCGCCCGGGCCTCGGCCAGGGGCGTTGCTCCGGCAGCCGGGCCAGGGCCTTTGTTCCGCGCCGGGGGCACCCGGGCTGCGCCGGCCGAGCGGAAACCGGCGTCAGTCCAGTTCCATGACGTAGCGGAAACGGGCGGTGTTGAGCTGCGACAGGCGCTGTTCCACCACGCGGCCGGCGGCGTCCCAGGTGCGGCGCTCCACCGCCAGCAGGGCCGTGCCGGGGGGCACGCCCAGCAGGTCCGCTTCCGCCGCGCCGGCCGGCAGGGCGGACAGGGATTCCCGCGTCCGCACCACGGTCACGCCGTGGCGGCGCTGGTACAGGACGTAGAGTTCGTCCGGCAGTTCGCGGCCCAGCGCCAGGGTGAAGCCGGGAAAGATCGCCGCCGGCAGGGTGATCTCCTCCACCAGGAAGGGCTGGCCGTCCTGCAGGCGCAGGCGGCGCAGCCGGTGCACGGCCGCCTCCGCCGGCAGGGCGAAGGCCGCGGCCTCGGCCGGGGTGGCGGCATCGGTGTGCAGCGACAGCACCAGGGAGGTCGGGTTGGCTTCCCGCCCTTCCAGGTCGCGGACGCGGAAGAAGTGGTCGCGCGCCTGTTCGCTGGTGTGCTGGGCCACGAAGGTGCCCTTGCCCTGCCGGCGCTCGATCAGGCGGCGCGCTTCCAGGGCCGCCAGCGCCTTGCGCACCGTGCCGTGGCTGACGCCCAGTTCCTGCGCCAGCTCGGGTTCGGCGGGCAGGGCATGGCCGGGCGGCCAGTCGCCGCCGACGATGCGGCCGGTCAGGATGGCTTCGACCTGCGCGTAGAGGGGGCGGGCATCGGGGCGCGGCGGGGCGCTGGGGGAGGCCTCGGTCACGCGGACTCCGGGGTGATCGGGCGTGGCACGCCCTGCCCGTAGCATCTTCGTGCGGCCGAGGCGACGGTGCCGGGACGCCGTGTCTTTCTTAAGTCTTGTATAAGACAACACACCCTGTATAAGGCCCGGCATCGGCGACCGATCAGACGGGCCGGGTTTAGGGACGGAAACAAGCGGAACGACGCCGCGGGTCCTTCGGGGCACGCGGAGGCGATGGATGTTTTTACGTCCCTCCTGCTGCCCCGATCGCTCAGGGTACGCGGCGTCGTAATCCCCCGTTTCCCATGATCCTGCCGTGCCGGGGCCTGCCCCGCAGGGGCGCGTTCCTTGTTGCCGGCCGGGCGGGTTGCCGCCATACCCTGCTCCACCCTTCTGCGGAGCGGCACGATGCGTGGGCTGGCGACGGTTCTCCTTCTTCTCACCGCCTTCCTCGCTGCGTCCCCCGCGGCGCTGGCGCAGTCGGCCGCTTCGCCCCCGCCGCCACCCGCCGATTGTGGTTGCGGCTCGGCCACCAGTTCGGGCGGGCCGCGCTGACGCGGGTGGTTCCCGCGCGCCCCTGGCCACAAATCCGCACGCGCGAAATGTTTGGGGCTCGACCTCCCGTTCTGGTGGCAGAACTTTCATGATTGCTATCCTACGGTGTTGAAACTAAAAGCCATCACGCAATCTTGAATTGCACGCGCTTGCCGGCGCCGATGCCGGTCCGGGCGCTATCGCGACAGACCCTCATCTCCTGGACGGTGATTGCCATCGGGGGTTGCGGGGCCATACGTCGTAGGGCAGCGGCCGGGCAGCCGGCGGAGGGAATGGGATGTCAGCACTCGCCTCGACCGATGCCGGGATCACCGGCCACGCGATCCTGGCCGAACGCGAACTCACCGTGCGGCGCCCCGCGCACGCCGACCTGAGCGCCCTGGCGGCGCACCTGCAGGAGATGCAGGAGCATTACGGCCAGCCCGTCACGGAAGGGGCGGCGCTGGAGGCCGCGGCCCTGGTGTGCAGCCTGTCCGACGGTCCCTTCGAACCGCGCGCCCTGGTGGCCTTGCTGGACGACCGTCTGGTGGGCTCGGCCGTGCTGAACGTCACCTTTCCCGCCGCGGAGCTGAGCCGGTCCCTGTATATCCGCGACCTTTACGTCGCGCGGGTGGGGCGGCGCTGCGGCGTCGGCGGCGCGCTGGTCAAGGCGGCCGCCGCGCTGACGGTGGCGCAGGGTTTCTCGGCGCTGGACTGGACCACGGACGCCACCAATGACGGGGCGCGCGCCATGTACGAGCGGCACGGGGCACGGCAGGTCAACCGCGTGTATTACCGCATGGTCGGCGCCACGCTGGCGGTGCACGGGCACTGAGCGCCCGCTTCCCCGCAACCCGCGGGGAGGCCAGCTCCGGCAGGGCGGCGTGCCGCCCCTGCCTTCAGGTCCGCAACAGGGTGCCGGGGGCCATGGCCGCCATCGCGGCGGTCAGGGCGTCGAGCCGGATCGGCTTGGACACGTGGCCGTTCATGCCCGCGTCCAGGCAGGCCTGCACGTCCTCCGTATAGGCGGAGGCGGTGACGGCCAGGATCGGCACGCGGCTGCCGTCGCCCTCCATCTCGCGGATCCGGCGGGTGGCCTGCAACCCGTCCAGCCCGGGCATGTGCACGTCCATCAGCACGAGGTCGTAGGGCGCGCGGCGCACCGCGGCCACCGCTTCCTCGCCGTCGCACACGACATCCACGCTGTGGCCCTGGGATTCCAGCATGGCGCGCGCCAGCACGCGGTTGGTGGCCACGTCGTCGGCCACCAGCACGCGCAAACCGGCCGGCTTGGCGGGTTCGGCAGGCGCCGCCGGCAGCACGGGGGCAGCGGCGATCTCGGGGGCGGGCAGCTGCACCCAGAAGGTGGTGCCCTGGCCGATGGTGCTGTCGCAGCCCAGCCGCCCGCCCAGCCGTTCGGCGATCTGGAAGGAGGTGGACAGCCCCAGCCCGGTGCCGGGGATGTTGCCGCTCTCGGCGCCCAGCCGGTCGAAGTCGCGGAACAGCCGGCCGCGCAGCGCGGCGGGAATGCCGGGCCCGGTATCCTCCACCTCGAAGCGCAGGTCGCCCGACAGCAGGCGGCCGACCCGCAGGGTGATGCCGCCGGTCTCCGTGTACTTCACCGCGTTACCCAGCAGGTTCAGCAGCACCTGCCGCAGCCCGGCGGCGGACAGCAGCACCTTGGCCGGCAGGTCGGGGGCGATCTCCACCGCCAGTTCCAGCCCCTTGGCAACGGCGGAAGGACGCACGAGGTCGGCACAGAAGCGCGCCACATCGGCGGGCGCCACCGGGTCGGCGTCGAAGTCCTGCAGCTCGCTGCCTTCGATGCGCGACACTTCCAGCAGGCGCGACACCACCTGCGCCAAGTGCTCGCCGGCATCCACCAGGGTTTGCAGCCGCCCCCGCTGTTCCGCCGTCAGCCCTTCGTCGCGCAGCAGCAGCTGCGCCCAGCCGAGGATGCCGTTGAGCGGCGTGCGCAGCTCGTGGCTCACCCGCGCCAGGAAGCGCGACTTGGCCTCGCCGGCCGCGGCGGCGGCGTCGCGCGCCGAGGCCAGCTCGGCCATCGCGCGCTTGAGGCGGGTGATGTCCGTGCGGATGCCCACCGTGCCGCCGTCGGGGGTGCGGCGCTCGGTGATCAGGATCCAGCGGCCATCGGGCAGCAGCCGCTCCATCGGCGCGTTGTTGCCGAGGTGCCAGGTCTTCATCTCGGCGGTGAACTGCCGGATGTCCTCGCCGGCCTGCGGGTACTGCCCCTGCCGCGCGCCTTCCAGGATGATGTCCTCGAAGCGCATGCCCGGCGCCAGGAAAGGGGCGCTGACGCCGTAGAATTCCTTGTAGCGGCTGTTGAACATCACCAGCCGGTCATCGGCATCGAACATGCAGAAGCCGTCGTTCATCGACTCCAGCGCCTTGTCGAGCAGCTCCTTGGTGCGCAGCCGCTCGGCATCCGCGCGCTCGCGCTGGACCAGCATCACCAGCAGCGCCGCCGCGGCGCCAATCAGCAGAACCGCGAAGCCGCCGGATACCCAGAGCACCTGGTCCCGCTCGCGTTCCCAGGCCGCCAGCGCGGCGTCGCGGCGGAGCGAGACGATGATGGCGAGCGAGGCGTAGAGCGTGGGCTGCTCGGCCACGAAATCATCCGCAGTTCCCGCGGCCGCGTCGTTCAGCCGCGACGCGGCGTTGTTTTCCACGCGGCTGCCGATGCGGGTCTCGTCGTGCGGCTGGCTGGCCAGCAGCACGCCGTCGCTGCGCCGCAGCAGCAGGTGCAGCGCGGAATTGTCGCCGCCCGAGGCCAGCAGCGTGCCGATCAGCGACACCTGCACCTCGGCCATCGCGAAAACCGGGCCCACATCGGCGATCTCGACCCGGCGCACCAGGAACACCGCCCATTCGCCGGTGGCGGGGTTGCGCACGGGATCGCTGATCAGCAGCCCGCCCGCGGGCGCCCCGGCGGACACGTTGATCGCCAGCGGCGAGATCGGCAGGCGGCGGCGGCGCGAGGCGGGCAGCGCCGCGGCAAAGATGGACCCGTCGGGGCGGACCAGCAGCACGTCGCGAAAGGCGAAGTTGGTGCTGCTCAGCTCCTGCAGCACACGGCTGGCGGGAACGGCGCCGAGATGGCCGCGGTCGTCGGCGACCTCGCGCATGATGGCGGGCAGGCTGGCCAGCATGGCGTCCACCTGCAGCAGGCTGCGGTTGATGGCAGCCTGCACGGCGCGGCTGGCGCGTTCCACCTGCTCGTTCGCGGTGGCCTCGGCGCCGGCATGGGACTGGCGCAGCAGCAGCGCCGTGGCGATGCCCTGGACGGCGAGCAGCATGAGCAGGGCCGCGCTGGCGGCGAAGCGGATCCGGCGGGTCCTGTGCATCAGCCCGGCCCCGGGCGGCTACAGGGGCCCGCGCGCCCTGGACGGTGGCGCCGGCCTGCCCGGGCGTGGGGGATGGTGCGGTGCATGCGCGGGGCGGGCCTCAGTCCGGGCTGGCGGTGATGCCCAGCGCGGGCGCAAAGGTGCTGTTCCAGGCCTCGGCGCAATCCGGGCCGCAGCGCTGCACCCAGTTGGGCAAAACGGTGCGCACCAGCAGCTGCTGGCGGTACGCGTCGTCGGCCGGCGTCACCGGCACCAGGGTCATGCGGCCGCGCTTGCCGTTGGGGCAAACGGCCTGCCCGGTGTTGCAGGCCAGGCCTTCGGTGGTTTCGCGGTCGGAGGCGTTCCAGATGTTGTTTTCCAGCTCGCCGATGCCCCCGCGCAGCACGTCCCGCAGGTCGGCGGGGATGGCTTCCCAGGCGGCGGCATTGGCGCCGAAGAAGCTCAGGCCCCAGGAGATGGACATGGCGTGGATAAAGGAGGTGACCTCCGTCAGCCCGATCTCGCTGCCGCTGAGCGTGCCGGTGATGGCGCAGTCCACCACCCCGTTGCGCACGGCTTCCACCAGTTCCGCGAAGGGGGTCAGCACCGGCACGGCGCCCACCGCCGTCATCATCTCCGACTGCCCGACGGAGGAGGTGCGCACCCGCCGCCCCGCGAGGTCCTGCAGCCCCACGAAGGGCTTCACGCAATAGATGACCTGGGCGGGATAGGCGTAGATCGACAGCAGCTCGATGCCGTAGCGCTCGCGCAGGATGTCGCGCAGGTGCGGCCGGTACAGCGTCGCGGACCGACGCAGCGCCGCCATGTCCGGGTTCAGCGCCGGCAGGTCCACCGCGTTCAGCTCCGGCTCGTCGCCCGACACCACCGCCAGCAGCGCGGTGCCGAAGGTCACGACGCCGAGCCGCATCAGCTGCAGCATTTCCTGCCCGCGGATGCCGCTGCGGTCGAAGGGGGCGATCTCGGCCTCGATGCGGCCGCCGGAGATGTCTCGGACGCGCTGGGTCCAGAAGGGTTCCTCGAAGCGGACATACTGGCTGACGCCCGCCAGGCCGCCGATCACCTTGAGCCGCATCGCCGGGGATTGCTGCGCCGACGCCGGCAGGCAGAAGGCCAGCAGCGCGAACAGCAGCGTCAGCAGCCGGCGCGCCGGGCGACGGAGGCCGGCGGCGCCCGCCGGACGGACGGGGCGCCCTTCCGGGCCTGCGGGGCGGCGGGCCGGACGCGGCTCTTCCACCATCGGTTGTTTCTCCGTCACGGCAGCACCCTCCGACTATGCACGTTCCCGGCCTGCCCCGGCCAGCATCTTTGCTGTAACCTTCACTGCACAAGCCGTTTCCGGTTCGAAGCGGCTGGCAGGTCGTCCCGCGAACTGGAAGGCTGGGGGTAGCGAATCCACCCGCGGCAGGAGAGATGGTTCAAGCGTGACGGGGTCGAGCGAGAACCGCCCGCTGCCGGAAGCCGGCCTCGAAGCGGCGCCGCCCGGGCGCTTCCCGCCACCGGCTCCGGGCAGGGTGGGGCTGTTCGCCCGTCGGCTGCCCGGACGCGCCGCGCTGGCCGGGCTGGGCTGCCTGCTGGTCACCGCCCTGGGCTGGGGGCTGAACTGGCCGGCCACCAAGCTGCTGCTGCAGGAATGCCCGCCGCTCTCGGCGCGCGGGGTCAGCGGGCTGGCCGCCGGGTTGGGGCTGCTGCTGCTGGCCCGCGCGCGGGGCGAGGCGCTGCGGGTGCCGCGGGCGCTCCGGGGGCGGCTGATCCGCGCCTCGCTGCTCAACATCACCGCCTGGATGGGCTTCGCCACGGCCTCGCTGACCTGGCTGGACGCCGGCGAGGCCGCCACGGTGGCCTACACCATGCCGGTCTGGGTGGCGCTGCTGGCCTGGCCGCTGCTGGGCGAGGTACTGACGGCGCGCCGGGCGGCGGCGCTGTCCCTGGGGGTGCTGGGGGTCGCCACCGTGCTGGGCGGCCGGGGGCTGGAGCTGGGGGCCACCAAGCTGCCGGGGGTGGGGCTGGCCTTGTGCGGCGCCCTGTGCTTCGCGCTGGGCACCGTGCTGACCAAGCGCGCCGCGCTGCCGCTGGCCCCGGTGGCCAACACCGCCTGGCAGGTGACGCTGGGCTGCCTGCCGCTGCTGGCGCTGGGGCTGGGGCTGGAGCAGCCGGATTTCGCGCGGCTGCCGGCCTTCGGCTGGGCGGCGCTGGGCTACACAGCGGCGGTGTCGATGGGGCTGTGCTACCTGACCTGGTTCGCCGCGCTGCGCCGTTTGCCGGCCAGCACCGCGACGCTGGGAACGCTGCTGACGCCCATCGTCGGCGTGACCGCCGCCGCCCTGGCACTGGGCGAGCCGCTGGGGCTGCGCGAGTTGACGGCGCTGGGCCTCACCCTGGGCGGCATCGTGTTGGCGATGCGGCGCTGAGAACCGGCCGCCGCGGCGTCACCCCTGCCCGCCCGCCTTGGCGTCGCGCCCTCTGTTGGCGGCTTCGCGCACTGTGGGGCGTGCCGGGACCGGGCGCCGTCCCACCGGCGGCTGCCAGTTGCCGCGCTGCCGTGCCGCCCAGCCGTAGCGGTGGTCGCCGTCCAGCAGGTGCAGGTGGTCGGACAGGCGGTGGCGCTCCATCCAGGCCACGGCGGCTTCCAGCTCGGACAGGGTCATCTCCGCGCGGCCCTTGTTGCCCAGGGCGCGCTTCAGCGCGGCGTTGTAGGCATGGTAGGTTCCCTGCCCCCGCGGCGCCCCGCGCGCCTCGCCCAGAACGGTCCCGGGGGCGGTCCAGGGGGCGGCCTCGTCCTCGATCACCTGGGCGGCCACCAGCTCGCCCAGCCGGGCGCGCAGCCGGCGTTCCGCCACGGAGGGGCGATCGAGCAGGTCGGCCTGGGCTTCCGCGAAGCCGTCGCGCGCCGCGGCGAGCCCGGCGGCGAGGTCCGGGCCGGGGCGCAGCGTAGACAGGCGCAGCGCCAGCGCGTTGCTTTCCAGCGGCGTGATGCCGTCGCGCTCGCGGTTCTCGGCCAGCTGTTCCGCCAGCCAGAGCGGCAGCGTGCCCTGGCGCGGCGGCTTGGGCGCGCGGGCGCGGGTGCCCTGCTCCTCCTCCATGCGCCAGCGGAACTGGCCGAAGAACGGGTCGTCGGGGTGGAACACCAGGGCGCGCTGGTTGTCGTAGGGGCCGGCGCGCGGGTCCACCCGGGTGGCGCGCGCCACCATCTGTTCCAGCCAGGGACGCGAGCGGATGTGGGTCAGCGCCGCCACCACGGCGACCTCCGGCGCGTCCAGCCCTTCGTAGGCCATGGCCACGGTGACGAGGATGGAAGGCTCCGGCCGCAGCCGGAAGGCGGCCAGGGTTTCGTGCGCGTCGCGCTCGTCGGAGGTGGCGAGGCGGACATCCTCGGCCTGGGCGGCCGGCACCCAGCCGCGCAGCGCGTCGAGGTAGCGGCGGGCACAGCTCTGGTCGGCGGCCACCACCAGCAGCTTGCCCAGGCCGCGCGCGGGCTGGCCGGGCGCCACGCCCAGCGCGGCGCGGCGTTCGGCCCGCAGCTTGCGGGTGGCATCGAAAGACTCGCGCAGCAGCGCTTCCGCGAAGCCGGTGCGCAGGGCGGTGAACAGCGCGGGACGCGTGGTTTCCCCTGGCACGCTGGTGGACAGGCGGTGCGGCCCGGCGGGGATGCGCTCCGCCCCCGGCGGACCGGCGGAGGCCGGTTCCAGCCAGGACGCCTCGCCGTCCAGCGCGCCGAAGGTCACCGGCAGCACGGCACGCTCGGCCAGGGCCTGGGCGCGGGAATAGCCCACCACCGCCCAGCCCGGCGCCGCGAGATCCACCTCCCGCGTGCCGCTGCGGCTGCCGCGGCGATAAGGCAGCCACAGGATGCGCCGCCCGTCCGCGCGTTCCAGCGTGCCGGAGAGCAGCAGCCGCACCCGGGCGCATTCCAGCAGCGGCAGCAGGGCGCCGGACCAAGCGGCAGGGTCGTCGTTCTCGGCCGCGGCAGCGGGGGCGCCCCCGTCGCGGCCGTCCGGGTCCAGGTCCGGCAGGGCGGGAAGGTGGTGCACCTCGTCCACCACCAGCAGGGTGCGGTGGCGACGGAACTCGCCCAGGTGCAGATCCGGGGCGGCGGCCACGGCCTGGTAGGTGGTGATGTAGCCCGACAACCCGCGGCAGGGGTCGGGCGCGTTGTCGGCGGCGCGCACGCTGACGCGGTGGCCCAGAGCTTCCCGCCACAGCGGGTCGGCGAAGGCTTCCTCCGCCTGCAGGCGCAGGCTGTCGCGCGGCACCACCCAGCACAGGCGGTCCACGATCCCCGCCTCGATCAGCGCCTGCCCCATCAGCACGGGCAGCAGCGACTTGCCGCCGCCGGGGGTGACGGCGGCCAGCACGTCGCGCGCATCCGCCCCCGCGGCGATGGCGCGGGCGATGCCCAGCACCTGGCGCTGGTGGTCCCGGAGCGGTCTGGCGTTCGGCATCATGGAGTTGCGTGGTGTTGCTGAGATGTTCCGCGAGGATGACGCCGGAACTGCGCTTGTCCAGGGGGCATGTGGACAAGTGCGGGGATAATCGCGGGATAATCCGCCCACGTACCAGAAAAGCCGGGGTTTTCCGGCCCGCGCAGGGCTTGGCGGGGCGCCGCGGGCCGCGTTGCGGCCGCGACTCGGGGATACGCCGAAGCTGATCCCCTGCGGGATGGATCGCGCCCGGGGAGGTGTCCGGTTTGCCGCGGCACCCTCCTATTTCACTACACTATTACGTCTATACCGTTTGACTCCCGTTTTAACGTCGCGTTTTATGACGCGGCGCGATGCCTCCAGAGGTCGTCGCGCATCGTTTCCGGAGAGTTCCGCATGCGCCTATCCCGACGCCACGCCACGCTGTCCCTGGCCGCCCTGGCCTGCCCGGCCCTGCTGCCGACGAGCTTTTCGGCCCGCGCGGAGGATGCGCCGCGAGAGCTGCGCATCGGCTACCAGAAGATCGGGCTGCTCGTGGTGGCGCGGCAGCAGCGGCTGATCGAGCGCCGGCTGGCGGCGCGCAATATCCCCGTTCGCTGGGTGGAATTCACCGCAGGGCCGCCGCTGCTGGAGGCAATGGCGGTGGGCAGCATCGATTTCGGCTATGCCGGCGACGCGCCGCCGATCTTCGCCCAAGCCGCGGGCGCCAGCATCGCCTACGTCGCCGCCACCCCGCCCAGCGGCGACGGCGAGGGTATCCTGGTCAAGGAGGCCTCGCCGATCCGCACCCTGGCGGACCTGCGCGGCCGCAAGGTGGCCTTCACCCGCGGCTCCTCCGCCCACAACATGACGGTGGCGGCGCTGGAGAAGTCCGGGCTGGGCTACGCGGATATCTCGCCGGTGTTTCTCAGCCCCGCCGACGCCGCCGCCGCCTTTGCCCGCGACAGCATCGACGCCTGGACGATCTGGGATCCCTTCTTCGCCCTGGCCCAGGCGCGCAACCGGGTGCGGGTGCTGGCGACGGGGACGCAGATCAAGAACAGCAACTCCTTCCTGCTGGCCAACCGCGGCTTCGCCGACCGCTTCCCGGAAACCCTGGGCGAGGTGCTGGTCGCGCTGGAGGAAGCCGCCCGCTGGGCCTCCGACAACCGCGGCCAGGTGGCCGCCTCCCTGGCGGAGGTCACGGGGGTGGAGCTGGCGGCCCAGACCGTGGCGGCCGAGCGCGGCAGCTTCGGCGTGCTGCCCTTGTCCGAGGCCGTGCTGGCCACCCAGCAGGACAGCGCCGACCGCTTCCAGCGCCTGGGGCTGATCCCGTGCGCCGTCACCGTGCGCGACGCGGTGTGGTCCGCGGCGCGGCGCTGACCGCCCCTCCCTTCCCCGACGCTTCCCGCAGGACGCCCCGCCGTGACCGACGCTTCCGACCCGCTCCGCTTCTTCTGGTTCATCCCCACCCACGGGGACGGCAGTTTCCTCGGCTCCGAGACGCAGCAGCGGCCGCCGGAGTTCCGCTATTTCCGCGAGGTGGCGCAGGCCGCCGACCGGCTGGGCTACGAGGGCGTGCTGCTGCCCACCGGCCAGAACTGCGAGGACAGCTGGATCACCGCCGCCGGGCTGGCCACGGCGACGGAGCGGCTGAAGTTCCTCGTCGCGCTGCGGCCGGGCGTCACCTCGCCCTCCTTCGCGGCGCGGCAGACCGCGGCGCTGGACCGGCTCAGCGACGGGCGGCTGCTGCTCAACGTCGTGGTGGGCGGCAATCCCGTGGAACTGGCCTCCGACGGCGTGTTCCTGCCGCACGACCAGCGCTACGCCCAGGCGGCGGACTTCCTGCGCATCTGGCGCGACCTGCTCAGCGGCGAGGTGGTGAACCACGAGGGGCCGCATTTCCGCATGGTGAACGGGCGGCTGGACCTCGGGGCGGTGCAGGCGCCGCACCCGCCGCTGTGGTTCGGCGGCTCCTCCGAGCCCGGGCAGGACCTGGCCGCGGAATTGGTGGACACCTACCTGACCTGGGGCGAGCCGGTGGAGCACGTCGCCGACAAGATCGCCGCCGTGCGCCGCCGCGCCAGGCTGCGCGGCCGGAACCTGCGCTTCGGCATCCGCCTCCACTTCATCGTCCGCGACACGGAGGAGGAAGCCTGGGCCGCGGCGGACAAGCTAATCTCGCGCGTGTCCGACACCGCTATCGAGGTGGCGCAGCGCCGCTTCAACACGGAGATGGACAGCGTCGGCCAGCGCCGCATGGCCGCGCTGCACGGCGGGCGGCGCGACCGGCTGGTGGTGGCGCCCAACCTCTGGGCCGGGGTGGGGCTGGTGCGCGGCGGCGCCGGCACGGCGCTGGTGGGGTCGCCCGCCAGCGTCGCGGCGCGGCTGCGGGAATATCAGGAGGCCGGGATCGAGGTGGTGATCGGTTCCGGCTACCCGCACCTGGAGGAAGCCTATCGCGTGGCGGAGCTGCTGTTCCCGGCGCTGGGCATCAACCGCAAGCGCCCGGGACGGGAACACTCCTCCAACACCAGCGAGTTCGCCACCGCCGCCGCGGCGGCACAGGCGCGGGCCGCGGCGTCGTGAACGCGCCCTTCGCGCGCGAAGGCTTCGGCGACGCGAGGGCGGCCCTGCTGGAGCAACTGAGCCTGCACGGGACGGAGGACCGGCCGGAGGTGCCGGAATGGTCCGGTTCGGCACGCGCCCCGGCTCCCGCGGAGCGTCCGGCCCAGGCCGGGCGGGCGGCTGCCGTGGCGCGCGCGGGGAAGGCGGCAGGGGCGGGTGCTTCCGGCTGGGCGGGTGCTTCCCGGCCGGCGGCGCGGCCCGGCGAGCCCTTCGCCGGGCGGCTGCGCGCAGGGCTGGCGCGCGGCGCCGGCTGGCTGCTGCCGGCAGTCGTGCTGCTGCTGTGGGAAGCCTCTTCCCGGCTGGGCGAGCTGCCGCCGACCCTGCTGCCCGCACCGTCCGCGGTGCTGGAAGCGGGGTGGCGGCTGCTGCGTTCCGGCGAGCTGGAGCGGCACGTCTGGATCAGCACGCAGCGCGCGCTGCTGGGGCTGCTGGTGGGCGGCGGCTTCGGCCTGGCGCTGGGGCTGGCCAACGGCTTGTCGCGGCGGTCGGAGCTGCTGACGGACACCACGCTGCAGATGGTGCGCAACATCCCGCACCTCGCGCTGATCCCGCTGGTAATCCTGTGGTTCGGCATCGACGAGGAAGCCAAGCTGTTCCTGGTGGCGCTGGGCGTCTTCTTCCCGATCTACGCCAACACGCTGCACGGCATCCGCGAAGTGGACCCGCAGCTGATCGAGATGGGCCGCTCCTACGGCATGTCCGGCCCGGAACTGTTCCGGCGGGTGATCCTGCCGGGCGCCCTGCCCTCGGTGCTGGTGGGGCTGCGCTACGCGCTGGGGATCATGTGGCTGACGCTGATCGTGGCCGAGACGATCTCCGCCTCCTCCGGCATCGGCTACATGGCGATGCAGGCGCGCGAGTTCCTGCTGGTGGACGTCGTGGTGCTGAGCATCCTGATCTACGCCCTGCTGGGCAAGCTGGCGGACAGCCTGGCGCGGCTGCTGGAACGGCTCTGCCTGGGCTGGCATCCCGCGCACGGAAAGGGCTGACCGCCCATGGACATGCATCTGCCGGAACGCGCGGCCGTGCCGCACGCCTCCGCCGGCAGCGGCGCGCCGCTGCATCTGCGCGGCCTGCGGCGCTCCTTCGGGACGCAGGAGGTGCTGCGCGGCCTGGACCTCGAGGTTCCTGCCGGGCAGTTCGTGGCCGTGGTCGGGCGCAGCGGCTGCGGCAAGAGCACGCTGCTGCGGCTGATTACCGGGCTGGACCGGCCCAGCGCCGGCGAGTTCGCCTTCGGCGACGACCCGGACGCCGCTCGCGACGTGCGGGTGATGTTCCAGGAGCCGCGGCTGCTGCCCTGGTCGCGCGTGCTGGGCAACGTGGAGGTCGGGCTGGGCCGCGAGCGCGCGGGGCCCGCCGCCGCGGCGCGCGCCCTGGCGGCGCTGGACGCGGTGGGGCTGGCCGATCGCGCGGGGAACTGGCCCGCCGTGCTGTCGGGCGGGCAGAAGCAGCGCGTGGCCCTGGCCCGGGCGCTGGTGAGCCGGCCGCGGCTGTTGGCCCTGGACGAGCCGCTGGGGGCGCTGGACGCCCTGACCCGGATCTCCATGCAGCAGCTGCTGGAGCGGGTGTGGCGGGAACAGGGCTTCACCGCGATCCTGGTCACGCACGACGTGGCGGAAGCCGTGGCGCTGGCCGACCGCGTGCTGCTGATCGAGGAAGGGCGGATCGCCCTGGACCTGGGCGTCGACCTGCCGCGGCCCCGCCGCCGCGGCTCGGCCGAGAGCGCGGCCCTGGAAGCGCGCATCCTGGAACGGCTGATGCACGACCTGCCCACCGGCGCGGACGCCTGATCCGGAGCGGGTCGGTTGGTCTGTGGTGTTCAGGCGTTGGCCAGGGGCAGCGCCCCTGGCCAACACCCGAAAACAACAGGCCGAGCCGCACCCGCGACCCGGCCTGTGCGTCAGGACGCCGCGAGGGCGGCCTTGCGGCGGCCGGAGAAGTGCCGGAGCACCATCACCAGCACCGCCGCCAGGCCGATGCCGCCCAGGGCGTAGAGCGTGTTCTCCTGCCCCAGCCAGCCCACGGCGAACCAGCCGGCGCCCACGAAGGCCCCGGCCCAGATGCCGGCCGCCATGAAGTTCAGCACCACGAAGCGCAGGCGGTTCATCCCGGCCATGCCGCAGGCGGCGGACGCGACGTTGCGGATGCCGTAGATGAAGCGGAAGCTCAGCACGAAGAGCGAGCCGTAGCGGTCCAGGAAGCCCAGCGCCTTGTTCAGCTGCCGTTCCGCGCCGGGGATGCGGCGCACGGCGCGGCGGCCATAGCGCTTGCCCAGGGTGAACCAGAGCTGGTCGCCCAGGAAGGAGCCGATCCAGACGCTGAACATCAGGGTCCAGGGGTCGATCAGGTCGGTGGCCCGGCCGGCGGCGGCGGCGAGCAGCACGAAGGTTTCACCCTCGAAGAAGGCCCAGGCCGCGGCGCCCAGATAGGCGAGGCCGCCCCATTCTTCCCAGAACTCGGCCATTCCGGCATTCCCCCACGCGCGTCAGATGCGTGACACTAGGTTGCCTCAAGAATGAGTCGGAGGTGAACGGTTTTCTCACGTTTTGTTGAAAAAAACGTGGCGGACAATCCTGCAGCGACCGAGGCTTGCCGCCCCCGGAACTCGCGATACTTTGGGTTGCAGGCCCTCGGCGTCCTGGCCGGCACCGGATGCCGGGCCGACGCCGCACAGGGCGGAGAGCACCGATGCTGAAATACCTTCTCGCCGCGGCCCTGTTGCTGGCCACGCCCTCGCTCCGCGCGGCGGAGCTGGACGGCGTTTCCATGCCCGATACGGTGGAGGTCGGGGGAACCCGCCTCGTGCTGAACGGCATGGCGGTGCGGACCTACTCGATCCTACACGTCCATATCTACGTCACCGGCCTGTACCTGGAACGCCGCTCCGCCAACGCAGAGGAGATCCTGAACTCGGACGGCACCAAGCTGGTGCAGTTCTCCTTCCTGCGCGATGTCAGCGCGGAGGATGCGCGGAAGTCCTGGCGCGAAGGCCTGGCGCAGAACTGCCGCGCCCCCTGCCGCCTGGCGCCGAACGACGTGGAACAGTTCATCGCCGCCATCCCCGGCGTGAAGCGCGGCGACACCAGCACCATGGTGTTCACCCGGCGCGGGCTGGAGATCACCCTGAACGGCCGCAGCATGGGCCGGATCGCCGACCCGAACTTCGTGCGGGTGATCATGTCCACCTTTATCGGGCCCAACACCGCGGTGCCCGAGGTCCGCAGCGGTTTGCTCGGCCAGCCGCGCTGACCGTCCAGCCGGGGGCGCCTCCGTTCCCGGTGGCTGATTGGCGGGGTGTCCCGCCGGCGGCGGCCAGCGGTGGCGTGCCGGGCGGGGCGGAACTGCCCGCCCTGCGTGGCGCCTGGATGCACGGTGCAGCGGCGCGTGGCGCCTGAACACGGGGCGCTGCGGCGCGCGGGGCTCGGATGCGCGGCGCCCGGACCCGTCGCACTGCGGCCCCGTGGTTTCCGTGGCCCGTGGTGCTGCGCCGGGGTGGCAGCGCCGCGGCGCGGGGGAGCCGTGCTGATTTAAGCCTTGTCCGCGCCCGGCCGATGGCGGAAGACCGGCGGCAAGAGTGGCTGCCGCGCGAGCGTGCCGCGCCGGGTCCGGTGCCCGTCGCGCGAAACGGCCCAGGGGGAAGCGGCCTCGTTTCGGGGCCCTGCGCGGCGCGCGGGGTTTCTTGCCACACAGGAGCCGCGCCATCCCATGTCCAGACGATCGGTCACGCCTGATGCCGCCCCTGCCCTGCCTCCGGGGGCGACGGGCACCGACCGGCACGGGATGGGTTTCGCCACCTTCGTGGCGCTGATCGCCGCCATGATGGCGGTGAACGCGCTGGCCATCGATTCCATGCTGCCGGCCCTGCCCGCCATCGGCGCCTCGCTGGGCATCGCCACGGATAATGGCCGGCAATGGGTGATCACCGCCTACCTGCTGGGCTTCGGCGCGGCGCAGCTCTTCTACGGGCTGCTGGCGGACCGTTACGGGCGGCGGCCGGTGCTGCTGGCGGGGCTGCTGATCTACGTGCTGGCCAGTGCGGGGGCGGCCTTCAGTGCCTCCTTCGAGGTGATGATGGTGGCCCGCCTGCTGCAGGGTGTCGGCGCGGCCGGCACGCGGGTGCTGTCGGTGGCCATCGTGCGGGACTGCTACGCCGGGCGGCAGATGGCGCGGGTGATGTCGCTGTCCTTTATCGTGTTCCTGGCGGTGCCGGTGCTGGCGCCCTCGATCGGGCAGCTGATCCTGCTGGTGGCGCCGTGGCGCTGGATCTTCGGCGTGCTGATGCTGTTCGGCGCGGCGGTGATGCTGTGGGCGGCGCTGCGGCTGCCCGAAACCCTGCATCCCCAGGACCGCCGGCCGATCGCGCTGCGCCCGGTGTGGAACGCGGTGGCGCGGACGCTGAGCCAGCGCATCTCGCTGGGCTATACCGCCGCGCTGACGCTGATCATGGGCGGGCTGTTCGGCTTCATCAATTCGGCGCAGCAGATCTTCGCCGACGTGTTCCACGCCCCCGCGCTGTTTCCCGCCGTGTTCGCGGGGATCGCAGTGTTCATGGCCATCGCCTCGCTGCTGAACTCGCGCATCGTGGGGCGGCTGGGGATGCGGCGCGTGTCGCACGGGGCGATGCTGGGCTACGTGATCTTCGGCATGCTGCACACCGCCGTGGCGCTGGCGGGGTTCGAGAACATCTGGACCTTTGCCGCGCTGCAGGCGGCGACGATGTTCTTCTTCGGCCTGATGGGCCCCAATTTCGGCACCATGGCGATGGAGCCGCTGGGCGACATCGCCGGCACCGCTTCCGCCGTGCAGGGTTCGGTGAACATGGTGATCGGCGCGGTGCTGGGCTTCGCCATCGGGCACCAGTTCGCCGGCACCACCCTGCCGATGACGCTGGGCTTCAGCGGCTACGGGCTGCTGACGCTGCTGGTGGTGCTGTGGACGGAGCGCGGGCGGCTGATGCACCCCTCCCCCAACCCTGGCTAGGCGCGGGCCGGAAGCGGCGTTTCGCCTTACTTCCTTACGACCTTACTTCCTTACCGCGGATCACCGCAGCGGGGCCTTTTCCGGAAGTTAATCCTACAACATCAGTAGGTTAGCAGTCAAGCCCGGCGAAACGTGTGTCAGATTCCGCGTTTTCTGACACTTTCGGCGAAAACCGGACCAGCGTGACCGGCCGGGACGCGCTCGGGAACCGGGCTGGCTGCTGCCCGGTCCCTACGTCCCGGCGCGGGCGGGACCGCCGCCGCCGCGAGCCGCCGGGCAGTTGCCGTCGGCGGCTCGCCGTCAGCCGCCGCTACAGCGCCTCCAACCGGGTCCGCCCGGCGATGGCGCGCCATTTTTCCGTGTGTTCCCGCACCAGCGCGTCCAGCCGCGCGGCGGAGCCCGGCAGCGGGTCGGCGCCAACCCGCAGCAGGAAGTCGCGCGTTTCGGCCGAGGCGGCGATGCGGTTGAACCAGTCTTCCAGCCGGTCGCGCACGGGGGCGGGGGTGGCCGCCGGCACGAAGGCGCCGAACCAGGTGGTCATCTCGTAGTTCGGCACCCCAGCCTCGGCCAGGGTGGGGATATCAGGGGCGGCGCCGATGCGCTCGGCCGAGGTGACGGCCAGCACGCGCAGCGCGCCGGAGCGGCGCTGCGCCAGGGCGAGCACGGTGTCGGCGAACAGGAAGTCGATGCGCCCGCCCAGCAGGTCGTTCATCGCGTCGGGCGAGGTGCGGTAGGACACCTGCTCCGCCTCCGTACCCGAGAGTTGGAGAAAGAGCTGCGCCGTGGCCAGGGAAAAGGAGGTGGGCGAGCCGTAGGTGGCCTGCCCGCCGCGCCCCCGCAGAAAGGCGATCAGCGCGGGAACGGAGTCGGCCGGGACGTGTTCGGGGTTCACCGCCAGCGCGAAGGCCGATTGCCCCAGCGTGGTCACCGCCGCGAAATCCGACAGGCGGAAGGGCACGTCGCGGTACAGGAAGAAGTTGCCGGTGAGGTTGTTGCTGGTGGAGAAGAGGATGCTGTGCCCGTCCGCCGGGGCACGGGCGGCCGCCGCGGTGGCGAGGTTGCCGCCGGCGCCCGGCCGGTTCTCCACCAGCACGGGCTGGCCGCACAGGGCGCGCAGCTTTTCCGCGTAATGGCGGGCGATGGCGTCCGCGCCGCCGCCCGCCCCGGTGCCGATCAGCAAGCGCAGGGGTGCAGAGGGAAAGCCCTGCGCCCGCGCCGGACGGACTGCCGGCAAGGGCAGCAGCAGCAATGGCGCCAGGGCGCGCCGGCGTCCGATCATGTGGTGTTCCTCCCCGCGATCCGGTTTTGCCAGAGCCTATCGCGCGGGCGGCGGTTCGGGCCGATCAATTCCGCTGCAGCCCGGGCGGGCGCCGCGGGACGCCGCCATCAGCGGCGGGGAAAGAACCGCCCGGTGCGGGAGCTGGTCACCGCGGCCCAGACCAGCACGGCGGTGGACAGGAGGATGCCCGACACCAGCACGCCGATCGACACCAGCCCGGCGGGCGTGGTGCGCAGCGTGGCCTGCAGCGACACGGCCTGCCCGATGCGCAGGTCGACCCGGGCCATCTGTTCCTCGGGGTGCTGCGGGGGAAGCGTCTTCTGTGCGTCGCTCACGGGCCGGTTCCTCCTGGGCTGCCGGAGGCTGCTTTAGGCGGGCCGGTCCGATGGGTCGAGGCGCGCTGGCGGCGGCGCCCGCCGGGCGGGGCAGCCCGGCGCCGCGGGGCCTTATTCCACCGTTTCGGCGGCGTTGCGCAGCATCCAGAGACGCTCATGCGCGGCCACCAGGGGTTCCACGTTCTTGCGGCGGTTGTTGGCCGGCGGGGCGCGGTTCAGCAGCCGCTCCACGAGGTCGAGCAGGTCGCGCGCGACGTCGTATTCGCCCTGGTCGCAGGCCTGGTGAAAGGCGAGCAGCAGCTTGTCCGACAGGCGCCGGCCCTGGCGCACCCAGGGGGAGATCAGGGCCTGGGCGTCGAAGCCGGACGGCTGGGGGTCATCGGTCGTGGACATCACTGTGCTCCAGGCGGTTCACGCCCTCGTGATCAAACATAGCGGAACGGCCCGCCTGCTGAAAAGGCCGTTTTCGCCGCCTCGCCCGATGCCGGGGCGCTGCCTTCTGGAAGCGTTTCGACCGGCGGGTCGGTTGCGCGACGGAAACGTTGCGGGGTGCCGGGACGGATCTGTGCCGGGTAATGGCCATGTGGGGATGCCCGCCGGGGGATTCGAACCCCCATGCCCACTGAAGGGCTGCGGATTTTAAGTCCGCTGCGTCTACCGTTCCGCCAGGCGGGCCGAGCCGGCGCGGCGGTGCCGCGCCGTGGGGTTCAGGATGCTTCGGTCTCCAGGCGGCGGCAATGCTGCAGCGCCGCGCCGATCAGCTTGGCGGTGGCTTCCGGCGTGCGAAAGGCGGAATGCGCGGCCAGGGTGGTGTTGGGCAGCGCGGAAAGCGGGTGGCCGGGGGGCAGCGGCTCGGCGGCATAGACGTCCAGGGCGGCGTGGCGCAGGCGGCCGTCGCGCAGGGCTTCCACCAGCGCGTCCTCGTCCACCAGGGCGCCGCGGGCGGTGTTCACCAGGATGGCGCCGGGGCGCATCTGCGCCAGCTTCTCGCGCGACAGGAGGCCGCGGGTGGCGTCCACCAGCAACAGGTGCAGAGACAGCACGTCGCTCTGCTCCAGCAGCGTGTCCATCGGCACGAAGGTGACGCCCGCGGCCTCGCGCGGCGTGCGGTTCCAGGCCAGGACGCGCATGCCGACGCCGTGGCAGAGCCGCGCCATTTCCGCCGCGATGCCGCCGAAGCCCAGCAGGCCGACCGTCTTGCCGGTCAGCTCCATGCCCTCGGTGCGCAGCCAGTCGCCGCGGCGCATGCCGGCATCCATCAGGGCGAGGTTCTTGGCGGCCGACCACATCAGGGCGAAGGCCATTTCCGCCACGGCCGTATCGCCGTAGCCGCGGATCAGGTGGACCTGGATGCCGCATTCCGCTTCCAGCGCCTCGGGGTCCATGTAGGAGCGGGCGCCGGTGCCCAGGAACACGACGTGGCGCAGCTGCGGGCACTGCCTGGCGATCGCCGTGGGCAGGGCGGTGTGGTCGATCAGCGCGATCTCGTGCCCCGCCAGCACCGCGGGCAGGGCTTCGGGGGTGATCTCGGGCTGCTCGTTGATCGTCACCTCCGGGTCGGTGTCGCGGCGCAGGCGGCGGGTTTCCGGGGCCAGGCTCTCGCCGGCATCCACGAAGCAGGCCTTCACGCGGCAGTCCCCCGGGGTTGTTCGCGGCCTATCCTAGGGGAAAGGGCGGGGCGGGCGGAACCGCGGCGTCGCCGGGATCGCGCGGCGGCGGCTTCGCGTTGACAGGGCCTGGCCGATCTTCGGAGGCTGCGTCCACCCTGCCCGCGAGGATGCCCCGGTGAGCGACCCCTTCCCTCCCTCCCGGCGGCGCGCCGGGTCCTGGCGCCGCCGGCAGGCGCTGTTGCTGCCGGCAGCCCTGACAGTTGCCGCGACGCCCGCGGTCGCGCAGGGGGGCGCGGTGGACCTGCTGCTGGTGCTGGCGATCGACGCGTCCGGCAGCATCGATGCCGAGGAGTTCCGCCTGCAGCGCGAAGGCTGCGCCGAGGCGCTGACGCATCCGGCCGTGCTGTCGGCGATCGGGTCGCGGCCGCTGGGGGCGATCGGCGTGGCGCTGGTGGAATGGGGGGCACCGGGCGGGGCGGCCACGGCGGTGGACTGGCACCAAGTGGACGGGCGCGCTGCGGCGGAGGCGCTGGCCGCGGCGGTGGTGGCAGCGCCGCGCTCGCGGCAGTCCTGGAACGCCATCGGCGACGCGGTGGACCACAGTGCCCAGCTGATCGCCGCCGCACCCTGGCGGGCGGCGGAGCGGGTGATCGACGTGTCCGGCGACGCGCCGGACATGCGGAGCCTGCGTCCGGTGGAGGAGGCGCGGCGGGACGCGGCGGCGGCGGGCATCACGGTGAACGCGCTGGCGATCGAGGGCGGGCGTCCCGGCCTGGCCGCGACCTATGAGCGCACGGTGATCGCGGGGGACGGGGCCTTCGTGATGGCGGCGGAATCGCGGGCCGACTTCGCCCGCGCGCTACGGGCCAAGCTGGTGCGGGAGATCGCCTGAGCGCGGCGCTTCCGGGTCGAGCCGGGCAAACATCAGCTCGTGCTTGTTGTAGGCGCCGTGGCTGAGTGTGGCGCCGGGGATGGCGGCAAAGGCCGCTGCCGTCTCGTGGTCCGTGGCGCCCTGGAACTTGATCGTGCACAGGATGTTGCGGGCGGCGCCGGCGGCGATCCAGCGCTGCACCAGCGCCAGCAGCCGCGCGGGGTAGCAGATCACGTCGCTGAGCAGCCAGTCCACCGGCGGCTGCGCGCGCGGGTCCAGCGCGAAGGCGCTCTCGGTGCGGGTGGACACGCCGGGCATGGCGGCCACGGCGGGGTCCAGCGGCGCCTTGTCCACCGCGGTGACGCGGGCGCCCAGGCGCGACACCGCCCAGGTCCAGCCGCCCGGCGAGGCGCCGAGGTCCAGGCAGGTTTCCCCCGGCTGCGGCCAGCGGCCGACGCGCAGGAAGGCTTCCCAGAGCTTGAGGTAGGCGCGGCTCGGCGGGCCTTCGTGGTCCTCGGCCAGCACCGGGGCGCCGCCGGGGTAAGGGCTGGTCTTGGCCGGGCTGGCCAGCACGAGGTCGGGCCGCAGCAGGCACCAGCCGCCCAGATGCGCGGTGGGCACGGGGGCGGGGAAGTGCACGGGCTTGGCGCGCAGGGGCGGCAGCGCCGCCTCGATCAGCGTGGCGCGGCGGTGATGGGCGCCGGGCACCAGCGACCAGTTGCGCTGGATGGCGCGCAAGCCGTCGGCGGCGGCCTTGATGGAGGGGGCGGGGATTTCCCGCGGGTCGGTCCAGGTATCCAGTGCCCAGGGGCAGGACACGGGCGGGTCGGGCGACAGCAGCAGCCGGCCGTGCCAGGCGCCGGGCCGGGCGCCGGCGCGGCGCAGGGCGTCGGGCAGTTCCGCCTCGAAGCCCTCATGCGCGAGATAGGCGGCACGCACGCGGCCGGTGCTGCCGGCGGGGGCGGCAGCGGGCGGAGACGAGGCGGCGGGCGGGGGCGCCCCGGTCCGGCGCGCGGCGGGGTGGCGCGGCATGCGGCCCGGCATAGCCCGCCCGGGCGCGGCCGTCAGCCCGGCCGGGCGCAGCGTCAGCCCGCCTAGCGCGGCGTGGGGCCCGCCCGCACGCTTCATCGCGCGCCGGGGCGGGGCAACGCGCAACCCGGCCGGACGCTTCCCGTTCTGCGTGCGGATCGGGGCGCGCCAGTGCCCCCGCAGGAACGGGTGGGCCGGTGTATGCTGGGCAAGGCTTGGGCGCTCCTCAAGGACACGATCGAGGGCTACATCGCCGATGAATGCCTCAGCCGGGGCGCGGCGATCGCCTACTACACGATCTTCTCCGTCGCACCGCTGCTGATCATCGCCACCGCCATCGCCGGCTTCTTCTTCGGCGACGAGGCGGTGCACGGCGCGCTGGACGACCAGCTGCGCGGCATGCTCGGCCAGGAAGCCGCCGAGGGCATCCAGTCCATGGTGAAGGGGGCGAGCAACCAGACCTCCGGCACCATCGCCACCATCGTCGGCGTGGTGACGCTGCTGCTGACCGCCAGCGGCGTGTTCGGGGAATTGCAGGCCTCGCTCAACGCCGTGTGGAAGGCCGACCCGGACGCCGCCAAGCCGGCGGATGCCGACACGGTGACCACCACCGTGTCGCGGCTGGTCAAGGCGCGCGCGGCCAGCATGGGGCTGGTGGCGGCCACGGGCTTCCTGCTGCTGACCTCGCTGCTGGCCAGCGCCGCGCTGTCGGCCGTGAGCGACTGGATCGGCGGGCTGATGCCGGGCTGGGAGTTCCTGCTGGCGCTGCTGAACTTCGCCGTGTCCTTCGGCATCATCACCGCGCTGTTCGCGATGATGTACAAGGTGCTGCCGGATCGCCGCATGGAATGGCGCGACGTGCTGATCGGCGCGGTGGCCACGGCCTTCCTGTTCGTGGTCGGCAAGTCGCTGATCGGCTGGTACCTGGGCAGCAGCAACGTCGCCACCAGCTACGGCGCGGCCAGCGCGGTGCTGATCGTGCTGCTGTGGGTGTATTATTCCTCGCAGATCTTCCTGCTGGGCGCCGAGTTCACCCGCGCCTATGCCGGCCAGGAAGGCAGCCACAAGCACGCACCGGTCCCGGGCGATGCCCAGGCCGCGCCCGGTACCCGCAAGGCCAAGGCCTCGCTGGTGCCGCCGCCGGTGGTGGAGCCGGAGCCGCTGCTGTCGGGCAACACGCTGTGGAAGGTGCTGGGCGCCGCCACCGTGGCCGTGGCCGCCGTGAAGCAGGCCCGCCGCGGCCGCCCCGCCCTGCCCGCCCTGCTGAAGCGCGGCACCCCGCCGGTCTGATCCGGGCCCGGCGCTGTCGGGGCGGCGGGCCGTTTCGGGTGGGTAGGTTGCTCCGGGGTGTTCAGGCGTCGGCCAGGGGCGCCGCCCCTGGACCCCGCCGGGGAGTTTAAACTCCCCGGACCCCACGTTGAGTGCCTCCGGCGGGGGCGGGATGGCCCACGTCGTCCACCCGGATAAACCTGTCCGAGCCCGCCCCCGCCGGAGGCACTCATGAGACACGAGGAGCCTAAGCTCCTCGCGGGGGCTCCAAGGGGGCAGAGCCCCCTTGGCCACGGCCCGAACATTCAGAACAGCCGACCCGACGCGGAAACGGCGCACCGGCCCAGCCACGCGGCCGAGCGGGTCAGGGCGTTCGGGGGAAGACCTGGGCGGCCAGGATGCGCAGGCCGCAGGCTTCGCCGCGCTTGGCGTCGCGCCAGCCCGGCTGGGGCATGGCGTCCAGGGCCGGGCCGCCCTCGCCGGTGGACACCACGAGGCGCGGGCCGCGGGCGTCGGGGCGGGCGGAGCGGATCAGCCACTGGCCGCCGCCGGGGGAGGCCAGCAGGTCCGCCGGGCGCACGAAGGCGGTGGCGGGGCCGTCCGGCAGGGTCGTGGGCAGCGGCAGCAGGGGCAGGTCGGTGAAGTGGGCCTGGCCGGCGCGGACTTCGCAGTCCAGGCGGTTGGCCTCGCCCAGGAAGCCGGCCACGAAGGCGTCGGCGGGGTGGTCCAGCAGCGCCTCGGGCGTGTCGAACTGCACCACGCGGCCGTCGCGCAGCACCGCGACGCGGTCGGCGATCTCCATCGCCTCGTCCTGGTCGTGGGTGACGAGCACGGAGGTGATGCCGAGGCGTTCGTGCAGGGTCCGCAGCCAGGCGCGCAGGTCCTTGCGCACCTGGGCGTCGAGGGCGGAGAAGGGTTCGTCCAGCAGCAGCAGCGAGGGTTCGATGGCCAGGGCCCGGGCCAGGGCGACGCGCTGTCGCTGGCCGCCGGAAATCTGGTCGGGGCGGCGATTCTCCAGCTGCGGGATCTGCACCAGTTCCAGCAGGCGGCGGACGCGGGCGGCGATCTCGTCGTCCTTGGGGCGGGTGCTGCGCGGGCGGATACGCAGGCCGAAGGCGACGTTCTCGAACACCGTCATGTGCCGGAACAGCGCGTAGTTCTGCGGCACGAAGCCGATGCCGCGGGCGCGGGCGGGCAGGTTGGCGACGTCGCGGCCGTTGATGCGCACGGCGCCGCGGTCGGGGAAGTCCAGCCCGGCCAGGATGCGCAGCAGCGTGGTCTTGCCGGACCCCGAGGGGCCCAGCAGCGCCACGAACTCGCCGGCCTGGATGGACAGGTCCACGGCGTCCAGCGCCGCGGCCGCGCCGAAGCGGCGCGACACGCCCGAGATGTCGACGCTCATCGCCGGTCGCCCTGCCCTGCCGCACCCTGCCCTGCCGCGCCCTGGGTTGCCGGAACTGGGGATGCCGGAACCGGGAATGCCATGACGCGCCTCACGCTTCCATTGCGGTGCTGTGGCCGGAGATGCGTTCCAGCAGCGCCTTGGCGGCCAGGGTGACCAGGGCCAGCAGCGCCAGCAGCGCCGCCACGGCGAAGGCGCCGGCGAACTGGTACTCGTTGTACAGGATCTCGATGTGCAGCGGCATGGTGTTGGTTTCGCCCCGGATGTGGCCGGACACCACCGACACGGCGCCGAATTCGCCCATGGCGCGGGCGTTGCACAGCAGCACGCCCGACAGCAACGCCCATTTGATGTCGGGCAGGGTCACCCGCCGAAAGGTCTGCCAGCCGGAAGCGCCCAGGGTGGCCGCGGTTTCCTCCGCTTCCCGGCCCTGGTCCTGCATCAGCGGGATCAGGGTGCGGGCCACGAAGGGAAAGGTCACGAAGATCGTGGCCAGCACGAGGCCGGGCAGCGCGAAGACGATCTGGATGTCGTGCTGCTGCAGCCAGGGGCCGAACCAGCCCTGGGCGCCGAAGATCAGCACCCAGACCAGGCCGGAGATCACGGGCGACACGGAGAAGGGCAGCTCGATCAGCGTGATCAGCAGGCGGCGGCCGGGAAAATCGAACTTGGCGATGCACCAGGCGGCGGCGATGCCGCCCAGCGTGTTCACCGGCACGGCGACCGCGGCCACCAGCAGGGTCAGCCAGATGGCGGCGATCGCGTCCGGGTCGGACAGGGCGGCCAGCGCCGGGCCGGTGCCGCGGCGCAGTGCCTCGGTGAACACGGCGGCCAGCGGCAGCAGCAGGAACATCGCCATCGCCAGCAGCGCCAGGGCGAGGCAGAGGCGCTGGGCCCAGGGCGGGTCCTGGGTGGCGGGGCCGCGCTTGTCGATCATCGCGCGTTCAGCCCCGCGCCGGCCGCAGCCAGCGCTGCGCCAGGTTGAGCGCCAGCAGCACGGCGAAGGAGATCAGCAGCATGGCCAGCCCCACCGCGGCGGCGCCGGCGTAGTTGTACTGTTCCAGCCGGGTCACGATCAGCAGCGGCGCGATCTCGCTCCACATCGGGGTGTTGCCGGCAATGAAGATCACGCTGCCATATTCGCCGACGCCGCGGGCCAGGGCCAGCCCGAAGCCGGTCAGCAGCGCAGGCGCTAGCGCGGGCAGCACCACGCGCCACAGCACCTGCGCGCGGGTGGCGCCCAGCGTGGCGGCGCTTTCTTCCGCCTCGGGCGGCAGGTCGCGCAGGATCGGCTCCACGGTCCGCACCACGAAGGGCAGGCCGACGAAGGCCATGGCCACGAAGACGCCCAGCGGGGTGAAGGCGACTTTGACGCCGATCTGCGCCAGCGGCGCGCCCAGCCAGCCGTTGGGCGCGAAGATCGCCGTCAGCGCCAAACCCGCCACGGCGGTGGGCAGGGCGAAGGGCAGGTCCACCATGGCGTCGGCCAAGCGGCGGCCGGGAAAGTCGTAGCGCACCAGCGCCCAGGCCAGCAGCAGGCCGAGCGGCACGTTGAAGGCGGCCG
Organism: Roseomonas sp. BN140053; assembly: GCF_047690175.1. NCBI lineage: Bacteria > Pseudomonadati > Pseudomonadota > Alphaproteobacteria > Acetobacterales > Roseomonadaceae > Roseomonas > Roseomonas sp. BN140053. The sequence continues at coordinate 130,617 of NZ_JBLLEB010000007.1, read as the reverse complement.
CCAGCGCCGCCGCGCCGAAGCTGAGGCGCAGCGCCGCCAGCACGCGCGGCTCGGTGACGGAAGCCCAGACGCCGGCCAGGCCAAGCTCCCAGGGGCGCAGCGCCAGGGCGGCCAGCGGGATCAGCACGATCGCCGCCAGCCAGACCAGCGTCACGCCCAGCGACAGGCCGAAGCCCGGCAGCGCGTCGCGGCGGGTAACCTGGGGCAGCAGGCGTCGGGGGCCCTTCGCCCCGTCGGCCGTGGTGGGGATGCCGGCCAGGGTGGTCAGCGTCCCGGGCGGTACAGCTGGTCGAAGGTGCCGCCGTCGTTGAAGTGGGTCTTCTGCGCCTCGGACCAGCCGCCGAATTCCGCGTCCACCGTCACCATCGGCATCTGGGGGAAGCGGTTCCCGGCGGCCGCCAGCACCGCGGCGTCGCGCGGGCGGTAGAAGTTCTTGGCCGCCAGTTCCTGGCCCTGCTGCTCATAGAGGTGGCGCAGGTAGGCTTCGGCCACGGCGCGGGTGCCCTTGCGGTCCACGATGCGGTCCACCACGGCCACCGAGGGTTCGGCCAGGATCGAGATCGAGGGGTAGACGATGTCGAACTTGTCGGCGCCGAATTCCGCGAAGGCGAGGTGCGCCTCGTTCTCCCAGGCCAGCAGCACGTCGCCCTGGGCGCGCTGCACGAAGGAGGTGGTGGAGCCGCGCGCGCCGGTGTCCAGCACGGGGACGTGGCGCAGCACCTCCCCCAGGAAGGTGGCGGCGGTGCCGTCGTTGCCGCCGGGCTGGCGGCGCGCCCAGGCCCAAGCGGCGAGGTAGTTCCAGCGCGCGCCGCCCGAGGTCTTGGGGTTGGGCGTGACCACCGCCACGCCTTCCTTCACCAAGTCGCCCCAGTCGCGCACCGCCTTCGGGTTCCCCTTGCGCACCAGGAACACGATGGTGCTGGTGTAGGGCGCGCTGTTGTTGGGCAGGCGGGTGATCCAGTTGCGCTCGATCAGCCCGCGCTCGGCGATGGCGTCCACGTCGTAGGCCAGGGCCAGCGTCACCACGTCCGCCTGCTGCCCGTCGATCACCGAACGCGCCTGGGCGCCGGAGCCGCCGTGCGAGGTGCGGACCGTGACGCGCTGGCCGTTGTTGCGCTCTCCCCAGAAGGCGGCGAAGGCGGCGTTGTAATCGCGGTACAGTTCGCGCGTCGGGTCGTAGGACACGTTCAGCAGCGGCGGCACGGTCTGCGCGCGCGCGCCCGTGGCCAGCAGCGGCGTGGCCGCGGCGGCCGTGAGGAGGGTGCGTCGGTTGAGGCGAGGCATATCTCGTGTTCTCCGGCGAGGGGGCACCATGCGGCGGCCGATGCGGCCGGCGCAAGTCGCGGCGCGGTCAGGTGATCGCGAGTAGGATTCCCTGGCCTGCGGCGTCGAAACGGCCCAGCGGCAAAGCGATGCCCCCGGCCGAAGCAGCGTGCGGACGCCCCCTCCCCGACCGGAGGAACGCGCGGGGCGCTAGGCCGCGACCGGAACCGGGCCGAGGGCGAGCAGCGCGTCCGCGCCCTGGCGGTGACAGAAATCGCCGAAGCCTTCGCCCGGGTGGCGGTTGACGGCAAAGGCGGCGAAGAGGGGTTCCAGGGTGGTGGCGATCTCGGCCTGCGGCACGCGCTCGTGCAGCTTGAAGCTCATCCGCGTGCCCTCGAAGTCGCCGCCCACGAAGATGGCGAACTTGCCGGGGACGCGGCCGACCAGGCCGATATCGCCGGCATAGGGACGGGCGCAGCCGTTGGGGCAGCCGGTGATGCGCAGGCTGATGCGCTCCTCCAGCAGGTCGTGGCGGTCGAGGACGGCCTCGATCTCCTCCACCAGCGGGTCGCGGATGCGTTCGGCCTCGCTGAGCGCCAGGCCGCAGGTGGGCAGCGCCGGGCAGGCCAGGGCCCAGCGCGAGAAGGGCGACAGGTCCTGGGCCAGGGCGACGCCGTGCTCGCGCAGCAGGGTTTCCACCGCGTCGCGGGAGTCGGCGGGCAGGTCGGCCAGCAGGATGTCCTGCTGGGGGGTGAGCACGGGGTTGGTGCCGAAGCGGCGCACGGCCTCGCGCAGGGCGGTGCGCAGGCGGACGGTGCCGGTGTCGGCGATGCGGCCGGAGGACACGGGGACACCGAGCCAGTAGAGGCCGTCGCCCTGGGGGTGCCAGCCCAGGAGCTCGGGCATTTCCAGCTTGGGCAGCGGGCCGGGCGGGGCGAGCTCGTGGCCGAAATACGGGGCCAGCTGCTCGCGCACCCAGTCGATGCCGTGGTCCTCGATGACGTACTTCAGGCGGGCGCGGCGCCGGTCGGTGCGGTCGCCGTGGTCGCGCTGGAAGCGGATGATGGCTTCCGTGGCGCGCAGCAGGTCGTGGTGCGGCACCACCGTGATCGGGGTGGCCAGGCGCGGGAACGTGTCGGGCCGGTTGTGGGTCAGGCCCAGGCCGCCGCCGATGCAGAGCTGGTAGGCGGTGATGCGGTCGCCCTCGGAGATGGCGATCAGGCCGAGGTCGTTGGTCAGCACGTCCGGCGTGTTGTCGGAGGGGTGCGCGATGCCGATCTTGAACTTCCGCGGCAGGTAGGTGCGGCCGTAGAGGGGCTCCTCCTCCGGCGCGCCGCCCACGGGTTCCTCGTCCAGGAAGATTTCGTGGTGGGCGCGGGTGCGCGGCAGCAGCTCGGCGGAGAGCATCCGCGCGTCGGCGATCAGCTGGGCGTGGATGGCGTCGCGTCGCGGCGCCGGGGTGGTGGTGACGTTGCGCACCACGTCGCCGCAGGCGGCCATGGTGGTCAGCAGGGCGTGGTTGATGGCGGCGACGCCGGCCTTCAGGTTCTCCCGCAGCACGCCGTGGAATTGGATAGCCTGCCGGGTGGTGATCCGCAGGGTGGTGTTGGACACGCTGTCGGCCAGCCGGTCCATTTCCAGGTACTGGTCCGCCGTCAGCACCCCGCCGGGGATACGGACGCGCACCATGAACTGCCATTCCTTGTCCAGGCCCGCCTGCTTGCGCGGGGTGGCGGTGTCGCGGTCGAACTGTTCGTAGGTTCCGTGAAACTTCAGGAGGTTGTAGGCGTCCTCGGTGATGCCGCCGCGGGCGTCCTGCGCCGCCAGCTCCGCCGCGATGGAGCCGCGCAGGGCCAGGCTGTTCACTTTGGTCGTTTCGACCCCGGACAACTTGCCGGGGGTCCTAGTGCTCTGGGCCATGCCGCGCTCAAACCCCAACCGTTACCGAAAAATCGCTTGCCGCCAGTGAATTTCTTATTCTACCGTTTGTCAAACGTAGAATACGGGGCGCGAGCATGGGTGTTCTGCACAATCCGGCCCTGCTGGCCGACCGGGGCCGCCCCGCGGCCGGGGAAGCGCCGCGTGCTTCGGCCGCAGAGGGGTTGGAGGGGGCTTTGCCGGAAGCGGACTGGGACATGCGCGACCTGCGTGCGCCCTTGGCGCCGCCGGTGGAGGTCGCCCTGGCGGTGTTTGTCCTGGTTCTGCTGACCCTGCTTTCACCGCTGTTCTGACCACCCGTTCCCGTTCGGGACGGCACTTCACGAAAAAGGGAAACCCGTATCCATGACGCTGCAGCTCGGGCAGGTCGCGCCGGACTTCGAGGCGGACACCACGCAGGGACGCATCCGCTTCCACGAATGGCTGGGCAACAGCTGGGGCGTGCTGTTCAGCCACCCCAAGGACTACACGCCCGTTTGCACCACCGAGCTGGGCATGACGGCGCGGCTGAAGCCGGAATTCGACCGCCGCAACGTCAAGGCGATCGGGTTGAGCGTGGACACGCTGGACCGCCATGCCGGCTGGGAGGCCGACATCGCCGAAACGCAGGGGACGGCGGTGAACTTCCCCATGATCTCCGACCCCGACAAGCAGGTCGCCACGCTCTATGGCATGATCCACCCCGAAGCGGACCCGAGCGTCACCGTGCGCACGGTCTACGTGATCGACCCCAACAAGAAGATCCGGCTGATGCTGATCTATCCGCCCTCGGCAGGGCGGAACTTCGACGAGGTGATCCGCGTCATCGACAGCCTGCAGACCACCGACCGGCACAAGGTGGCCACCCCCGTGAACTGGCGCCCCGGCGACCGGGCCATCGTGCTGGCCTCGCTGAGCGACGAGCAGGCCAAGGCCCAGTTCCCCCAGGGCTTCACCACCGAGAAGCCCTACCTGCGCTGGGTCGACCTTCCCAAGGAGAACGCCTGAACCTTCCCCCTGCCCGGCCTGCGGCGGCGGCAGGACCGGCCGTTGGGGCACTGGGGGTTCGCGTCGCGCCGGGGTGTTCAGGCCGCGGCCAAGGGGGCTCTGCCCCCTTGGAGCCCCCGCGAGGAGCTTAGGCTCCTCGACCTCATGAGTGCCTCCGGCGGGGGCGGGCTCGGACAACGTGTGCCACTCGGACGACGTCGGCCATCCCGCCCCCGCCGGAGGCACTCAACGCGGGGTCCGGGGAGTTCGTAACTCCCCGGCGGGGGTCCAGGGGGCGGCGCCCCCTGGCCAACGCCTAAACATCCAGGTGCAGCCGGAACCGCCCGGAGCCCCTGACGCCGGCCCGACTGTCGCCGCGGCCCGGGTCAGATGGTGAAGTTCAGGGGTTCCGTGGCCGGCCGTTTCAGGCCGGCGGCCTGGGCGCGACGGAGAAGGTCGTCCAGGGTGAGGCCTTCCAGCTGGCGGCGCAGACCGGTGTCCAGCTCGCGCCACAGCGGGGCGACCACGGCGACCTGCAGGCGGCCGCTCAGGCCGGGATCGTCGCCCTCCTCCGACACCGTGGCCACCACGTCCCACAGGCGGATCTCGCGGGCGCGGCGGGCCAGGCGGTAGCCGCCGCGGGGGCCGCGGGTGCTGTCCAGCAGGCCGGCGCGCGACAGGGCCTGGAACACCGGCTCGATGCCGCGCTTGGCCGCGCCCAGGCGTTCGGCCACCTCGGCGCCGCTCACCACCTCCCCGCCACGGCCCGCGTGGAAGGCGAGGTCGAGCATCACGGCGATGGCGGTCAGGGCGCGGTCCTGGCGAAGCAGCATGGGCGGAACAACATATCCTGCGGCGAAACGCCTTAAATACGCTCAGCGAACGTGTTAATCCAGGACCGTGATGCCCGACACCCATGATGCCGCACTGTCCCGCCCCGCCGAGGCCGCCTCCTCGCCCCCGGCGCGCGGGCAGCTGTTCAACAGCGTGCTGGAGGTGGTGGGCGCCACGCCCCTGGTGCGGCTGCCCCGGATCGAGGCGGAGGAAGGGCTGGCCGCCCGGCTGGCGCTGAAGCTGGAATTCTTCAACCCGCTCGGCTCGGTGAAGGATCGAATTGGGCTGGCGATGGTGGAGGCGGCCGAGCGCGCGGGGACCATCCATCCCGGGCGGTCGACGCTGATCGAGCCGACCTCGGGGAATACGGGGATCGCGCTGGCCTTCGTGGCGGCCGCCAAGGGCTACCGGCTGATCGTGGTGATGCCGGACGGGGCCTCGGTGGAGCGGCGCAAGATGATCCGGCTGATGGGCGGCGTGGTGGAGCTGACGCCGGCGCGGCGCGGCATGGCCGGCGCCATCGCCCGCGCCGAGGCCATCGCCGCCAGCACGCCGGGCGCCTGGATCCCCCGGCAGTTCGACAACGGCGCCAACCCCGAGATCCACGCCGCCACCACGGCGGAGGAGATCTGGGCCGACACCGCGGGCCAGGTGGACGCGGTGGTGGCCGGGATCGGCACGGGGGGAACGCTGACCGGCATCGCGCACGCGCTGAAGCCGCGGCGGCCGGGGATGCGGATCATCGGGGTGGAGCCGCAGGAAAGCGCGGTGCTGTCGGGCGACGAGCCCGGGCCGCACGACATCCAGGGCATCGGCGCGGGGTTCAAGCCGGCGGTGCTGGACCTGGGCGCGCTGGACGAGGTGCGGCGCGTGGGCGAGGCGGAGGCCTTCGCCGCGGCGCGGCGCTGCGCGCGGACGGAGGGGCTGCCGATCGGCATTTCCTCGGGCGCGATGCTGCACGCAGCGATCGAGGTGGCGCGCGACCCGGCGCTGCGCGGCGGGCTGGTGGTGGGCATCGCGGCCTCCTTCGCCGAGCGCTACCTGTCCACGGAGCTGTTTGCCGGGATGTGAGGGCGGGGCACGGCGGCCGGCGCGGCCCTCAGCGCTCCCCGCCCAGAAGGCCGTCCACCAGGCCGCGCAGGAAGGCGATGGCCTCGCCGATGCCTTCCAGCCGCAGCGGGCGCCCCGCCGCGGCGCCGCCGCCGGCCGGGAAGCCGGCGCGGTCCTGGGTCAGTTCGCGGGCCGAAAGCTTGCCGTCGTCGTCGTAGTCCAGGTTCTGCACGGCCATCCGCGCCAGCACCACGCCGCCGATCACGCCGCCGCCGGTGACCAGCCCGGCTTCCTCGGCCGAGGCCCCTTCCCCCAGCGCGGTGATCCAGGCCAGGCCGCGCACCAGCCGCGCCAGCTCGGCGGTGCTGAGCAGCCGGTCGCCGGACACGTCGGCCTGCGCCACCAGTGCCTCGGCGCAGGGGGCGACGGGGCCGGTGCAGGCGGCTTCCACCACCTCCAGGGAGGCCAGCACGGCCAGCGCCTCGCCGTGGCGCAGCACCCAGGCGGCGGGCGGGGCGTCGCAGCGGCGCCAGGCGGACACGGGCGCGTCGCCGGGCAGGCGGTCGTCGCGGGTCTTGTTGTCGGGCTCGGCGGTGTCCAGCCCGGCGGCGGTGCCGCGCAGCAGCAGGCGCGGCTGTTCCACCCCGCGCGAGATGCCCAGGGTCCAGCCGCCCTGCTCGTGCGCCTCGGTGAAGCGGTCGAGGCGGCCGGGGCCGGTGGCGGGCACGCGGGCGACGCTGCGGGCGAACACGGCCAGCATGGCGTCCGGTTCCTCGCAGGCGCCGCTGAACCAGGTGCCGCGCAGGCTCTCCGGGATTGGGCGGATCTCCTGCGCCGCGGCCGGGGGGCTGGCCAGCAGCGGCAGCGCCGCCACCAGCAGGGCGGGCAGCAGGGTGCGGAACGTCGGTCGGATCATGGCAGCACCACCTCGGTTCCCTGGCACAGGTCGAAGGGGTCGCGCTTCACCTCGCGCCCGTCGCGGAACACCGCCAGCAGGGTGGCGGCGCAGGCGCCGGGTTCGGGCGGCGCGAGGTCCAGGGTTTCGCGCGCGCCCAGCACGTTGCGGCCCAGCCGGTCGGGGCCGCGCGCCTCGCCGGGGGCGTCGACGTAGAGTTCCACGATCGGCACGCGGGCGCCGTTGCGCAGCCGCACGCTGCCGGGGCGCGGCCCGTCCTCCCCCGCGGGGCTGTTGTCCAGGGCTTCCGCCACCGTCCAGCCCGGTCGCAGCACCACCGTGCCGCTGTTGCACAGGTCCAGCTCGCGCCGTTCCTCCGCCGCGCCGTTGCCGAACACCACCCGCAGGTCGGCCGGGCAGCTCACGGCGATGCTGAGTTCCAGCCGGGCGCCGCGCTCGATCGGCGCTTCCAGCCGGTCGGGGCCCCAGTCGCGCTCGCTGGCGGAGGAAACATAGACTTCCTCGATCGCCGCGGCGTGGCGGTTGACCAGCACGATCGGGATTTCCGGCGGCCGCGGCACGCCGCTGCCGTCGAACACGATGGGGGTGTTGGCGCAGAGGTCCTGGTCGCGCTTCTCCTCGGCGCCCTCGTCCTCGTAGACCGCGCGCAGGTCGACGCGGCAATCGGGCGAGCGGATGCGCAGGCGGAAGGCGGCGCTGTCGGCCACGGTTTCGGAGCCCAGCCGGTCCGGGCCCCAGGCCCCTTCCCGCGCCCGGCCGGCCGGCAGGGCGTAGAGATAGGTCAGCGCCTGGCCGGAGCGGTTCTCCACGCTGCCCTGGCGCCAAGGGATGGAGGGGTCGCCGAAGGCCACGCGGGAACTGCGGCACAGGTCCATGCGCTGGCGGGTTTCCTCCGTGTCGTCGGTGTACACGGCGGTGACGTCGAAAACGCAGTCGCGGGTGCGGCCCAGCGGCACCCGCAGCGTGCGGCCCGGGGCCACCATCTCCGAGCCCAGGCGGTCGGCGCCGCGCGCCGGGGCCCCGGGGAGGTAGACGTAGAGCTCTCGCAGCGGGCTGTCGGCATCGTTCACCACGCTGGCCTCGCGCAGTGGCGCGGTGGGGTCGCCGAACACCACGCGGCCGGCGCGGCACAGGTTGTGTTCGCGCCGTTCCTGCGTGGTGTCGTCCGCCAGCACGGCGCGGAAATTGTACACGCAAGGCTGGTTGCGGCCGAGGCGCAGGCGCAGCACCCCGCCCGCCGGCAGGGTGTCGGCGCCCAGCCGGTCCGGGCCGGGCTCCGTTTGGCCGGCGGGGGCGGCGTAGAGCTCGCGGATGGCGACGCCCAGTTCGTTGGCCACCACCGCGTCGCGCTCGGGCGAGGGGGTGCGGGTGGCACCGGGGCGGGAACCCTGTGCCCAGGCCGGGGCGGCCGCGGGAAGGGCGGCTGCGAGCACGCCCAGCAGTGCCGCCATGGCCACGCGCATCGGGCATCCTCGCGATTCGGTCACGCCCACAGGATTCACGCGCGCCGGGGCGGGCGCAAGCGGGCGGGCCGGCGGCGTCCGGTGCGGCGGTCGATGTGCCGGCTGAGGCGCCGGCCGATGCGCCGCTGGCCGGTGCGCCGGCTGGCGGCCGGGCCGTGCCGGGACGTGGCGGGGGCGCAGGGGAAGACTTCGGGCGAAGGGCGCGGCGCCGCTGGGCGGGGCGCGCGGGAAAGGGGCCCGGCGGGATGCGAGGCGCGCCACGTTGGCGAGGGGCGCGGGCGCAGTCTAAGCTTCCCGGCAGCGCCAAAGGCCGACGGCACGGCCGCACACCGCCGCAATCGAATGGGAGGACCCTTCTCATGCTTCGCCGCCGCAGCCTGCTCGCCGCCCTGCCCGCCGCCGCCGCCCTGGCCAGCGCCTGGGACGCCCGGGCGCAACAGATCCTGCCCAGCCTGAACATGTTCATCCCCGCCGCCCCCGGCGGCGGCTGGGACGGCCTGGGCCGCGCGATGGAAGTGGTGGCGCGCCAGGCGGGGCTGGTGGGGTCCATGCAGTTCGAGAATGTCGGCGGCGCCGGCGGCATGGTGGGGCTGCCGCGCTTCATCTCGCAGCGCCGCGGCCGCGGCGACAGCCTGATGGTGGGCGGCAGCGTCATGGTGGGCGCGGCCCTGACCAACAAGGCGCCCTACGGGCTGAAGGACGTGACGCCGATCGCCAAGCTGACCGGCGAGGCCGCGATCATCGTGGTGCCGGCCAACAGCAGCTTCGGGAACATCGGCCAGCTGGCGGAGGCGCTGAAGAGCGACCCGCGCGGGACGTCGGTGGCGGGCGGCAGCGCCGGCGGCACCGACCACATCGTGCTGGGGCTGATCCTCAAGGCGCTGGGGCGTTCGGCCAAGGATGCCAGCTTCGTGGCCTTCGCGGGCGGCGGCCCGGCCCAGGCGGCGATCCTGGGCGGCCAGGTCAAGGCCGGCATTTCCGGCTATTCCGAGTTCGCCGAGCAGATCAAGTCCGGCCGCATCAAGGCGCTGGCCAGCAGCGGCGAAACGCGGCTGGAGCCGTCGATCCCAACGCTGAAGGAGAGCGGCATCGACGTGGTGGCCAGCAACTGGCGCGGCGTGTTCGGGGCGCCCGGCATCGACGCCGCGGCGCGCGGCAAGCTGGTGCAGTTCGTCACGGCGCTGCACGACCTGCCCGCCTGGAAGGAGCTGCTGCAGACCCGCGGCTGGGACGACGAGTTCCTCAGCGGCGAGGCCTTCGACAAGTACGTGCGCGACGACAACGCCGCCACCGAGGGCGTGCTCAAGGAAATCGGGCTCGCATGAGGCCGGAGGCGCGGCCCGACTTCGCGGTCGGGCTCGGCGTGCTGGCGCTGGGGCTGCTGGTGGTCTGGCAGACCCTGGTGATCCCGGAAACGCCGGTCTACGCCGCGGTGGGGGCCACGCTGGTGCCCTGGCTGGTGGCGGCGATGCTGCTGGCGCTGGGGGTGGGGCTGTGTGCCTCGGCCCTGCGCGGCGGCTGGAGCCATACGCTGGAGGACGTGCAGGACGCGCCGCCGGTGAACTGGCGGGCGCTGGGGCTGCTGGCGGCGGCGCTGGTGGTGCAGGTGGCGCTGATCGAGTGGCTGGGCTTCGTGATCGCCTCCACCATCCTCTACGTGCTGGTCTGCGCCGCCTTCGGGTCGCGCCGGCCGCACTGGGACCTGCTGATCGGCATCGCCGTCACCGTGGCAGCCTTTCTCGCCTTCGACCGCCTGCTGGGCGTGAACATCGGGGCCGGCGTGCTGGAAGGGATCCTCTAGAACCATGTCCGTCTGGGAAGGCCTGGCGCTGGGCTTCGGCAACGCGCTGTCGCTCACCAACCTCGGCTGGGCGCTGCTGGGGTGCTTTCTCGGCACCGCCATCGGCGTGCTGCCCGGCATCGGCCCGGCGCTGACCATCGCGCTGCTGCTGCCCATCACCTTCAAGGTCAGCGCGGCGGGGGCCTTCATCCTGTTCTGCGGCGTGTTCTACGGCGCGATGTACGGCGGCTCGACCACCTCCATCCTGCTCAACACGCCGGGCGAGAGCGGCTCCATCATCACCGCGCTGGAAGGTGCGAAGATGGCGCGCAACGGGCGGGCCGGGCCGGCGCTGGTGACGGCGGCGATCGGGTCCTTCGTGGCGGGCACCATCGGCACGCTGGGCATCTCCTTCTTCGGGCCGCCCATCGTGGAGCTGGCGCTGCAGCTGGGGCCGCCGGAATATTTCTGCCTGATGGTGCTGTGCTTCGTGACCGTGTCGGCGGTGCTGGGCGGTTCGGCGCTGCGCGGGCTGACCTCGCTGGCCTTCGGGCTGATGCTGGGGCTGATCGGGGTGGACCTGCAGACCGGGCAGGCGCGCATGACCTTCGGGCTGATCGACCTGCTGGACGGCGTGGACGTGGTGCTGGTGGCGGTGGCGCTGTTCGCGGTGGGCGAGACGCTCTACCTCGCCTGGCGGCACGTGGAGGGCAAGCAGGAGGTCCGCGAGATCGGCTCCCTGTGGATGAGCAAGGAGGACTGGAAGCGCTCGATCGGGCCGTGGCTGCGCGGCGCGGGCATGGGCTTTCCCTTCGGCGTGCTGCCGGCCGGCGGCACGGAGATGCCGACCATGCTGAGCTACTACGCCGAGCGCCGTTTGGTGCGGAAGCAGCACGCGCACGAGTTCGGCACCACCGGCGCCATCGAGGGCGTGGCCGGGCCGGAAGCGGCCAACAACGCGGCCGCCGCGGGCATCCTGGTGCCGATGCTGACGCTGGGGCTGCCGACCTCGGCCACCGCGGCGATCATGCTCAACGCCTTCCAGAGCTACGGCATCCAGCCGGGGCCGCTGCTGTTCACCACGCAGGCGGAGCTGGTGTGGACGCTGATCGCCAGCCTCTACATCGCCAACGTGATGCTGGTGGTGCTGAACCTGCCGCTGGTGGGGCTGTGGGCGCGCATCCTGAAGATCCCGACGCCGCAGCTCTACGCCGGGATCCTGGTGTTCGCGACCATCGGCACCTACGGCATCTCCAACAGCGTCAGCGATCTGATCCTGCTCTACGTGATCGGCACGATCGGGATGTTCATGCGGCGCTTCGACTTCCCCACCGCCCCGGTGGTGATCGGCATGATCCTGGGGCCGATGGCGGAACAGGCGATGCGGCAGGCGCTGACCATCAGCCAGGGCGACTGGAGCGTGTTCCTGACGCGGCCGGTGTCGCTGGTGATCCTGCTGCTGGCGGCCGTCGCGCTGGTGGGGCCGCGCTTCTACACCGCCTGGGCGCGGCGCCGCGCCCTGCTGTGACCCGGCGCCGGGCGGCGGGGGAAGCACCTTCCCTGCCGCCCGGCCCATCCCGCGCCGGGCCGGGCGGCAGTGAACCGCGCCCTGCCCCGGCGCGGCGGTTCCGGCCGGGGTGCTTGATCGCCCGTGCCGGGAAGCGTCCTTCCCGAAAGCCCCCCGATGCCCGCCGAAGCCATCCCGTTGCGCCGCGGCGCCTTCGTGCTGCTCTGCGCCCTGCTCACCGCCGGGCTGGGCTGGCTGCTGCTGCGGGTGCTGGCCCCCGGCGGCTGGACGGGGTGGGAGGTGCTGCTGCTGCTCGGCTGGCTCGGCGGCGTGCCCTGGCTGGCGATCAGCGGCGCCAACGGGCTGATCGGCTTCGCGATCCTGCTGCTGAGCCGCGATCCCGCGGCGCTGGTGGTGCCGCAGCTGCGGCATCCCGCGCCGCGGCCGCCGGGGCTGCGCACGGCCATCCTGATCTGCGTGCGCGACGAGGACATGGAAGCCGTGCTGCCGCCGGTGGAGCGGCTGGTGCGGGAGCTGGAGGCCGCCGGGGCGGGCGAGGCCTTCGCGGTCTGGTTCCTGTCGGACACCACGGGGGCCGCCGGCGCGGCGCGGGAGGCCGCGGCGGTGGCCGCCCTGGCCGCGGCGCGGGCGGGGCGCCCGCCGGCGCTGCATTATCGCCGGCGCACCGAGAACACCGGCTTCAAGGCCGGCAACGTCATGGACTTCCTGGACCGCCACGCGGCGGGGCTGGACCTGTTCCTGTGCCTGGACGCGGATTCCGAGATGTCCGCCGTCGCCGTGCTGCGGCTGGTGGGCTGCATGGAGGCCGATCCGCGCCTGGCCATCCTGCAGCCGCTGATCGTCGGGCGTCCGGCGCGGGCCGCCTTTCCGCGGCTGTTCCAGTTCGGCATGCGGGCGGGGATGCGCGCCTGGGCCACCGGGCAGGCCTGGTGGCAGGGGGATGCCGGCCCGTACTGGGGGCACAACGCCGTCGCCCGCATCGCGCCCTTCCGCGACCACGCCCGGCTGGCGCCGCTGCCGGACGGCAGTGCCATCCTGTCGCACGACCAGGTGGAGGCGGCCCGGCTCACGGCGGCGGGCTGGAAGGTGCGCTGCCTGCCGGAAGCGGCGGGCAGCCTGGAAGGCAACCCCCCGGCCCTGCCGCCCTTCCTGGCGCGCGACCGGCGCTGGGGCGCGGGCAACATGCAGTACCGCCACCTGCTGCTGCGCCCCGGCCTGAGCGGCATGGGGCGCTGGCAGCTGCTGCAGGCGATGCTGCTGTTCCTGACGGCGCCGCTGTGGTGGGTGGTGCTGCTGGCGGCGGTGGGCAATGCCGCGACCCGCGGCGGCGCGGCCACGCCGCCGGGGGCGCTGGGACTGGTTCTGGCGGCGCACTGGCTGTGTGCCTACGCACCCAAGCTGCTGGGCTACGCGGAGGTGCTGCTGCGGCCGGGGCGCGCCAGCCGCTACGGCGGCCGCGGGCGCTTCGCGGCCGGCGCCCTGTTGGAGATCGCCTTCACCCAGCTGCTGGACCCTGTGAGCCTGCTGAACAAGGCGCTGCTGCTGCCGGCGCTGGTGCTCGGCCGCGACCCCTGGGCGCCGCAGCAGCGGGGCGAGGCGGGGGTGCGTTGGGGCGACGCGCTGCGGCTGCTGTGGCCGCACACGCTGATCGGCCTGGGCTGCGCCGCGGCGCTGGCCACGGCGTCGGGCACGGCGCTGGCCTGGGGCCTGCCCTTCCTGCTCGGGCCGGTGCTGAGCGTGCCGTTCTGCGTGTGGACCGCCGGGCCGGCGCTGTCCGCGGCGCTGCGCGAGGGGGGGATCGCTGCCACGCCGGAAGAGGTGGCGGGCCGGGCCGGGGGCCGCGCTGGACTTTCACCGCCCCCTGCTGGATAGCACCGGGGCATGGCGACGTTCCGGACACAGGCGGAAATTCGGGACCTCGGGGCACCGGTGGTGCGCCTGTTCCGGACCGCGCTCGGCCGCGACCCCATCCCCGCCGAGCTGGACGCGGCGGTGTCCCGCCTGCGCGACGGGGCCGAGCCGGGGGCGCTGGCGGCGGAGCTGGCGGCCGGCGAGGAGTTCCGCCGCCTGCACGGCCCCGACGCCCCGCCGGACGACGCCTTCGTGGCGCGGCTGCAGCGGCACGCGCTGGGGGATGCCGCGCGGCCGGACGGGCGCGCCCTGCTGCTGGCCGCGGCCGCCATGGGCGCCGGGCGGGCGGCGCTGTTGGCGGCGGTGGCGCAGTCGCCGGAAGCGCGCGCCGCGCTGCCGCTGCTGCCCGGGCTGGTGCCGGGGGCGCCGCCGGACGACCCGCAGGCCTATCGCCTCTGGGTGGAGGAGTATGACAGCCCCACCGCGGCGGAGCTGGCGCGGGTGCCGCCGATCGCCGGGCCGCGCGTGACGGTGGCGGTGGTGGCCGGCGACACGGATGCGGAAGGCGCGCTGCGCACGGTGAAAAGCCTGCAGCGGCAGGTCTACGGCGACTGGAACGCCGTTCTGGTCACCCGCTTCCTGTCCGCCTGGCCGCGGGACGCGCTGGCGCGGCTGGCCGCAACGGAACCGCGGCTGCGGCTGCTGGAGGCCGGGCCCGGCACGCCCCGCGCCGAAGCCTGGAACCGCGCCCTGGCGGCGGGCGACGGGGAGTTGTGCTGCCTGCTGCAGGCGGGCGACCGCCTCGCCCCCACGGCACTGCACGAGGTGGTGGCGGAGCTGGCGGCGCATCCGGCGGTGCAGCTGCTGTTCACCGATGAGGACGTGCTGGAAGGCGAGGAACGCCGGGCGCCGCGCTTCAAGCCGGGCTTCTCGCCGGACGCGCTGCTGGCGGGGGACGCGATCGGCCAGCTGGCGGTGTTCCGGGCCGGGCTGCTGCGGGACCTGGGCGGTCCCCGCGCCGAGGCCGCGCCGCGGGAATTCTACGACCTGACGCTGCGGGCCGCCGCCCTGGCGGGGCCGGGCGGGCTGCGCCACCTGCCCGCCGTGCTGTGCCACCGCGCCGCACCTGGACGGGACTGGCCGGCCCCACCGGACGCGCCACCGCGCGAGGCGCCGGGCCTCGCGGTGATGCTGCCCGGGCCGCCGCTGGCCACCGAGGCCGGGATCGGCGCCCTGCCCTGGCCGCACGCGCGGTTCCGCCTGCCCGAGCCGCCGCCCACCGTCAGCGTGATCATCCCCACCAAGGACCGGCCGGAGCTGCTGGCCGCCTGCACCGCCGGGCTGCTGGAGCGCACGGACTACCCCGCGCTGGAACTGCTGGTGGTGGACAACGGCAGCACCGATCCGGCGGCGCGGGAGCTGCTGGCGCGGCTGGAAGCGCGGCCGGGGGTGCGGGTGCTGCGCCGCCCCGGCCCCTTCAACTTCGCCGCGCTGAACAACGCCGCGGCGACGGAAGCCGGCGGCGAGGTGCTGCTGCTGCTCAACAACGACACCGAGGTGCTGCACCCGGACTGGCTGCGCGAGATGGCGTCGCACGCCCTGCGGCCCGATGTCGGCGCGGTGGGGGCGAAGCTGCTGTATCCCGACGGCACGGTGCAGCATGCCGGCATCCTGCTGGGGCCGGAGGGGGCGGCCACCCATGTCGGCCGCGGCGCCGCGGCCGCTGCGCCGGGCTATGACGGGCAGCTCGCCTGCACGCGCGACCTGTCGGCCGTGACCGGCGCCTGCCTGGCCCTCCGCCGGGACGTGTTCCGCGCGGTGGGCGGCATGGACGAGCGGCTGGCGGTGACCTGGAACGACGTGGACCTGTGCCTGCGCGTGCGGGCGGCGGGGCTGCGCGTGGTCTGGACGCCGCACGCCGCCCTGCTGCACCGCGAGAGCGTGTCGCGCGGGCTGGAAGCCGCCAACCGGGAAAAGCAGGAACGCTTCCGGGCCGAGCAGGCCCTGGTGCGCGAACGCTGGGGCGAGGCGCTGGACCGCGACCCCTTCCTCAACCCCAACCTCCTGGCCAGCGAGGCCGGCCCGCTGGTGCTGGGCCGCCCGCGCCGGCGGCGGCCCTGGCAGGGGGGATCGGTTGCATAGCGGGGGCAAAACTGCCATCCCGCATCGCGTGACACACGGCCCTTTCCCCTTGCCCGCAGCCCGATGACCGGGACCCTGACGCAGCGGCCGGAGGCCCCCGCGGAAGCTGGCCGGGACGCCCGGAACACGCCCGCCACCCCGGTTTCGCCCGGCCCGGCCCCCGCGGAAGCCGCGGCCGCGGCGGCGGAAAGCGTCCGCGCCCTGGCCTCGCCGCTGCTGGAAGCGGCCTTCCTGCGGCCGCAGCGCCTGGGGGTGGAGAGCGCCTGGTACGGCCACGTGCCCTTCGCCCACTGGCTGGCGGCGCAGTGCCGCCCGCGCGTGCTGGTGGAGCTGGGCACGCATTACGGCGTGTCCTACTTCGCCTTCTGCGAGGCACTGGCCCGCTTCGGCGTGGAGGTGCGCGCCTACGCGGTGGACACCTGGCAGGGCGACGAGCACGCCGGCCACTACGACAACCGCGTCTTCGAGGACGTCCGCGCCTTTCACGACGAGCGCTTCCGCGGCTTTTCCGAACTGCTGCGCGGCCGGTTCTCCGACGCGCTGGACCATTTCGAAGACGGCTCGGTGGACCTGCTGCACATCGACGGCTTCCACACCTACGAGGCCGTGCGCGCCGACTGGGAAGCCTGGCGCCCCAAGCTGTCCGACCGCGCCGTGGTGCTGTTTCACGACACCAACGTGCGCGAGCGCGACTTCGGCG
Source organism: Roseomonas sp. BN140053 (assembly GCF_047690175.1). NCBI lineage: Bacteria > Pseudomonadati > Pseudomonadota > Alphaproteobacteria > Acetobacterales > Roseomonadaceae > Roseomonas > Roseomonas sp. BN140053. Next base: position 114,186 of record NZ_JBLLEB010000007.1, on the reverse strand, counting down.
TGTGGCGCCTCTGGGCCGAGTTGCGGGAGGCCCATCCCGGCTTCGAGTTCCTGCACGGCCACGGCCTGGGCGTGCTGGTGCCCGGCCGGAATGCCCCGGCCGCGGCGCGGGCGCTGTGTTCCCTCCCCCCCGCGGAGGTCGCGGCGGTGCGCGAGCGCTTCGCCCTGCTGGGCGAGCGCTGGGTCGAGGCGGCGGAGCGGCGCGGCAACATCGCCGCGCAGCAGCGTGCCGAAGCGTCCCTGGCCGGCAAGGTGGCGGAGTTGGAGCGGGCCGCCGAGGAAGCGCGCCGGCTGCAGGCCGAGATCGCCCGCGCCGCCGGCGAAGCGGAAGGGCTGCGCGAACAGCTGCGCGAACGGGATGCCGAGATGGCCCGGCACCGCGACACCCAGGACGCGCTGGCCCGGGCGCACGATGCGCTGGCCGCGGCGAAGGAAGAACTGACGGCGGCGCAGGACGAGCAGCGGGCGCTGCGCGAGGAGTTGGACGCCGCGCGCGCCGGGGTCGAGGCGCAGCGCGACCGGCTGCGGGCCGAGCTGGAGGCCGTGCGGGCCGAGGCCGCGGCGCAGCGCGACCGGCAGCGCGCCGAGTTGGAGGCCGTGCAGGCCGAGCGGCTGCGCGAGCAGGTCGAGGCCAACGAGCTGCGCCACCAGCACCACGCCGTCACCAGTTCCACCGCCTGGCGCGCCACCGCGCCGGTGCGCGGGCTGGGGGCGCGCTTTCCCCGCTTGGCGCGGCATTCCGGCCGCGCGCTGCGGCTGGGGGCGCTGGCGGTCACCGGCCAACTGCCCGACCGGCTGCGGCTGCGCCGGCAGCTGCGCGAGGATGCGGAAACGCTGCGGCACACGCCGCTGTTCGACGCGCAGCGCTACCTCGCGCGCTATCCAGACGTGGCGCGGTCGGGGGCGGACCCGCTGTGGCACTACCTGTGGTCCGGCGCGACGGCGGGCTACGACCCGCACCCGCTGTTCAGCAGCCGCTGGTACCTGGATCAGCATCCCGGGCTGGAAGCGGCGCATGTGAACCCGCTGGCGCATTACGTGCGCGAGGGCGCGTCGCTCGGCCACGACCCGCACCCGGTCTTCGACACCGCGCACTACCTGTCGCAGGAGCCGGAAGCGGCGGGGCGCAACCCGCTGCTGCACTACCTCGACGTCGGGGCGGCGCGCGGCCATGCGCCCAACCCCTTCTTCGACACGGTGGGCTACTGGGAAGAGAATATCCGCGACGGCAACACCGCCTTCGAGCCGCTGTCGCACTACGTGACGCAGGGTGCCGCCGCCGGGCTGGACCCGCACGCGCTGTTCGACACCGACTGGTACGCCCGCACCTACCCGGACAGCGCCGGCTGGAACCCGCTGGCGCATTTCCTGCGGGAAGGCCGTGCGCGCGGCTATGCCCCCTGCCTGCTGCTGCTGCAATCGGCCACCGAGCCGCCGCCGCTGCACTTCACGCCCGTCACCGCGCCCGACGTGTCCATCATCGTGCCGGTCTACGGCCGGCTGTTCGACACGCTGCGCTGCCTGTACTCGATCATGGTGCACAGCGGCACGGGCGTGAGCTACGAGGTGATCGTGGCCGACGACAAGCCGCAGGCGCCCACCGCGCCGCGGCTGCGCGGCATCCCCGGGCTGCGGGTGGAGCAGAACCCGCGCAACCTGGGCTTCCTGCGCTCCTGCAACCGGGCGGCGCAGGCGGCGACGGGGCGCTACCTGCTGTTCCTGAACAACGACACCTCCGTGCATCCGGGCTGGCTGGCACCGCTGGTGCAGCTGGCCGATGCCGATCCGCGCTGCGGCATCGTCGGCAGCAAGCTGCTGAACGCCGACGGCACCGTGCAGGAAGCCGGCGGCACCATCCACAGCAACGGCTGGGGCGAGCCCTACGGCCGCGGCGACGACCCGGACCGGCCGCAGTACAACTTCGTGCGCGAGGTGGACGTGGCTATCGGCGCCTGCATCCTGGTGCGCACGGCGGCCTGGGAGGAGGTGGGCGGCTTCGACGACCGCTACGCCCCCGCCTATTACGAGGAATTCGACCTCGCCTTCGCGCTGCGCGACCGCGGCTGGCGCGTGCTGTACCAGCCGGCCAGCCGGGTGACGCATTTCGACGCCTCCTCCTACGGCGCGGCGGAGCGGGACCGGCAGTCGATGCGCAACCACGCGCAGTTCTGCGAGAAGTGGGACGCGGCGGTGGCGGCGCAGCCGGCGCCGGACACCGCCCCCTTCGTGTGGCGCGAGCGCCCCGCCCCGGGCGGGCGCATCCTGTTCATCGACGACCGCGTGCCGGAGCCGGACAAGCATGCCGGTTCGGTGTCCACGCTGCACTGGCTGCGCCTTTTGCGCGAGGCCGGGATGCGCGTGACCTTCATGCCGCACGACCAGGACCGGCCCGAGCCCTACACAGCCGCGCTGCAGCAGATGGGGATCGAGGTGCTCTACGGCCCGGTGGACCGCGCGGCCTGGCTGGCCGAGAACGGCCGCTACCTCGACCACGTCTGGGCGGCGCGGCCGGACGTGGCGGAACCGCTGCTGCCCGCCATCGAGCGCCACGCGCCGGGGCGGATGATCTACTTCACCCACGACCTGCACTTCCTGCGCGAGGAGCGCCGCCACGCGCTGGACGGCAACAGCTGGAGCCTGGGCGAGTCCCGCCGCCTGCGCCGCATCGAGCGCGACATCTTCCGCCGCGCCCGGCTGGTGATCACCCCCAGCGCGGACGAGGTGCCGGTGATCCGCCAGCTCGCCCCGGAAGCGCAGGCGCGCGACGTGCCGCTGTATTCCGTGCCCACCGCCCCCGTGCAGCGCGCCGAAGCGGCCGCCTTCGCGGGGCGCGACGCGCTGGTCTTCGTGGGCGGCTACGCGCATCCGCCCAACGTCGATGCCGCGCTGTGGCTGGCGCGCGAGATCATGCCGATCGTCTGGCACGCGGTGCCGGAGGCGCGGCTGCTGCTGGTGGGCAGCAAGCCGCCGCCGGAGGTGCTGGCCCTGGCCGGCGAGCGCGTGGAGGTGCCGGGCTGGGTGGCCGACCTCGACCCGATCTATGCCCGCGCGCGCGCCTCCGTCAGCCCGCTGCGCTACGGCGCCGGGGTGAAGGGCAAGATCATCGCGGCGCTGGAAGCCGGCGTGCCGGTGGTGACCACGCCGATCGGCAACGAGGGGCTGGGCCTGCGCGACGGCGTCGAGGCGCTGGTGGGCGACGGCGCGGCGGCGCTGGCGGCGCAGGCCGTGGCGCTGCTGCGCGACCCCGCCCTGTGCGCCCGGCTGGCCAATGGCGGCGCGGCGCTGCTGCGGCGGCGCTTCGACGAGGACGCGGCGCGGCGGGTGCTGATGGCCGTGCTGGGGCGCGACCTGTGCCCCTGCTGCGGCCGCCGCACCCGGGCCGCGACGCCGCCGCCGCGCTGCGAGCGCTGCGGCGCCGGCGAGCCGGAGCGGTCCCTGGCGGAAGCCGTCATCCGCCCCTGGCGGCCGCTGGCCGTGACCAGCCTGCGCGACGCCCTGCCCTTCCTGACCGGGATGCGGCTGCGCGTGCCGGAGGGGCCGCTGGCCGCCGTGCTGGAGGAGGCCGGGCTGCCGCTGCGCGAAGGGACGGAGCTGGACCTGCTGGTCACCACGGGGCCGGGCACCGAGGGGCAGGTGCTGCGCCCCGGCGGCCGCTGGATCCACCCCGCCCCCGCGGCCCCCGAGGAGGTCGCCGCCACCCTGGGCGGCCAGGGCTGGACGGTGCGGCTGCACGATGCCGGCACGCCGGTGATCGAGGCCGAGAAGACGGGAACCCTGGCGTGAGGGACAGTGATCCGGTGGCGCCGCCCCTTTCCCCGCTGGCGCCCGCCTCGCCGGTTGCGTCCGCGCCGGTTCCGTCCGCGTCGGGGCCTGCCTCGCTGGCGCCGTCGCTGCTGATGGACCTGCGCCCCTGCTACGAGGGGTTCGCGGGCATCCCGCAGGAAGCGCGGCTGCTGTTCGCGATGTTCTCGGGCTTCCGGCTGCGCCGCTTCGGCGGGCTGGCCTCGGGCATCCATTATTCCTCGCGCCGGCCCAAGATGCGCACGCCTTACGAGCGGGTGCTGGCGCAGACCCAGGTGCTGATCAGCCAGGACACCAAGCGGACGCACTGGCTGCCCGGCTTCGCTAGCCTGCCCAACGCGATCAAGCGCCGCATCTTCCGCCCCTACCTGGCGCTGACGGAAATCTTCCGGCGCGAGCGGCTGGACCTGAAGATCGACCCCGAGACCTTCGAGGACTTTCTCTGGGTCAAGCTGTTCGACCGCACCCTGGCGCCGCACGAGCGACCGCTGGTGCAGAAGGCGGAGTACTTCGCCACCGAGCTGGGCCACGAATACGCCCGCTCGCTGAGCCTGCTGCCGCGGGTGTTCCAGCGCCAGGTGGACACCCAGGGCTGGGACGTGTTCTTCGCCGCCACCGTGTCGCCCTATCGCGTGTCGCCCGGCACGGCCGCGATCATTCGCTACTACGACGCCCTGCCGCTGCTCAGCCCGCACACGGTGGGCGAGCCCTGGCCGCACGCGCTGAGCCACGGCCGCATGCTGCAGCGGAACATGGAAGACGGCGCGACCTTCTTCTGCGATTCCGAGCCGGTGCGCGGCGACCTGCTGCGCATCTTCCCCGGCGCTGAGAAGCGCGTGCACACCATTCCCGTGGTGCTGGCCCCGGAATACCGCCCCGACGTGCGGCCGCAGCACGAGCTGCGCACCATCCTGCGCCGCCGCGCCAGCTCGGTCACCGCGAGCAGCCGCCGCCCCGGGCCGGAGCCGGCGCAGCTGCCGCGGCTGATCATGGCGGTGTCCACGCTGGAGCCGCGCAAGAACTACCTGAAGCTGTTCCGCGGCTTCGAGATTGCGAAGCAGATGACCGCGCAGCCCATGCAGCTGCTGGTGGTGGCCAATCCCGGCTGGCGGTCGGAAGCGGAGCTGACGGAGCTCAAGGCGCTGGTCCGGGAAGGCGCCTATCACCTGGCCGGCGTGCCGCAGGCGGAGCTGCGCACGCTATATTCCATGGCGCACCTCGTGGTGGCGCCGAGCCGGGCGGAAGGCTTCGATTATTCCGGCGCCGAGGCCATGGCCTGCGGCACGCCCGTGCTCGCTTCCGACATCCCCGTGCACCGCTGGGTCTACGGCGACGCCGCGGAATACTTCGACGGCTACGACGAGGAAGCCCTGGCGCGCTCCCTGGCCCGGCTGGTGGAGTTGCCGCGCGAGGACGGTCATCTGGCGGCGCTGCGCGACCGCGGCCTGCGGCAGGCCGCCCTGTACCGCCCCGAGAGCCTGATGCCGCGCTGGGAGGAGGCGATCCGCAAGGTCGCCGAGAACCGCCTGGTGACGTCCTTCGAGGCCAGCCGTGGCGGTGCCTAGCCCGCAGCCGCGGGCCACCCCCGCCGGCGGGCTGCCGCAGTTCCGCCGCGACGCCGGAGATGGCGCCGGCTCCCGGTCCGGGGGCCGCGGGGGCGTCCACCCCTGGATCGGCTTCTGGCTGCGGGACGGCCGGGCGCTGGCGCTGCTGGGGGCGGCCGTGCTCTGCCTGCTCTTCGTGCTGGCCTATGCCGCCGATCCCGCTCTGCCCGGCAGCCGGGCCGACCAGCCGGCGGGCTGGTGGGGCTGGTTCGACCAGGCGCAGACGCTGCGCAGCACCGCGGCGCTGGCGAGCGGCGACCTGCGCCCTTCCGAGCACCATTACTTCCTCGGCTACTCGCTGCTGGGGGTGCCGTTCTGGCTGCTGGGGGCGAGCGATCCCTTCGCGGCGGTGAACCTGCTCTCGCTGCTGGCCGCCTTCGGCGGCTTCGTGGCGCTGGCCCGCCGGCTGGGGCTGCCGGTGGCGCTGTCGGTGCCGCTGTTCCTGTTCGCCGCGGCCACCGACGCGACGCTGTTCCGGCAATGGGTGGTGCCCTGGAACACCACGCCGATCGGCGGGGCGATGTGGCTGCTGCTGGCGCTGGGCGCCGCCTGGCTGGACGGGGTGCGACGGCCGGTGGTGGTGGGGCTGCTGACGGCCGGCATCCTGGCCTGCCGCCCCGGCGAGGCGGTGCTGCTGCTGCCGATACTACTCACGATCGCCTGGACGGAGTTGCGGGCCCGGCGCTGGCGGAGCTTTCCCTGGCTGGCGCTGGGCGGGCTGATCGTCGCCCTGCCGGTGGGCGTGCTGTACCTGCTGATCTACGGGCCGCAGCCGTCCAACTACATGCGGATCTCGGCCGGGATCGGCTTCTCGCTGCACGACCTCGGCTGGAAAGCCTTCGTGGTGCTGCTGGACCCGTATTCCTGGTTCGCCGACGGCGAGGGGCTTGTGCAGCGCTCGCCCTGGATGGCGCTGGCCCTGCCGGGGGCGCTGGTGGCCCTGCTGCGCGGGCCGCGCGACCGGATGCTGGCCGCGACGCTGGCCGTGCACGCCGTGTTCTACGTGTCCTACGTGGACCTGCTGCCGACCGGTCTATGGCGCTTCCTCAACGTGCATTACTGGGTCTGGGCCATTCCCGGCTACGCGCTGCTGGCGGCGCTGCTGGGGCGCGACCTCCTGCGCGGCCCGAACCGCCTCCGGCTGGCGGTGGCGGGGGCCCTGGTGGTGTCGGCCGCGGTGCTCTGCCTGCGCTTCGAGCCCAAGGCGGCGGGGGTCGAGCAGCCGGCCAAGGCGGTGGACTTCGCCGGGCCGCTGCCGCCCTTCCTAGGGACCTATTTCGGCGTGCTGGCGCTGCGCGACCGCTGGGGAACGCTGTACAACAACGGCGATGTTCGCGCCCTCGTGTATCCCGGCGGGGTGCGGGTGGTGGCGCTGCGGCGGCCGCTGGTGGGGCCGCTGGAATGGCTGCCGGACCAGGCGCCGCCCGGCTTCGACCCGGCCGCGCCGCAAACGCGCTGGGTGGCCTCGCTGCGCTGGGGCTGGCCGCGCTGGATCGAGCGCGCCAAGCCGCCGCGGGTGCCGATCCCCGTGCAATGAGGCGTGCCCGGCCGCGGCGGCCCGGGGCGGCCCGGCGGACGGGGTCCAGGCCGGGCGGCGGGACGGCCGGCGGGACGGCTTGGCGGGCAGTGCCGGCGGCGGCGCGGCAGGTAGCGCGCAAGTTGCCGGGGCGGGCGGCGTTGCCACCTGCGGGCGCCGGCGATATAGCCCGAGGGGCGCCGGGCGGCCCGCCCGCGGGGGGACGCGCCGCGCGATGAACGACACGCGCCACAACAACTTCGATGCGCTGCGCGTCTATGCCGCCCTGATGGTGATCTACGGCCACGGCTTCAACATCACCGGCGGCATCGGCCCCGGCTTGTGGGGCGTGCCCTTCGCGCGCATCGGGCTGGACATCTTCTTCGCCATCAGCGGCTACTTGGTGACCGCCAGCTGGTACCGCACGCCGGATCTGCCGACCTTTCTGGCCAAGCGCGTGCTGCGGCTGCTGCCCGGGCTGGCGGCCTGCGTGGTGCTGACCGCCCTGGTGCTGGGGCCGCTGGTGACGGTGCTGTCGCCGGAGCGCTACTTCACCAACGGCAACACCTACAAGTACCTGGCCAACATCGCGCTGTACCAGCGCCTGTACCTGCCGCGGGTGTTCGAGGAGCTGCACTACAGCGGCGTCGTCAACGGCTCGCTCTGGAGCCTACTGCCGGAAGCGCTGTGCTACCTGACGGTGCCGCTCTTCGCGCTGCTGCCGCCGCGGCCGCGCTTCTGGGGGCTGGCGATCGGCGCGGTGCTGCTGGGCAGCCTGGGGCTGTGGCTGTTCGAGGGCTACACCGGCGAAGGCATCGTCTTCTACAACGCCGACCTGAAATACGTGCTGGTGCAGTTCCCCTTCTTCTTCGCCGGCGCCCTGTTCCGCCTGCTGGAGCGGCCGGGGCGCGAACTGTACCGGGCGGATGTCGCGCTGCTGTGCTTCACGCTGAACTGGAGCTTCGCGAGCTGGTTCTCCTGGTGGAACGTGCCGCTGGAATGGTTCACCCTGCCCTACATGGTGATCTGCTTCGGGCGGATGTCCATGCCGGTGCTGCGCCGCGCGGCGCGCTTCGGCGACCTCAGCTACGGGCTGTACCTGTATGCCTTCCCGATGCAGCAGCTGGTGCTGCACCTGTGGCCGGGAAACCCCTACGCCATCCCGCTCTGCGTGCTGCTGACCCTGCCGCTGGCCTTCCTGTCCTGGCACCTGGTGGAAAAGCCGGCGCTGCGCCTCAAGCCCGAGGGGCTGCTGCGCTGGCCGGGCCGGCGGCGGGCGGACGCCGCGGCGGGCCGGACGGGGCCGGGCCGCCCGCCCGGGCCCGCGATGGCCGCCGGGGAGAACGTGTCCATCCCGTCCTGACGCCGCGCGGCCCGGCGCGGCCGCAGGCGCCGTTTCGCACCGCATGCGCCGCGGCCCGCGCGACCCGCGGGGCCGGCACCCGATCTTCTGGAGCCCCGATATGACCGACAAGCCGGCGGTGGATGCCACCAGCATCTGGGATCAGCGCTACGAGGGCGGCGAGCATGTCGGCTCGCAGCCCGTGGTGGAAGGCGATCCCATCGACTACACGCAGCACAAGTTCCTGTACGAGCGCGCCATCGCCCGGCCGCAGACCGGGGCGCTGGAGGGCTACAACCTCGACCGCGTGGGCCGGCAGTTCCTGACGCCGCCGCCGGCGCGGATGCTGGCCATCGGTTCCGGCATGGCCTTCGTGGAGGAGCACCTGCTGCGCCACAACTACGCGCAGCACATCACCGCCTACGAAATGTCGGGCTCGGCGGTGGAGAAGGCGCGCATCCGCTTCGCGGAATCCGGGCTGTCCGACCGGATCGAGATGCGCTCGGCCGACGTGCTGGAGGAGAACCTGCCGGACGGGGCCTTCGACGCGGTGTTCGTGCAGGCGGCGATCCACCACTTCGACCGCATCGACGAGATGTACGCGCTGATGCACCGGGTGCTGCGGCCCGGCGGCCTGCTGGTCTACGACGAGTATGTCGGGCCCGACCATCACCTCTACCACCCCGAGGTGATCGCCATCATGGACGAGATCAACGCCTGCCTGGCGCCGCAGTACCGCTGGGACGTGCTGGCCAAACACACGCGCGAGATGGTGCCGCGGCCGTCGCTGGAATGGATGCTGGGGCACGACCCGTCCGAAGGCGTGCACGCGTCGCGCATCCTGCCGCTGACCTACCAGTGGTTCGAGGTGCTGGACCGGGCGGATTACGGCGGCACGATCATGCGGCCCTTCTTCACGGGCATCCTGCCGAACTTCGACTTCGCCGACCCCAAGGACCAGACGGTGGCGCAGCTGATCGTGCTGATCGAGCAGCTGCTGACCCGCAGCGGCGTGATCCCGCACTACCACACCAGCGTGGTGGCCCGCCGCCGCGAGGTGCCGCTGGCGCCGCTGACCGACGCCCAGGCGGCGCGGATCGCCTATTCCGACTGGCCCGGCCTGGCGGCGCCGTCGCCCGCGGCCGCACCGGCCCCGGCGGCGGAGGCCGGGCCGGCCGCGTCCGGGACCGCCGCCCTGACGGGGCTGCGCGGGTTGCTGCGCGCCCTGCGGGGCTGAGGGCGCCCCGGGGTGTTCGGGCCGGGGCCGGGAGGCGCTGCCTCCCCGGGCCGCGGCCGGCACGCCGAAGCGCGACGGTGCTGTTCAGGCCCCTGGGGAGGCATTATCAGCGGCCCATGCGCATTCTCGTCACCGGCGGCCTGGGCTTCATCGGATCGGCCGTGGTTCGCCGCCTGATCGGCGCCACCGGGCACGCGGTGCTGACGCTGGACGCGCGCACCTATGCCGCCAGCCCGGAAGCGCTGGGCGAGGCGCTGGCCGACCCGCGGCACCGGCTGCTGGAGGCCGATATCCGCGACGGGCGGGCGGTGCGCGAGGCTTTCGCGACGTTCCGGCCGGAAGCGGTGATGCACCTGGCGGCCGAGAGCCACGTGGACCGCTCCATCGACGGGCCGGCGGAGTTCGTCAGCACCAACGTGTCGGGGACGCTGTCCATGCTGGAAGCGGCGCGGGAACACTGGGCCGGGCTGGACGCCGCCGGGCGCGACGCTTTCCGCTTCCACCACATCTCCACCGACGAGGTGTTCGGCGCGCTGGAACCGGGCGATCCGCCCTTCCACGCCGGCACGCGCTACGACCCGCGTTCGCCCTACGCGGCGTCCAAGGCGGCCTCGGACCACCTGGTGCGGGCCTGGCAGCACACCTACGGGCTGCCGGCCTTCGTTTCCAACACCACCAACAATTACGGGCCGTGGCAGTTCCCGGAAAAGCTGATCCCGCTGGTGGCGCTGAACGCGCTGGGCGGCAAGCCGCTGCCGGTCTACGGCGATGGCGGCAACATCCGCGACTGGATCCACGTGGAGGATCACGCGGAAGCCCTGGTCCTGGCGGTGGAACGCGGCAGGCCGGGGGAAACCTACTGCCTGGGCGCACGCGGCGAGCGGACGAACCTGCAGGTGGTGCGGACGATCTGCGCGATCCTGGACCGGCTGCGGCCGGACCCGGCCGGCCCGCGCGAGCGGCTGATCGAGTTCGTGCGCGACCGCCCCGGCCATGACCGGCGCTACGCCATGGACCCGTCCGGGGCCGAGGCGGCGCTGGGCTGGCGCGCCGGCCGCTCCTTCGAGGCGGGGCTGGAGGAAACGCTGCGCTGGTACCTCGACCACGAGGATTGGTGGCGGCCGATCCAGGAACGGCGCTACGCCGGCCAGCGCCTGGGCACGGCGGGCTGAGCGCGATGAACCACGCCGAAGTCGCCGCCCTGCCCGGCGCCCGTCGCCACGGCAATGTCGCCGCCGCGCCGCTGATGGCGGAGGGCGCCCTGCCCGGCCCGGTGCTGGTGGCGGTGCGCCGCTTCAGCGACAACCGCGGCTCCTTTTCCGAAACCTGGAGCCGGCGCGACTTCGCCGGGGTCGGGCTGGCCGACGACTTCGTGCAGGACAACCAGTCGCATTCCGCCCCCGCCGGCACGCTGCGCGGGCTGCACTTCCAGAAGCCGCCGGAAAGCCAGGCCAAGCTGGTGCGCTGCCTGCGCGGCCGCATCCTGGACGTGGCGGTGGACCTCAGGCGGTCCTCGGCCAGCTACGGGCGGCACGTGGCGGTGGAGCTGTCGGCGGCCGATGGCACCATGCTCTACGTGCCCGAGGGCTTCGCGCACGGCTTCCTGACCTTGGAGCCGGATTGCGAGGTCGCTTACAAGACCAGCCGCTTCTACGCGCCGGACTGCGACGCCGGCGTGGCCTGGAACGACCCGGATCTGGCGGTGCCCTGGCCGATCGCCGCCGCTGCCGTGGTGCTGTCGGACAAGGATGCCCGCTTGCCGCCCCTGAGCGCGCTGGGCGAGGTGTTCCCGTGACGCGGGTCCTGGTGGTGGGGCGCGAGGGCCAGGTGGCCCGCGCCCTCCTCCGCCGCCTGCCGCGCGACGGCCACGCGGTCGTGGCGCTGGAGCCGCCGGAGCTGGACCTGACGCGCCCCGACACGATCGCGGCCGCGCTGCGCGAGCACCGGCCGGCGCTGGTGGTCAACGCCGCCGCCTATACCGCCGTGGACCGGGCCGAGGAGCAGCCGGACCTGGCGGATGCGGTGAACAATCTCGGGGTGGGTGCGCTGGCCGCGGCGGCCGCCGCGACCGGCGCGCCGATGGTGCACTTCTCCACGGATTACGTGTTCGACGGGCTGGGCGGCGCGCCCTACGCCGAGGATGCGGCCACCAACCCGCTGGGCGTCTACGGCGTCACCAAGCTGGCGGGCGAGCGCGCGGCGCTGGCGGCGCAGCCGCGCAGCGCCATCCTGCGCACGGCCTGGGTCTGCTCGCCGGATGGCGGCAACTTCGTGAAGACCATGCTGCGCTTGGCCGCCGAGCGGGACGAGCTGCGCGTGGTGGCCGATCAGCGCGGCGCCCCTACCTTCGCCGACGACCTGGCCGAGGCGGTGGCGGCGATGCTGCCGCGCCTGCTGGCGGCGCCGGCGGGCGACGAGGCTTTCGGGGTGTTCCACCTGACCGGCGCGCCGCACGCCACCTGGCACGGTTTCGCCACCGCCATCGTGGCCGGCGCCACCGCGCGAGGGCACGGCCGCAACCCCCGCGTGACCGCGATCACCACGGCGGAGTTCCCCACCCGGGCGCGTCGGCCGGCGGATGGGCGGCTGGATTGCGGGCGCATCGGGCGGGTGCACGGTATCCGGCCGGCGGACTGGCGGGTGTCGCTGGACCGCTGCCTGGACGCGCTGCTCATGCCGCCGACGGGCGGTGCCCAGGGAGAAACGACGTGAAAGGTATCCTGCTGGCCGGCGGTGCCGGGACGCGGCTGCATCCGGCGACGCTCGCCGTGTCGAAGCAGTTGATGCCCGTCTACGACAAGCCGATGGTGTATTACCCGCTGACGGTGCTGATGCTAGCGGGGATCCGGGAAATCCTGGTGATCTCCACGCCGCACGACCTGCCGCTGTTCCGCCGGCTGCTGGGCGACGGATCCGGCTGGGGGCTGCGGATCACCTATGCCGAGCAGGACCGGCCGCGCGGCATCGCCCACGCGCTGGTGCTGGCGGAGGAGTTCCTCGACGGCGGCCCCTCCGCCCTGGTGCTGGGCGACAACCTGTTTCACGGCGCCGAGCTGGAGCAGCGGCTGGCCGAGGGCCGCGCCGCGGCGGAGGGCGGCAACGCCACCGTGTTCGCCTATCGCGTTTCGGACCCGCACCGCTACGGCGTGGTGGAGTTCGGCGCCGACGGCCGCGCGCTGAGCCTGGAGGAGAAGCCGTCGCAGCCGCGCTCGGAATGGGCGGTGACGGGGATGTATTTCTACGACGGCCGGGCGCCGCGGCGGGCGGCGGCGCTGGCGCCCTCCCCGCGCGGCGAGCTGGAGATCACCGACGTCAACCGCGGCTACCTCGATGAGGACGCGCTGCGGGTGGTGCGGCTGGGCCGCGGCTATGCCTGGCTGGACACCGGCACGCATGACAGCCTGCTGGAAGCCGGCGAGTTCGTGCGCGCCATCGAGAAGCGCACCGGCGAGAAGATCGCGGCCCCCGAGGAAGTGGCCTTCCGCAAGGGGCTGATCGACGCCGACCAGTTGCGCGTGCTGGCGAAGCCGCTGCGCAATTCCGGCTACGGCACCTATCTGGAAGCCCTGATCGCCCGGCTGGACTGAGCCGGCAGGAGTTCACCCCGATGCAGAACACCGAAGCCATCTGGCGGCTGGTCGAGAACAAGCGCGACGATTTCGCCGCCCTCAGCGACCGGGTCTGGGACACGCCCGAGCTGAACTACGACGAGCACCGTTCCGCCGCCGCGCATCGGGAGATGCTGCAGCGCGAGGGCTTCCGGGTGCGGACCGGCCTGGCCGGCATTCCCACGGCGGTGATGGGCGAGGCGGGCGAGGACGGGCCGGTGATCGCCATCCTGGGCGAGTACGACGCGTTGCCGGGCCTGAGCCAGGAAGCGGGCGTGGCGGAACACCGGCCGATCGAGTCCGGCGGCAACGGCCATGGCTGCGGGCACAACCTGCTCGGCTCGGCGTCGATGCTGGCGGCGGCAGCGGTGAAGGACTGGCTGGCCGCGCAGGGCATCAAGGGCCGCGTACGCTACTACGGCTGCCCGGCCGAGGAGGGCGGGTCCGCCAAGGGCTTCATGGTGCGCGGCGGCGTGTTCGACGACGTGGACATCGCCATCTGCTGGCACCCCGCCTCCTTCTCGGGCGTCAACAAGGCGATCTCGCTGGCCTGCATGGAGGTGGACTTCAGCTTCACCGGCCGCGCTTCCCACGCTGCCGGCTCGCCTCAGCTCGGCCGTTCCGCGCTGGACGCCGTGGAGCTGATGAGCGTCGGCGTGAACTACCTGCGCGAGCACATGGCCGACGGCGCGCGCATCCACTACGCCCTGCAGGATGCCGGCGGCATTGCGCCCAACGTGGTGCAGGCCCGGGCGCGGGTGCGCTACCTCGTGCGGGCGAAGACGCTGCCGGAGATGCAGGCGCTGCTGGCACGGGTGGTCAAGGTGTCCGAGGGCGCGGCGCTGATGACCGAGACGCGCGTGGAGCACCGCGTGCTGAGCGCCGACGCCAACCTGGTGGGCAACGCGCCGCTGGAACGGGCGATGCAGGACAATTTCGACCGGCTCGGCCCGCCGCGCTTCGACGAGGCGGACAAGGCATTCGCCCGCGCCATCCAGGCGACGCTGACGCCGGAGGAGATCGCCGCCGCCTATCGCCGCGCCGGCATCGCGCCCATTCCCGGCGAGGCGCTGTGCGAGCGCATCGTGCCGCTGGAGGCGCCGGAACCCAAGAGCTTCGGCTCCACCGATGTCGGCACGGTCAGCTGGGTGGTGCCCACGGTGCAGGCGCGCGGCACCACCTACGCGCTGGGGACGCCCGGGCATTCCTGGCAGCTGGTGGCGCAGGGCAAGACGCCCGCGGCGCACAAGGGGCTGGAGCACGTGGCCAAGGTGATGGCCGGCACCGCGGTGGACGCGCTGCTGGACCCGGAGCTGGTGGCACGGGCCAAGGCCGACCACCGGGCGCGGCTGGCGGAAACGCCCTTCGTGCAGCCGATCCCGCCGGAGGTGCAGCCGCCGCTGGGGATGGCGCATCACGGCTGAGGTGGCAGGGAAGGTCGGGGGAGTGAACTCCCCCGAGCCCCCTCCTTTTTTCGGGAGTTTGCGGGTGCCCTGAAAGGCACCCGTAGACTCCCGAAAATAGATGGGGGTCCGGGGGAATACCTTCCCCCGGCTTTCTTCCCGCCACCGTTCTGTCAGGCTGGGCCGCGGCCTGCCGCCGGCAAGGCACCCCGACGAGGTTTCCCATGCGACGACGCGCGCTTCTCTCCACCGCCCTGCTGACGATGGCCGTCCTGGGTGCCGGTCCTGCCGGGGCGGCGGACCTGCGGATCGGGCTGGCCGCGCCGGTGACCTCGGTGGACCCGCATTTCGCCAACGCCACGCCCAACAACGCCTTCACCCGGCACATCTTCGACATGCTGACCCTGCGCAGCCCCGAGGGCGCGCCGGAGCCGGGGCTGGCCACGGAATGGCGGGCGCTGTCGGACAACGAGTGGGAGTTCAAGCTGCGGCCGGGCGTCACTTGGCACGACGGGCAGCCCTTCACCGCGGATGACGTGGTGTTCTCCTTCGCCCGCGCCCCGAGCGTGCCCAACAGTCCCGCGAGCTTCGGCGGCGCACTGCGCAACCTGCAGCGGGTGGAGGTGGTGGACCCGCTGACCCTGCGCCTGCACACCAGCGAGCCGACGCCGAACCTGCCGCGCGACCTGACCGCGGTGGCGATCGTGTCCCGCCGCGTCGCCGAGGGCGCCAGCACCGCCGACTTCAATTCCGGCAAGGCGGCGATCGGCACCGGACCGTACCGTTTCGGCAGCTATACGCCCGGCTCGCAGGTCGAGGTGACGCGCAACGACGCGTGGTGGGGTGCGAAGCAGGAATGGGACCGCGTGGTGTTCCGGATGCTGACCAACGCCGCGGCGCGCACCGCGGCGCTGCTGTCGGGCGACGTGGACATGATCGCCTCGCCCTCGCCCAGCGACCTGCCGCGGCTGCGCGGCGAAGCCAACATCGCCATCGCAGAGCGGCAGGGCACGCGGCTGATCTACATGTCGCCGGACTTTTCCCGCACCGGCGAGACGCCCTTCATCACCGGCGAGGACGGCAAGCCGCTGCCGCGCAACCCGCTGCTGGACGTGCGCGTGCGCCGCGCCCTGTCGCTGGCGGTGAACCGCGAGGCACTAGCCGAGCGCGTGCTGCAGGGCATGGCCGAGCCCACGGGGCAGTGGATGCCGCGCGGCGCCTTCGGCTTCAACCCGGATGTCGCGCCGCCGGCGCAGGACCTGAACCAGGCGCGGCAGCTGCTGACGGAAGCCGGCTATCCGCGCGGCTTCCGCATGGTGCTGAACGCGTCCAACGACCGCTACGTCGCCGACGCGCAGGTGGCGCAGGCGGTGGCGCAGATGTGGACGCGGGTGGGGGTGAACACCACGGTGGAGGCGCAGCCTTTCGCCACCTACTTGGCGCGCGCGTCGCGGCAGGAATTCTCGATGGTGCAGGAAAGCTGGGGCTCCACCTCGGGCGAGGCGGGCAACCTGCTGCTCAATGTCGTGCACACCTATGACGCGGCGCGGCGGCGCGGCGCCAGCAACGACACGCGCTATTCCAACCCGGCGCTGGACGAGCGCATCAACCGCGCCCTGTCCACCATCGACGACGCGGCGCGCGAGCGGCTGATCCGCGACGCCGTGCGCGACACGACCGAGGACGTCGCGATCATCCCGCTGTTCCTGTACAAGAACAGCTGGGCGACGCGGCGGCCGCTGACTTACCTGCCGCGTTCCGACGATGCCACGCTGGCCATGGGCGTGAGCCGCTAGAAGCGGCGCGCTGCCGCCCGGCCGTGCCGACCTTGCGCGCTCCGGCACGCCGTCCGCCCCGCTGGCCCGCGTGCCCGGCCGGATCGGGCGCCCTTCCCCGCGGCGCCGTGGCGCGCCGCGGCGGGGGCCGGCCGTGACGGACCTGTCCGCCTTCGACCTCAATCTGCTGCGCGTCTTCGACGCGGTGGCGCGCGAGCGGCACGTCACCCGCGCCGCGGCCCGGCTGGGCCTGTCGCAGCCGGCGGTGTCGAGCGCGCTGAACCGGTTGCGCGCGGCGCTGGGGGACGAGCTGTTCCTGCGCGCCCCCGGCGGCGTGGAGCCCACGGTGCTGGCGCTGTCGCTGGTGCAGCCGGTGGGGCAGATGCTGGACCAGCTGCGCGAAACTCTGTCGGCGCAGCTGCCCTTCGTGCCCGCCACGGCCGAGCGCGTGTTTCCCATCGCGATGAGCGAGTACGCCGAGGCCATCCTGGCCCCGCCACTGCTGGAGCGCATGGCGCGCGAGGCCCCGGGCTGCCAACTGGCGATCCGCCACGCCGACCGCACCAACGTGGAGGCGCTGCTGGAATCCGCCCAGGCGCAGCTGGCGGTGGGCGTGCTGCCGGAGCTGACCAGCCTCTACACCCGGCTGCGGCTGCTGCCCGAGGGCTTCCTGGTGCTGCTGCGGCACGACCACCCGCTCTGCGAGGGCGAGCTGACGGCCGAGCGCTTCGTGGCCTTTCCGCACCTGCTGCATTCGCCCAACGGCTCGCGCGAGGGCGCGCTGGACGTGCCGCTGCGCGAGGCCGGCTATCCCCGCCGCCTCGGCGCCGTGGTGGCGCACCTGTCGGCGGTGCCGGAGATCCTGAAGCGGACGGAGATGGTGATGACCCTTTCCGCCCGCCTCGCCCGCACGCTGGCCGCGGCGCATGGCCTGACGCTGCGCCCGATGCCGATCGAGGTCGCGCACACCCGCCTGTCGCTGCTGTTCCACCGCCGCCTGGAAGCCGATAGCGGCCATGCCTGGCTGCGCCGCACCCTGCTGAGCGTCGCCCGCACCATCGGCCAGGCCCCCGGCACCCCCGAGGACCCCGTGACCACCGCCCCGGACCAGGCCGCGGCCGACTGAGCCCACGGGGATGCCGGTGCTGGTCGGCGTGGGAGTCCGGGTCCAGTGGCCGCGGGTGGTGCTTGGGCGTTCATGCCTGGGCCAGAGGGGCTCTGCCCCTCTGGACACCCCGCCAGGAGCTTAGGCTCCTGGACCTCATGAGTGCCTCCGGCGGGGGCGGAATGGCCACCGGCGGTCATCGGAGACAGCGCGTGCCAACCCGCCCCCGCCGGAGGCACTCAACGCGGGGTCCGGGGAGTTTAAACTCCCCGGCTCGGGACAAAGGCTTCGCCTTTGCCCTGGGGTCCAGGGGCAGCGCCCCTGGCCAACGCCCGAACACCAAAGACCAACCGCAGCCACCGGGACCGCAGATCCTGGGCGGACCGGTGCCTAACCCCAGGGTCCGCGGCGGGCCGGGGGTGGGGTGCTGCGGGACCAGGGGCCGGAGGGGCGGCGCGACGGTGGGACGGGCGCGGGGCTGTCGGTGCCGAGCAGCGCGCGCACCCGGTTGGCGGTGCTGGGGTGGGTGGAGAAGAGGTTGTCCATGCCGCCCCGAGACAGGGGGTTGGTGATGAACAGGTGCGCCGTGGCCGGGTTGGCCTCGGCGGCGGCGTTGGGCAGGGCGTGGCGCGCGTCTTCCAGGCGCAGCAGGGCACTGGCCAGCCCTTGCGGGCCGCCGGCGATGGCGGCGCCAACGCGGTCGGCCTCGTATTCGCGCGAACGGCTGATGGACATCTGCACCAGCATCGCCGCGAAAGGGGCCACCAGCACGGCCAGCAGCGTGGCGACCGGGTTGCCGCGGCCGTCGCGGGAGCCGCCGAACACCATGCCGAACTGCGCCAGCATGCCGATGGCGCCGCCCAGGCAGGCCGTCACCGTCATGATCAGCGTGTCGCGGTTGCGGATATGCGCCAGCTCGTGCGCCACGACGCCGGCCACCTCCTCGGGCGTCAGCTGGTCCAGCAGGCCGGCGGTGACGGCCACCGCGGCGTGCTGCGGGTCGCGGCCGGTGGCGAAGGCGTTGGGCTGGGCTTCGTGCAGCAGATAGAGCGCGGGCATCGGCAGGCCGGCGCGGTCGGCCAGCTGCTGCACGAGGCGGAACAGCTCCGGCGCCTCGGCCGGGCCGAGGGGCCGGGCGTCGTGCATGCGCAACACGGCGGCGCCGCTATTCCACCAGGCCCAGAGGTTGGTGGCCGCCGCTACCAGCAGCGCCACCAGCATGCCGCCGCGGCCGCCCAGCACGAAGCCGACCCCGGCGAACAGCGCCGTTAGCCCGGCGAGCAGGACTGTGGTGCGCAATGTGCCGGCCATGAGCGGTTCCTCCTGTCGCTGCCGCACCCCAGATGGGGAGGCATGACGGAAAAGACCTCCTCCCCCCCTGCCCCGACCGCCACGCCGGTTCCCGAAAACCAGGCTCCCCCGGACGCCGCGTCGCGTTCCGCCAACCCGCCCCTGCCCAAGCCGGTGCCGGGCGAGGTGGGCGGGCCGTCCGGCCCGGAGCCGACGCGCTACGGCGATTGGGAACGCAAGGGCCGCGTCAGCGACTTCTGAGGCCCGGTTCGGCGTCGCGCTGCCCGCCGAGTCGTCCCGGCGAGCTGGGCGCAACGCGGGAGCCTCCGATTCGGTTACAGGGAACGCTTGCGAACGCGCTGGTGGCTCGGAACGCCGAGTCGCCACGAGGGCTTGTGGTGCTGGCAGGCTTCACGCCGGCGTGCTCTGTTCGCGCGACTCGGGGCAAGTGATTGATCGCAGGCTATTCACGGTGCGACTCGTTCGCGCTGCGTTCGGCGAATCGTTCTCCTGACGATCGAGTCGGACGCCGAGTCGCGTAGCGGGGCGGAGATGTCCCGGGGCCGGGCCCTTGCTGCCCCGCTGCGGTGGCCGGGGTGAGCCATGCTGCCGCTTCGCGAACAGGGCGCAACCGGCGCGGCACGCGCGGCCGGCATGCCGCAGGGGGTGGGTAGCGCGGGCTTCCGCGCCTCGACGCTCCCGGATGGGGCAGGCATGCTGCCCTGCATGCCGCCTCGCGATCTCCTCCTCGGAACCATCGTGATGGCGGTCTGGGGGTCGCAGGTCGTGCCGGTGCGGCTGTCCCTGGCGGAACTGCCACCCTTCCTGATGCTGGCGATCCGCTGGGTGATCGTGGGGGCGGTGCTGCTGCCCTTCGTGCCGGTGCCGCGCGGTGGGCAGTGGAAAACCGTGGCGGCGGTGGGCGTGCTCTCGGGGGCGGTGCATTCCAGCCTGCTGTATCTCGGGCTGCTGCTGGTGCCCGCGGCGGTGGCGGGGGTGGTGTACCAGCTCAACGTGCCCTTCGCGCTGCTGCTGGGCTGGGCCACCCTGGGCGAGGCGCCGAGCCGGCGCGCCCTGGCCGGGACGGCCCTGGCCTTCGCGGGGGTGGTGCTGCTCTCGGCCGCCGGGGCGGCGTTGCCGGCCGGGGGCAGCGGGCCGTTCCTGCTGGGGGCCGGGCTGATCGCGGCCTCGGCGCTGTGCCTGGCGGCGGGCAACGTGTCGGTGCGCCGGTTGCCGGCCGTGCCCTCGGCCACGCTGAACGGCTGGCAGGCGCCGATCGCCCTGGTGCCCGCGGTGCTGCTGTCCCTGGTGGCGGAGCGCGACCAGGCGCAGGCGGTAGCGCAGGCCTCGCTGACCGCCTGGATCGCCGTGTTCTGGGTGGCGCTGGTGGGCGGGGTGATCACCTGGCAGATCTGGCTGCGGCTGGTGCGGCGGCATCCTGTGCCGCGGGTCACGCCGCTGCTGCTGCTGATCCCACCTTTCGCCATCGCCGGCGGGGTGCTGGGCCTGGGCGAGCGGCTGACGGCGCTGCAGGTGGTGGGGGCCACCCTGGCCTGCGGCGGCGTGGGGCTGGCGCTGCTGCCGCGATGGCGGAGATAGGCGGGCTTCCGCCGAGGAGCGGCCGAAAGGAAGGCTGCGGCAGCAGGCCGCCGCTGGTCGGGGTGAAAGGGCCGCGCCGGCAGGGCACCCTGTGGACGAGCAGTTCCGGTGGCGCAGCGGCCGGATCGTTCGGGAATCGCACGGATGGGCTCGCCACGCCGATTGTTCTTTCCTAAGCTTCCCGCGATGCGGCGAGCGACGGAACTGCGGCTGGTGCTGCTCGGCGGCGGGGTGCTTCTGCTGGCCGGGGGCTGCGATGATCGCCGCGAGGCCTGCGAGCGCGCCCGCGCGGCCGGGTCCAAGGATGCCGCCCAGGTCTGCGAGGGCAGTTCCTCCGGCTCGGCCTCGTCCTCCTCGGGTTCCGGCGCGCATGGCTATGGCTGGTCGTCCTGGAGCAGCCGGCGCGGCGGCTTCGGCAGCACCGCCAGCCACTTCTCCGGCGGCGGCTGAGCCGCGCGATGTGGCGCATCCCGCAGGAGCCGCGACCCGACCGGCGCGAGCGCGCCCGGGCCCTGGGCTTCAGCTTCGCCGAGATCGCCGGCGAGCCCTACTGGGACGAGAGCGCCGCCTATCACTTCACCGCCGCCGAGGTGGACGTGCTGGACGACGTCACGGCGGAGCTGGAGAGCCTGTGCCGCGCCGCGGTGGACCACGCCGTGCGCTGGAACCGGCGCGAGGTGCTGGGGCTGGGCGAGGCCGCCTGGGCGCTGGCCGCCGCATCGTGGCGGAAGGGCGAGCCCAGCCTGTACGGCCGCATGGACCTGCGCTGGGACGGCAGCGGCCCGCCGCTGCTGCTGGAATACAATGCCGACACCCCCACCGCGCTGTTCGAGGCGGCGGTGGTGCAGTGGGAATGGCTGCGCTGCACCTGGCCGGAGATGGACCAGTTCAACGCCATCCACGAGGCGCTGCTGGCCGCCTGGCCGGCGATGCGGCTGCCGGGCCGCGTGCATTTCTGCTGCGCCCGCGATTCCGACGAGGATCGCGGCACGGTGGACTACCTGCGCGACACCGCGGCGCAGGCGGGGCTGGAGGTGCCCTTCCTGTTCATGGACGAGATCGGCTGGAATGGCCGGGGCTTCCGCGACCTCGGCGAGCGGCCGGTGGAGGCGGGCTTCAAGCTGTACCCCTGGGACTGGCTGATACGCGAGGAGTTCGGCGGCCTCCTGCCCGGCGGCACCCGCTGGATCGAGCCGGCCTGGCGCATGATCCCGGCCAGCAAGGGCTTCCTGGCGCTGTTGTGGGAGATGTTTCCCGGCCACCCCAACCTGCTGCCGGCCTTCCTGGGACCCGGCCGCAGCGGCGGGCGGGAAATCGGCAAGCCCTTCTGGGGCCGCGAAGGTGCCAACCTGCGCCTGCCGGACGGCACGGAAACCCCCGGCCCCTATGGCGAGCAGCCGCGGGTCTGGCAGGGCTGGGCGGAGCTGCCGGAATTCGGCGGCCGCTTTCCCGTGCTGGGCAGCTGGCTGGTAGCCGGCCGCCCTTGCGGGTTGGGCATCCGCGAGGATGACACGCCGCTGACGCGCGACAGCAGCCGCTTCGTGCCGCACGCCTTCACGCCCGCAGGGGAGATTTCCGCAGCATGACCAGCCTCGCCGCCCTGCCAGGCTTCCTGGCGCATTTCGTCGCGGCGCTGGCGCTGCTGGGGGCGGCGATCGCGATCTACGCGCGCATCACCCCGCACGCCGAGATCACGCTGATCCGCGGCGGCAACACGGGGGCCGCGATCAAGCTGGGCGGGGCGGTGCTGGGCTTCGCCCTGCCGATCGGCTCTGCCATCTCCAACTCCGCCAACCTGCTGGACGCGGTGGTGTGGAGCGTGGTGGCCCTGCTGGCGCAGCTCGCCGCCTTCCTGGCGACGACGCGGCTGGTGCCGGACTGGCGCGCGGCGATGGAGGAGCGGCGGGAAAGTGCCGGCGCGGTGCTGCAGGCTTCGCTCTCGATCGCCACCGGCCTGCTCAACGCCGCCTGCCTGACGAGCTGAGCCGGCCGGGAGCGCCCTCACTCAGGGCGTCAGCTCGCCCTCGTCCTTGCCGGCCCAGTAATGGATGCGGGTGGCGTGGACCTTGATCATCACCAGGCCGGGCGTGTCGACGCCCTGCTCGAACCAGTTGTCGAGATCGGCGTCCCAGTGGTCCTGGAAGCGCGCCTTGTCGCGGCTCAGCTCGGCCGTGCCTTCCACCGCGATGAAGATCGGCGGCTGGCCCGAGGCGCCTTTGTTGCCGGCGAAGGTGAGGCCGACCTTGGGGTCGCGCTCGATCTCGCCGACGGTGTGGGTGGTGTCCAGCGCGAAGAAGTAGGAGTCGCCGTCGTAGGCGACCTGGCCGTTGTTGCTCATCGGCCGGGCGGCGATGTTGCCGTTCTCGGCGCGGGTCGAGAGCATGGCGAAGTCGATCTGCGCCATGCGCTGCGACAGGTCGGACAGAGTCAGCTGGGTCACGGGCGGTCTCCGGGGTTCGTCCGGATGCAACGCCGGCCGGCGGCGCGGGTTCGGGTGGCGCCGGGCTGCGGGGCTGAGGTCCTGGCGAGGGCGGCGAAGGCCGGGGGAGTGAACTCCCCCAGGCCCCCTCCTTCTTTCGGGAGTTTGGGGGCGCCCTTTGAGGCACCCCCAACTCCCGAAAATAGAAGGGGGTCCGGGGGGATACTTCCCCCCGGCTTGCTGGCCCCAGCTACCCGGAACCAAGGCTCGACGGTATCGGCGCCCCGCCTCAGCCCACCCGGTTCTCGATCAGCTCCTCCACCACGGTGGGGTCGGCCAGGGTGGAGGTGTCGCCCAAACCGTCCACCTCGTTGGCGGCGATCTTGCGCAGGATGCGGCGCATGATCTTGCCGGATCGCGTCTTGGGCAGGCCCGGCGCCCACTGGATCGCGTCCGGCGCGGCGAAGGGGCCGATCTCCTTGCGCACCCAGGTCACCAGCTCCTTGCGCAGCGGCTCGTTGGGCTCCTCGCCGGCGATCAGGGTGACATAGGCGTAGATGCCCTGGCCCTTGATGTCGTGCGGCATGCCGACCACCGCGGCTTCCGCCACTTTGGGGTGGGAGACCAGGGCGCTCTCGATCTCGGCGGTGCCCATGCGGTGGCCGGAGACGTTGATCACGTCGTCCACCCGGCCGGTGATCCACCAGTAGCCGTCCTCGTCACGGCGCGCGCCGTCGCCGCTGAAATAGGTGCCGGGGAAGGAGGAGAAGTAGGTCTGGATGAAACGCTGGTGGTCGCGGAACACCGTGCGCATCTGGCCGGGCCAGCTGTCGGTGATCACCAGGTTGCCCTCGGTGGCGCCGTCCAGCCGCTTGCCCTCGTTGTCCACCAGGGCCGGCTGCACGCCGGGCAGCGGCAGGGTGGCGGAGCCGGGCTTCTGGTCCACCGCGCCCGGTAGGGGCGAGATCATGATGCCGCCGGTTTCCGTCTGCCACCAGGTGTCCACCACCGGGCAGCGCTCCTCGCCGACGACGCGGTAGTACCAGAGCCAGGCTTCGGGATTGATCGGTTCGCCGACGCTGCCCAGCACGCGCAGCGACTTGCGGGAATGCTTGCGCACCGGTGCCTCGCCGTCGCGCATCAGCGCGCGGATGGCGGTGGGGGCTGTGTAGAAGATGTTAACCTGGTGCTTGTCGATGACCTGCCAGAAGCGGCCGTTGTCGGGCCAGGAGGGCACGCCCTCGAACATCAGAGAGGTCGCGCCGTTCGCCAGCGGTCCGTAGACGATATAGGTGTGGCCGGTGACCCAGCCGACATCGGCGGTACACCAGTAGACCTCGCCGGGGCGGTAGTCGAAGACCAGCTCGTGGGTGAAGCTGGCCCAGACCATGTAGCCGCCGGTGGTGTGCAGCACGCCCTTGGGCTTCCCGGTGGAGCCGGAGGTGTAGAGGATGAAGAGCGGGTCCTCCGCGTTCATCGGCTCCGGCGGACAATCCGGGCTGGCGGCGTCGCAGAGCGCGTCCCACCAGAGGTCGCGGCCGTCCTGCATCGGCACGGTGCCGCCGGTGTTGCGCGCCACGATCACGTTTCGCAGTGTCGGGCAGGAGCGCAGCGCCTCGTCGGCGTTGGTTTTCAGCGGCACCTTGCGGCCGCCGCGGCGTCCCTCGTCGGCGGTGATCAGCAGCGTGCTCTCGCAGTCCTGGATGCGGCTGGCCAAGCTCTCGGCCGAGAAGCCGCCGAACACCACGGAATGCACGGCGCCGATGCGGGCGCAGGCCAGCATGGCCACCGCCGCTTCCACGATCATCGGCAGGTAGATCGTGACGCGGTCGCCCTTGCCGACGCCGAGGCTGCGCATGGCGTTGGCCAGGCGGCACACGCGCTCGTGCAGCTGGCGATAGGTGACGGTGCTATCGATGTTGGGGTCGTCGCCTTCCCAGATCAGCGCGACCTGGTCGCCGCGCGTGTCGAGGTGACGGTCGAGGCAGGACACGGAGGCGTTGAGCTCGCCATCCTCGAACCAGCGGATCGACACGTCGCCGGTGAAGGAGGTGTTCTTGATGCGCGTCGGCTCGCGCATCCAGGCCACGCGGTGCATCTCGCCGCGCCAGAAGCTTTCCGGGTCGCGGGCGGCCTCCTCGGCCATGGCGTTGCGTCGTGCCGCGTCCACGCGGGTGGTGGCCGCGATCTCCGGCTTCACCGCGATCAGGCTGTCATCCGGCATCGCGTTCTCTCCCCAGGGGCGGCCTCGTTGGGGCCGAAGGGGAACGCGCGGAACTGCTGCCGTCAAGCGTAGCGGCGGGCCCCCGTTGGGGACCCGCCCTGCGGCCGCTTCGCGCCTAGCGGTAGTAGCGGCGCGGCGGCGGACCGCGATAGTAGCGCGGCGGCGGGCCGCGATAATACCGCGGCGGCGGGCCCCGGTAGTAGCGCGGCGGCGGACCACGCCAGCGGCGCGGCGGCGGGCCGCGGTAATAGCCGCGCGGCGGGCCGTAATACTGGACCTGCTGCAGCAGCCCGTCGGCCACGGGCGCCGGCGCGGCGGCGGGCACGCTGCCCAGCCCCGGCGCGGCGGCCTCGGCGCTGGGGGCCAGTGCGGGGGCTGCTCCCAGCAGCGCCGCGAAGGCCATGATCACGAGTAACTTTCGCAAGGCTCTCCTCCGAATCAGCTTGCTGGCGACGTAACGCCGGAAGCCGGGCAAAGAACGGGTGGGAATGCGGCAGTTCCGCGGCAGTTCCGCGAAGCGTGTTCCCCGATGGCGAAACGGCGCCACCGGGGAAGCCGGGTCAGTTCACGCGGGTCGCGGGCTTGGCGGGAACCGCCGGCACCACGGCCGCGCCCTGCTGCGGGAGCGTGGCGCGGTCGGGTGTCACCGCCGGGGCGGTGCCGGCCGTGGCGCGGCCGCCGGCGGTCGCCCCGCTGCTACGCGGCGCAGACGCCGTGCTGCCGGGCTGGACGGTGCCGAGTTGCGCGGTGCCGCCGGCCGAGGCGCCGGGCTGCACCGCACCGGCTGCCGGGAGGCCGGGCTGGGCGGGCCGGGCGTTCTCGGCCCGCGGCGCCGGAGCGGTTTCCGTCGCGCCGGAGCGGGCGAGGCCGGGACGCTGGGCCGGGGTGGCGGTGGTGGCCTCCGCGGCAGGCCGCGCCGTCGTGGCGGCGTGCGGCAGCGCGGGGACGGCGGCGGCGGGCGGGGTGAGCGTCGCGCCGGTTCCGGTGCCGCCGGCGGTGGCACCCGCGGCGACGCCGCCCTGGGCAAGGGCTGCGCCGGCGGTGCCGAGCAGGGTGGCGGAAAGCAGCAGGACGGACCGAAAGCTGGTGTGCATCTTGGGCTCCTGTGGCTGATGACCACGGGGAGCAGCTTGCCCCTGCCCGCACGGCGCCGGTTCGGCGGCGCGAAGGTATCTCGCGGGCGATCGCGGCGGTGGCGCGGCCGGCGTGGCGGCTTCGTGGCGGGTGTGCCGCGCCGTTACAGCCCGGCCGTTTCGGGCACCAGGATCACCCCGTCGCGCAGCTCCGCCGGCACGCGTTCCAGTGAATCCCCGGTACAGGGGCCGGACACGCAGAACCCGTCCGCGACGCGGAAGCGGGCCCCGTGGGTGGAGCACACCACCGCGGTGCCGGAACGGTCCAGGAAGCGGTCCGGCAGGGGTTCCAGCGGCAGGCCGAGATGCGGGCAGCTGTTGACATAGACCAGCACCTCCGCCCCGCGCCGGAGGGCGAAAAGGCCGGTGAAGCCGCCGGGCGCCGGGGGGAAGCCGCGGGCGCCGCCGTCTGGGATCTCTTCCAGCCGGCACAGCGCCCGGGTGGGTGGCGGGTTGCTCAGCCCGGATCTTCCCAGCCGGCCATGGCGGCCAGGATCGCCCAGTGCTCGGCGGAAACCGGCATCACGGACAGGCGGGACATCCGCACCAGCGCCAGCTGCGCGAAGCGGGGGTCGGCCTTGATGGCGGCCAGGGTCACGGGGCGCGGCACCGGGCCCAGGGCGCGCATGTCTACGCAGGCCCAGCGGCCGGTCTCGTCGGTGGGGTCGGGGTAGGCGGTGCGGGCCACCTCCACCACGCCGACGATCTCCCGGCCGATGTTGGAATGGTAGAAGAAGGCGCGGTCGCCCAGCGCCATGGCGCGCAGGAAGCCCGCCGCCATGGCGTTGCGCACCCCCGTCCAGGGCTCCACCCCGGCCGCCACCTGCTGCGTCCAGGAAAAGGCGTCCGGCTCGCTCTTCACCAGCCAGTGGTTCAAGGCGGCAGCGCTCAGCCGACCTTCTTGCCGTCCTGGTACACGGTGCGGAAGGGCCGCACGGAGGTGCGGGCGAAGAGCCCGGCCTTGTTGTAGGGATCGGCGGCGGCAAAGGCGCGGGCGGCTTCCAGGTCAGGCTTGTTCACCACCAGAAGGCTGCCGATCGAGCGGCCCTCGTCGTCCATGGCCGGGCCGACCAGCACGAGGTCCTCCAGGCGTTCTTCCAGCCATTCCAGGTGGGTGGGGCGGACGTCGCGCCGGAGGTCGTGGGAGTCCGGCTTGTCCTCGCACTGGATGACGAACAGCATGTTTCCGCCTTTCACGAATCGATGCGCACTGAACCCCGGATACGCGGGCGCTTCAATCCGCGGCGGGTCGGGCCTAAGAGATGGGGCGTGAGCGCCTTTCCCAGCCCGGCCGGTTCCCTGCTTCCCGACGAGTCCCCCGACGGTTCCGCGGCCCGGCTGCCGGCGGGGGCGGCCGGCGCGGCCGCGCTGCGGACGCGGGATGGGGTGGCGGCGGGCGTGGCGCTGGGCCAGTCGGATCGCACCGCGCAGGGCCGCCCGGCGCAGGCCCCTTCGGGCCGCCCGAGCTGGCACCGCTTCGCCAATCCCGGCCGCTTCCTGCGGCTGACCGACCGGCTGGCGCCGGCCCTGTGGATTGCCGCGGTCCTGACCGTGGCGCTGGGCACCGTCTGGGCGCTGGTCTGGTCGCCGCCGGACTGGCAGCAGGGCGAAACGGTGCGGATCATGTACATCCACGTGCCGATGGCCTGGCTGGCGATGAGCGGCTACGCCTCGCTCGCCGTGGCCTCGGTCTTCGCGCTGGTGTGGCGGCATCCGCTGGCGGACCTGGTGGCGCGGGAATTGTCGCCGGTGGGCGCGGCGGTGACCGGGCTGTGCCTGCTGACCGGCTCGCTCTGGGGGCGGCCGATGTGGGGCACTTGGTGGGTGTGGGACGCCCGGCTGACCTCCGTGCTGGTGCTGTTCTTCTTCTGGGTCGGCCACGTCTTCCTGGTGCGCGCCTTCGAGGACGAGGAGCGCGGCGCCCGCATGGGGGCCATCCTGGCGCTGGCCGGGGCGGTGAACCTGCCGGTGGTGAAGTTCTCGGTGGACTGGTGGAACACGCTGCACCAACCGGCCTCGGTGGCGCGGCTGGGGGCGCCGGGGCTGCACGTGGACCTGCTCTATCCCCTGCTGGTGAACGCGCTGGGCTTCACCCTGCTCTTCGCGGCGATCGTGCTGACCCGCACCCGCGCCGCCATCCTGGAACGGCGGCTGCGCACGCTGTCCCTGTCCCGCGCCCGGCGCCTGGACGGAGAAGCCCGATGACCCTGCACTGGGTGCACGTATCCCTCGCCTGGGCCGCGGGCGCGCTGCTGCTGGGCGCGCTGTCGCTCGAGGCGATCTGGCGGCAGCGCAGCGCCGGGAAGCGGCTGGCCCGGCTGGAAGCGCTGAACGCGCCGGCGGGGCGCAGCGCCGCGGCCGGGGCCCCGGTGCGGGACGCGTCGCCCGGCTGGACCGGCCCGGCGGAGCGCGGCGCATGAGCCTGTCCCGCAAGCGGCGCCGGATGTGGGTGCTGGGCCTCTGCGCCCTGGGTCTGGGCTCGGCCGCGGCGCTGACGCTGACGGCCTTCAGCGACAACCTCGTGTTCTTCCGCTCGCCCAGCGACGTGGTGGCGCAGTCCCCCGGTCCCGAGCGCGCCTTCCGCCTGGGCGGCCTGGTGGAGAACGGCAGCGTGGTGCGCGACAACGCCCCCGATGGCCGGCCGGAAGCGCGCTTCCGCGTCACCGACGGGCCGCACGCCGTGCCGGTGACCTTCGTGGGCGTGCTGCCGGACCTGTTCCGC
Organism: Roseomonas sp. BN140053; assembly: GCF_047690175.1. Lineage (NCBI taxonomy): Bacteria > Pseudomonadati > Pseudomonadota > Alphaproteobacteria > Acetobacterales > Roseomonadaceae > Roseomonas > Roseomonas sp. BN140053. The sequence goes on along the minus strand of NZ_JBLLEB010000007.1, from coordinate 85,409 downwards.
GAGGGCCAGGGCGTGGTGACGCTGGGCAAGCTGGGCCCCGACGGCGTGTTTCGCGCCTCCGAGGTGCTGGCCAAGCACGACGAGAGCTACATGCCGCCCGAGGTCGCCGACGCGCTGAAGCGGTCCGGCCATTGGCAGCCCGAGACCGGGGCACCACCTCCCCCGGCATCCTGGAACACCCTGTCCCCCCAGGCCTCCGCCACGCCGCCGTCGGGCGGCTGAGGTTTCCTTCCCATGATCGCCGAACTCGGCCATTTCGCCCTGGCGCTGGCCTGCGTCCTCGCCCTCGCGCAAACCGTGCTGCCGCTGCTGGGCGCGCATCGCAGCGAAGCCCGGCTGATCGCCGCCGCCCCGGCCCTGGCCCTGTCGGGGCTGCTGGCGGTGGCGGCGGCCTTCGCGGCGCTGCTGTGGTGCTTCGCGGCCAACGACACCTCGGTGATGGCGGTGGTGGCCAACAGCCATTCCGCCAAGCCGATGCTCTACAAGCTGGCCGGCGCCTGGGGGAACCACGAGGGTTCCATGGTGCTCTGGGTGCTGATCCTCGGCCTGTGTTCCGGCGCGGTGGCGAGTTTCGGCGGTGACCTGCCGGCGACGCTGCGGGCGCGGGTGCTGGGGGTGCTGGGGGCGATCAGCCTGGGCTTCCTGCTGTTCATCCTGGCCACCTCCAACCCCTTCGGCCGGATCTGGCCGCCGCCGATGGACGGCCAGGGGCTGAACCCGGTGCTGCAGGACCCCGGCCTCGCCTTCCACCCGCCGCTGCTCTACGCCGGCTATGTCGGCTTCGCCGTGACCTTCGCCTTCGCCGTGGCTGCGCTGATCGAGGGCCGGGTGGACGCCGCCTGGGGCCGCTGGGTGCGCCCCTGGGCGCTGGCGGCCTGGAGCTTCCTGAGCGTCGGCATCGCCCTGGGTTCCTGGTGGGCCTACTACGAGCTGGGCTGGGGCGGCTACTGGTTCTGGGACCCGGTGGAGAATGCCTCGCTGATGCCGTGGCTGGCCGGCACGGCGCTGCTGCATTCCGCCGTGGTGGTGGAAAAGCGCGAGGCGCTGAAGATCTGGGCCGTGCTGCTGGCCATCCTGGCCTTCGGCATGTCCTTGCTGGGCACCTTCCTGGTGCGCTCGGGCGTGCTGAATTCCGTGCACGCCTTCGCCAATGACCCGGAGCGCGGGATCTTCATCCTGGGGCTGCTGGTCTTCTATCTCGGCGGCGCGCTGGCGCTGTTTGCCTGGCGGGCGCCGGCCATGGCGCCGGCGGGGCGCTTCGCGCCGCTGTCGCGCGAGGGCGCGCTGGTGCTGAACAACCTGCTGCTCTGCTCCATCGCCGCGGTGGTGCTGGTGGGCACGCTGTACCCGATGTTCGCCGACCTCGTGCTGAAAGCGAAGATCTCGGTGGGGCCGCCCTTCTTCAATTCCGCCATCCTGCCGCTCTTCGTGCCGCTGGTGGCTGCCACCGCAGCCGGGCCGCTGCTGTCCTGGAAGCGCGCCCGGCTGTGGCCGGTGATCCAGCGCCTGTGGTGGGCGGCCTTGCTGGCGCTGGGCGGCTTCCTGCTGTGCCTGACCATCGCCGGGGCGCGGATCGGGCCGGCGCTGGGCTTCGCCGCCGCGACTTGGCTGATCGGTGGCGCGATCACGGACATCGCCGGGCGGATCGCGCTCTGGAGCCGGCCGCGCGCGGCGCTGGGCCGGGCCTGGGCGCTGCCGCGCTCCGCCTGGGGCGGCGCCGTGGCGCATGCCGGGCTGGGGGTGACGCTGCTGGGGCTGGCGGGGATGGGGCTGGCCACCGACCGGCTGGTGGCGCTGCAGCCGGGCGGCTCCACCACGCTGGCGGGCTACGAGTGGAAGCTGACGGAGGTGCGCGACGTGGTCGGCCCGAACTGGACCGCCCGGCGCGCCACGGTGGAGGTGACTCGGGGCGGGCAGCCGGTGACGGCGATGCATCCGGAGCGGCGCTTCTTCCCCCTCGCCCGCACCACGACCTCCGAGGCCGCGATCCACACCACCGGGCTGGCCGACCTCTACGTCGTGCTGGGCGAGGAGGGGATGAACCGCGCCGTGTTCCGCATCCACCACAACCCCCTGGCACCCTGGATCTGGCTGGGGGCGATCGTGATGGCGCTGGGCGGGGCGCTGTCCTTGTCCGACCGACGGGCGCGGGTGGCGGCGCCGGCGAGCAAGCGGGCGCCGGGCACGGTGCCGGCATGAGCCGCCGCCGTGCCTTGCTGCTGCTGCCGCTGGGGCTGACGGCCGCCGCCGGGGCCGGCTTCTACGGCATGCTGCGGGGGCTGCGGGACGGGTCCTACGACCCGACCGGCGTGCCCTCGGCGCTGCTGGGGCAGCCGGTGCCGACCCTGCCGCTGACGGAGGTGGCCGGGCTGGACATCCCGCCCCTGCCGATCGAGCAGCTGCGCGCCCCAGGGCGGCCGGTGCTGGTGAATTTCTGGGCCTCCTGGTGCGTACCCTGCACCATCGAGCATCCGCAGCTGATGGCGCTCGCCCGCGACGGCGTGCCGGTGCTGGGCATCAACTACAAGGACAAGCCGGCCGACGCGGCGGGCTTCCTGGCGCGGCGCGGCAACCCCTATGCCCGGCTGGGGGCGGACGCCACCGGACGGGTGGGGATCGAGTGGGGCGTCTACGGCGTGCCGGAAACCTACCTCCTCGACGGGCGCGGCGTGATCCGCTGGCGCTGGGCCGGGCCGGTGACGCCCGAGGTGGTGACGCGCGACCTGCAGCCGCTGCTGCGCCGCTACGCCGCTTGAGCGGGGCGTGGTTGCGGTGAGGTGGCGGGACCTGCTGGAGAAAGGCAGCCGGGGGGAAGTATCCCCCCGGACCCCCTTCTATTTTCGTGAGTTTTCGGGTGCACCGGTGGTCGCGGGCGCTCCTCAGACTCCCGAAAAAAGGAGGGGGTCCGGGGGAGTTCACTCCCCCGGCCTTCGCAACCTCGCCTTCGGCGCCCTGCTCGCCCTGCTGGCAGCCGGCCCGGCGCTGGCGGTGAGCAGCCCGGACGAGCTGCTGCCCGACCCCGCCCAGGAAGAACGCGCCCGGGGGATCGGCCGCGACCTGCGCTGCATGGTCTGCCAGAACCAGTCCATCGAGGACAGCGACGCCGACCTCGCGAAGCAGCTGCGCGGCATCGTGCGCGAGCAGATCGCCGCCGGCCGCTCCGACACGGAGGTGCGCGACTTCGTGCATGCCCGCTACGGCGATTTCGTGCTGCTGCGGCCGCCCTTCAACGCCGCCACCGCCCTGCTCTGGGCCACCCCCGTGCTGGTGCTGCTGCTGGCCGGGGGCACGGTGCTGCTGCTGCGCCGGCGCCGCCCGGCGGAGCTGCCGGCCCTGACGGAGGCCGAGCGGGCGACCCTGGCCGCGCTGGACGGCCCCGGCGACGGGACCCCGGGCGGCGCGGCGCGATGAACTGGCTGTTCCTCCTGGCGCTGGTGCTGTTCTGCCTGCTGCCGCTGGCGGTGACGCTGGCGCGCCCGGTGCGGCTGCGCGGCCGGCGCGAAGCCGACCTGGCGCTGTACCGCGCCCAGCGGGCCGAGCTGGACGGGCAGCTGGCGGAAGGCCGCCTGGAGCCCGAAACGCATGCCGCGGCGCTGCTGGAAGTGCAGCGCCGGGTGCTGGCGGCCGGTCCCGACGCAGCGCCGCGGCAGGCCGGCGGCCTCGCGGCGCTGCTGCTGGTGCTGCTGCTGGTGCCGGCCGGGGCGCTGGGCCTGTACCTGTGGAAGGGCTCGCCCGGCCTGCCCGACGCCCCCTTCGCCGAGCGCATGGCGGCCGCGGCGCGGGAAGAGGCGCTGCTGGCGCAGCTGCGGGCGCGGGTGGAATCCCTCGACCCCGCCACGCCCACGGCGCGGCAGGGCTGGCTGCTGCTGGGCAATGCCGAGCGGCAGCGCGGCCGCCTCGCGGAAGCGGCCGAGGCCTGGAAGCGGGCGCTGGCGCAGCGCTTCGAGCCGGCCCTGGCCGCCGACACGGCGGAGCTGGAGCTGGAGCGCGGCGAGAACGCCTCGGCCGCGGCGCTGCTGGCGCGCGCGCTGGAGGCCGACCCCGCCCAGCCCCGGCTGCGCTACCTCGCGGGGCTGGCCGCCATTCGCGCCGGGCAGGTGGAGAATGGCCGCGCCGCCTGGCGGGCGCTGCTGGCCGACAGCACGCCCGATGCGCCCTGGCGCGCCGCCGTGGAACAGCAGCTCCGCGCCCTGCCCTGAGCGGCTGGCCGTGGGCCGCCGGCCCTGGACGCCATACCCTGAAACGCCCTGCCCTGGGCAGCTGGCCCTGGCCGGCCGGCCCTGGAAACCCGGCCGCACGGCCTGCCCCGGCGGCCCGGCCCGTCCCTTCCGGGCTTGCATGGGGCGGGGCGGCGCCCCAAACCGCCGCGGAAACCGCCGCGCAGGGAAGAAACCAGGGATGCCGACCACCCCCGCCACCCCGCCCGACCGTCCGCACCGCCGCCTGTCGCAGGCGCTAGGCGTGCTACACCGGGTGCTGCTGAACGCCGAAGCGGCGGAGGCCGGGCTGACCGGCAACCCCTATGCCCTGCTCGCCGCGGTGATGCAGGACCCGCGCTTCGCCTGGCTGCGGCCGCTGAGCCAGACCATGGCGGCGCTGGACGAGATGGGCGCCAAGGGCGCGGTGCCGACACCGGCGATGCTGGAGCCGCAGGTCGACACGGTGGAGCGGCTGCTGGACCCGCCGGAAAGCGGGGCGCCGGAGTTCCGGGCGCGGCTGGACCATTGGCTGGCCCGCCGGCCGGAGGTGGCCGAGCCGGCGGAAGCCCTGCGCCGCGTCCTGCAGGAATTCCGCGCCGGGCCGGGGCGCCTGGCGGCGCACTGAACCGCCGGGCCCGCGCGGTTTCGGCCGCCGGCACACCGCGCCCGCGGAGCACGGCGATGCTGGCGGGATGGGCACGGCGGCGCTAAGCCCATCGCCCGTTTCCATCCCCGACACCGAGGCGCCCCTTCATGCCCCACCCCAAGCCCGTCATGCTGGTGATCCTCGACGGCTGGGGCTGGCGGGAGGAGGTGGCCGACAACGCCGTGCGGCAGGCCGATACGCCCTGCTTCGATACGCTCTGGGCCACGCAGCCGCACAACTTCCTCCATACCTCCGGCGGGGATGTCGGCCTGCCGGACGGGCAGATGGGCAATTCCGAGGTCGGACACCTCAACATCGGCGCCGGCCGGGTGGTGATGCAGGACCTGCCGCGCATCACCGCGGCGGTGCGGGACGGCTCCATCGCCCGGCTGCCGGCGGTGCGGAACCTGGTCAGCCGGCTGCGCAACTCGGGCGGCACGCTGCACCTGTGCGGGCTGCTGTCGCCCGGCGGGGTGCACAGCCACCAGGACCACGGCCTGGCGCTCGCGCAGTTCTTCGCCGAAACCGGCGTGCCGGTGGCCATCCACCTGTGGACCGACGGGCGAGACACGCCGCCGCGCGCGGCGCCGGGATACCTGTCCAGCTTCGAGGCGCAGCTGCCGCGCGGCGCGGCGGTGGCCACGATCGCCGGGCGCTACTTCGCCATGGACCGCGACAACCGCTGGGACCGGGTGAGCCAAGCCTGGCGCGCCATGGTGCTGGGCGAGGGCGCGCACGCCGCCAGCGCCGCCGGTGCGGTGGCCGCGGCGCATGCCCGCGACGTGACGGACGAGTTCCTCCCCCCCGCCGTGGTGGGCGGCTATACCGGGATGCGGGATGGCGACGGGCTGCTGTGCTTCAACTTCCGCGCCGACCGGGTGCGGGAAATCATGGAGGCCATCCTGGACCCGGACTTCGCGGGCTTTTCCCGCCAGGCCACCGGGGCCTTGCCGGGCGCGGCCCCCCGGGTGCCGGCGCTGGTGGGGGCGGCGGGCATGACGCAGTATTCCACCCATCTCGACGCCTTCCTGGCGACGCTGTTCCCCCCGGAAAGCCTGCACGACATCCTGGGAAGCGTGGTGTCGGCCGCCGGCCTGACCCAGCTGCGCATGGCCGAAACGGAGAAGTACCCGCACGTCACCTACTTCCTGAACGGCGGCGTGGAGGTGCCCTTCCCCGGCGAGGAGCGGGTGATGGTGCCCTCCCCCAAGGTCGCCACCTACGACCTGCAGCCCGAGATGTCGGAGCCGGAACTGGCCGCCAAGGCCGAGGCGGCGATCCGGGGTCAGCAATACGACCTGATCGTTCTGAACTTCGCCAATGCCGACATGGTCGGCCACACCGGCAGCCTGGCCGCCGCCATCAAGGCCTGCGAGGCGGCCGATCGCGGCTTGGCCCTCCTCGCCGCCGCCATCCGCGACACCGGCGGCGCCCTGCTGGTCACCGCCGACCACGGCAATGCCGAGCTGATGCGCGACCCCGTCACCGGCGGCCCGCACACCGCCCACACCACCAACCCGGTGCCCGTGGTGCTGCTGGGCGGCCCGCCGGGCGCGACCCTGGCGGAAGGGCGGCTGGCCGACCTGGCACCCACGCTGCTGGCGCTGCTGGGCGTGCCGCAGCCGGCGGCGATGACCGGGCGCAGCCTGCTCCGCCTGCCCGGCCAGCCCACCGGGTGAGACCGGGGCGCGCGGCCGCGGGGCTGCTGCTGGCGCTGGCGCCAGTGGGCGTGCAGGCGCAGGCGCCATCCGCCAACGACCTGCGGGCGGCCGAGCGCGGCGCCTTCGAGGCCCGCGCCGCCGCCCAGGCCGCGTCCCGCGCCACGCGCGAGGCCGGGGCGCGCGAATCCCGGCTGGCCGTGCAGCGGGCCGAGGCCGGGCGCCGCGCCGTGGCGGCGGAGGTGGCACTCGACGAGGCGCAGGCGCGCATGGACGCCGCCCAGGCCGAGGACGAGGCGGCCCAGGCCGCGCTGGCCGCCCGCGCCGCGGCGCTGGTGCCGCTGCTGCCGGCGATGCGGCGCCTGTCGGCCTGGCCGGCGGAAACCCTGCTGGCCCTGCCCGTGCCGCCGGAGGACGCGCTGCGCGGCGCCCTGGTGCTGCGCGGCCTGGGCCGGCACCTGGCGGAGGAAGCCGCCGCCTTTCGCGCCTCCTCCGAGGCCGCCGCCGCCGCCGCCGAGCGTGCCCGGGGGGAGCGCGAAGCCCTGGGCGCCGCCCGGGCCGTGGCCCGCAACGCCGCGGCCGCAGTGGAAGCCGGGCTGGCCGAGGCACGCGCCGCCCGTGCCGGGGCCGCGGCGGCGGAAGCCGCGGCCGCCCGCCGGGCCACCGCCGCGGTGTCGCGCGCCACCGATCTGCGGCAGGCACTGGCGCAGCTGGAACGCGAAGCCCGCGCCGAGGCCGCCCGCCGCGCCCGCGAGGAGCGCGAGGAAGCCGCCCGCGAGGCCCGGGAAGAGCGCGCCCGGGCGGAACGCGCCGCGCGCGAGGAACAGGCGGCCCGTGGCCGGGAGGAGCAGCCCCGGACGCGGCCGGAGCGCGAGGAACAACTGGCCGCGGCCCCCGGCGGCGGCGCCCCCCTGGCCGCCGGGCGCGGCCGGGCGTCCCCCGTGGCCGGGCGCGTCAGCACCGAGTTCGGCGAGGGCGGCGCCCAGGGCCAGACCTGGTCCGCGCCCCCCGGCGCCCGGGTGGTCAGCCCCTGCGCCGGCCGGGTCGCCTTCGCTGATACATTTCGTTCCTATGGCCGGCTGTTGATCGTGGATTGCGGCGGCGGATATCATATCGTGCTGGCCGGGCTCGATCGCCTGGACACCGCGGTGGGGCAGCGCCTCGCGGCGGGGGAAGCGGTCGGCCTGCTCGGCACGCCCGGGTCCGGGCGGGCTTCCTTGTACGTCGAGCTGCGGCGCGGCGGGCGGGCGGTGAATCCGCGTCCCTGGTTGGCCCTGGCGGGGTAACTGGGGTAACGCGGATGCGGCAATCCCCTTTTGGGTCGAGGAGCGTGCGGCGCATGCGGCACAAGGTCCGGACAGTGGCAGGCGTGGCGGCTGCCTTCGCGGCGGGGGCGGTTTGCGGCCCCCTGCTGACATCGCCCGTGATGTCGGCCCTGGCCCAGGACGGGGGACGGGCGGAAACCTACCGGCTGCTGAACCTGTTCGGCGACGTGTTCGAGCGGGTGCGGGCCGAGTATGTCGAGCCGGTCAACGACCGCGACGTGATCGAGAACGCGATCAACGGCATGCTGCAGGGGCTGGACCCGCATTCCTCCTACATGAACGCGCGATCCTTCCGCGACATGCAGGTGCAGACGCGCGGCGAGTTCGGCGGCCTGGGCATCGAGGTCAGCCAGGAGGCCGGCTACGTCAAGGTGATCTCGCCGATCGACGACACCCCCGCGGCGCGGGCGGGCATCAAGCCCGGCGACCTCATCACCAACCTGAACGGCACCTCCGTGCAGGGCATGACCCTGCAGGAAGCGGTGGAGCAGATGCGCGGCGAGCGCGGCTCCTCCATCCGCCTGACCATCCGGCGCGAAGGCACGCCAACCCCGATCGAGGTCAGCCTGACCCGCGAGGTGATCCGGCCCCAGGTCGTGCGCGCCCGGCTGGAAGGCAACGACATCGCCTATATCCGCATGACCTCCTTCAACGAGCAGACCGAAACCGGCCTGCGGCGGGCCATGACGCAGCTGCGTTCCCAGGCCACGGGCGGGCTGAAGGGCGTGATCCTGGATCTGCGAAACAACCCCGGCGGGTTGCTGGACCAGGCGATCCAGGTGTCCGACGACTTCCTGGAGCAGGGTGAGATCGTGTCCACCCGCGCCCGGCGGGCGGAGGACGCGCAGCGCTGGAACGCCCGCGCCGGCGACATCGCGCAGAACCTGCCGGTGGTGGTGCTGATCAACGGCGGCTCCGCCTCGGCCTCCGAGATCGTGGCGGGCGCGCTGCAGGACCATCGCCGCGCCGTGGTGCTGGGGGTGAAGTCCTTCGGCAAGGGCTCCGTGCAGACGGTGATGCCGCTGCCGGGCAACGGCGCCATCCGGCTGACCACGGCGCGCTACTACACGCCCTCGGGCCGCTCCATCCAGGCCACTGGCATCGAGCCGGACGTGGAGGTGCTGGCGCAGCGCCAGGACACCGCCGGGCGCGACCGCGAGGCCGACCTGCGCCGGGCGCTGCGCAACGACGGCGCCGGGACGGGCAGCAGCGCCCCCGGCACGGGCGCCGGGGCGGGCGCGCAGAACCGGCCGGCGGTGGCGCTGCCGCCGCTGAACCTGCCCGCCGGGCTGAGCGAGCGCATCCAGCGCCTGCCGCCGGAGGACCAGCCGGCCTTCGACCTCACCAAGCCGGAAACCGACTTCCAGCTGCAGCAGGGGCTGGTGCTGGTGCGGGGCCTAGCGGCCCAGCCGCAGCAGCCCCAGCGTCGCGCCAGCCGCCAGTAGTCGCGGCGCAGAAACCGCGAGGGTGGGCGCCCGGTCGGCGCAGCCGGGGCCGCACCCGGACGGGGGCGCGGCGGACGACGCCACGCCCCCCGGCGAACCGGACGGCGCCGCGCCGCGGCGGCATCCCGGCTGGCGGCGGCTGGGCTGGTTCTGGCTGGCGGTGCTGCTGATCCTGGGCGCCGGGGCGGGAACGCTGGCCTATCTCGGCCCGCCCGTGCGGGAAGACGCGTCGCTGGCGGCAGCGTCCGCTGCGGCGGAGGAACCGCCCAACACGCTGCCCCCGGCTGTGCCGGCGCCGGAACCCGTCGCCGCCCTGCCCGCACCGGCGGCACCGCCCCCGGTGCCCGCCGAAACCGCCGCGGCATCGGCCGTCGCGGCGCCCCCCGCCCCCCTGCCCGCCGCGCCGCTACCGCCGCCCCTGCCCGCCCCGCGCCCGCCCGGCGTGGTGGCCGGGCCGATCCCGCCGCCCGATCCCGCCCTGCTCGACGCCACGCGCTACGGCACGCTGCCGCGGGTGGGGACGGATGGTCGCACTTCCATCCGCGCCTATGCCCGCGCCTTCGCGCGCGACGACACGCGCCCGCGGATCGGGCTGGTGGTGGGCGGGCTGGGGCTGAACGCGGCGCTGAGCGAGGAAGCGATCCGGCGCCTGCCGGCCGCCACCGCCCTGGCCTTCTCCCCCTACGCCCTGCGCCCCGAGCCGCTGGCCGAGCGCGCCCGCGCCCGCGGCATGGAGTTGCTGATCGCCCTGCCGCTGGAGCCCGCGGGCTTTCCGATGAACGACCCCGGGGAACAGGCGCTGCTGACCACGCGGACGCCGGCGGAGAATGCCGACCGGCTCGGCTGGGTGCTGTCGCGGCTGCAGGGCTACGTGGGGGCGGTGGGGGCGCTGGGGCCGATGCGCGGCGAACGCTTCGCCCAGATCCCGGCCATGCTGGGCGAGGTGCAGGACGTGCTGCGGGATCGCGGGCTGCTCTACCTCGACCCGCGTCCGGGGCTGCCGCCGGGCACGCCCAACCGCGCCTGGGGCCGCAACGCCGACCTGGTGCTGGACGAGCCCGCGACCCGCGGCGAGATCGAGCGGCGGCTGGCGGAGCTGGAGCGGTTGGCCATCGAGCGCGGCTCCGCCCTGGGCCTGGCGGGCGACGTGTCGCCGGTGCTGGTGGACCGCGTCGCCGCCTGGGCGGCGGCGCTGGAAACGCGCGGCCTCGTGCTGGCCCCCGTCACGGCGCTGATCCGTCGCCCGGAAGGGCGCGGGGATGCCCGCCCGGAGGGGCGCGGGGAAGCACGGTCCGAGGGCCGCGGCGACGCGCGGCCGGATGGGCGCGGCGAGGCCCGCCTCGAAGGGCGCCCCTAGGGCGCCGGGACCTGCGCCAGGAGATCATGCGGCATGAGTGACCTGCCCTACCGGCCCAATGTCGGCGCCGTGGTGTTCAATGCCGATGGGCTGGTGCTGGTAGCCCGGCGCGCCGACCAGCCGCGGGGGGAAGCCGCGGGCGGGGCCTGGCAGCTGCCGCAGGGCGGGCTGGACGAGGGCGAAGACGCGCGCGCCGCCGTGCTGCGCGAGGTGCTGGAGGAGATCGGCACGGATCGGGTGGAAATCCTGGCCGAGCACGATGCCTGGCTGACCTACGACCTGCCGGACCACCTGATCGGGGTGGTGTGGGGTGGGCGCTGGCGCGGGCAGAAGCAGCGCTGGTTCGCGCTCCGGTTCCTGGGGGAAGACTCCGAAATCCGGCTGGATGCCGACCCGCACCCGGAGTTCGATGCCTGGCGCTGGGTGCCGCTGGGCGAACTCCCGGCCCTGGCCGTACCGTTCAAGCGGGAAATCTACGAACGATTGAGCCGGGATTTCGCACGTTTCGCGGAGCCGGCCTGACGGCGACACCGTGACGCCAATGAAAGGACCGATGGCATCCTGGGAAAAGTTTCGGGGAGGAGCCGGCGCTCATCCCCAAAAATCCGGACCTCAGGCCGCGACGCGGCCCGCCGTGGGGTCCAGCCGGTAGCCGCCACCCTCGGTCAGCAGCAGGGAGGCATTGGCCGGGTCCTGCTCGATCTTCTGGCGGAGACGGTAGATATGGGTTTCCAGCGTGTGTGTGGTCACCGCGGCGTTGTAGCCCCAGACCTCGTTCAGCAGCACCTGCCGCCCCACCGGCCGCCCGCTGGCCCGGTACAGGAACTTCAGGATGGAGCATTCCTTCTCGGTCAGCCGGATGCGCCGGTTCTTGACCGGGTCCTGCAGCACCTTGGAGGCCGGGCGGAAGGTGTAGGGCCCGACGATAAACACCGCGTCCTCGCTGTTGTCGAAGACGCGCAGCTGGGCGCGCAGGCGAGCCAGCAACTCGTTGATGCGAAAGGGCTTGGCGATGTAGTCGTTGGCCCCGGCATCCAGGCCGCGCACCACGTCGGCCTCGCCGTCCACGCCCGTCAACATGATCACGGGGATGCGCAGCCCCTCCCGCCGCAGGCGGGCGCAAAGGTCGCGGCCGTCGCCATCGGGCAGGCCGATATCCAGCAGCACCGCGTCGTAGCGCGCACCGGCCTCCAGGAGGAGACGGCTCCCCTCCTCGGCCGATTCGGCTTCCTGGGACGAAAACTCACCTTCAAGCGACAACTGTTCCGCGAGCGTCGCGCGCAGCGCCGCGTCGTCATCGACGATCAGGATTGGCCTGGGACCGGACATGCCATCCTCTAGCGATTGGGAACCCAGGAAGTTCCCGAGATCCGTATGGAAATTCCTATGATTCTGGCGGTTCGGGCCGCCATCCGCAAGCTTCGCGACAGAATTTGGTTCGCGAGCCCGTGATCACCAACATAGGGAGGGTGGCTTTCGCCGTCGCGGGGCCACATTTCTCACGCTTCTGCGAGCGACAAGAATTATGGGGACGCTGTCACGATGAACGGCATGGCCGACGGGGCGATCCGCCCTTCCACGGAGGCCGGCCTGCCGGTGCCCGGCGCGGCGGCCCTGGCCTTGCGCGGGGTGCATCGCGCCCTGGGCGAGCTGCGCCGGGGCACGCCCGTGCTGCTGCGCGGCCAGGCGGGCGCGGGGCTGCTGTTGGCGGCGGCGGAAACCGTGTCCGCGCGGGGACTGGCGGAGCTCTCGGCCGCCGCGGCGGGACCGGCGGTGATCCTGCTGGCGCCCTCGCGCGCCGCGGCCAGCCCCTTTCCCAGCGCCCTCCCCGACGCTGAAGCCGTGGCGCTGCGTGCCTCCCCCGCCCTGCTGGACCCCGCCGCGCTGCGCGCCCTGGCCGATCCCACGATCGAGCGGCTGCTGCCCGACCCCGCGCCACGGGTGGCCGCGCCGCCCCTGGCGGAAGCGGCGATCGCCCTGGCCAAGCTGGCGCGGCTGCTGCCGGCCCTGGTGGCCGCCCCGGCGCGGCAGGCCCCGCCCGGCGTGCTGGAGGTTCCGGTGGCAGACATCCTCGCCTATCCCGCCACGGCCGCCGCCACCCTGGCCCGGGTGGCCGAGGCCCGTGTGCCGCTGGAGGACGCGCCGGATGCCCGCATCGTCGCCTTCCGAGCGGCGGATGGCGGCATCGAGCACCTCGCGATCCTGGTGGGGGAGCCGGAAGCGCTGGCGGCCTCCGGCAAGGCGCCGCTGTGCCGGGTGCATTCGGAATGCTTCACCGGCGACCTGCTGGGCAGCCTGCGCTGCGACTGCGGCCCGCAGCTGCGCGGCGCCCTGGCCCGCATGGCGACCGAGGGCACGGGGGTGCTGCTGTACTTGGCGCAGGAAGGGCGCGGCATCGGGCTGGTGAACAAGCTGCGGGCCTACGCGCTGCAGGATACCGGGCTGGACACGCTGGATGCCAACCGGGCGCTGGGCTACGGCGCCGACGAGCGGAACTTCCTGGTGGCGGCGGAGATGCTGCGGGCGCTGGCCATCCCGCAGGTGCGGCTGCTGACCAACAACCCCGACAAGGTGTCCGCCCTGGCCGCCTGCGGCATCACCGTCACGGCGCGGGAGCCGCATCGCTTCGCGGCCAACGGGGTGAATGACGGCTATCTCAGTACCAAGGCGCTGCGCTTCGGGCACCTGCTGGGATGATCGGCACCGTGGTTCCGGCCGGCGCCACCGGCCACCTGATGCTGGGGCGGGAGGTGTATCGCTGTGCCCTCGGCCGTGGCGGGGTGCGGGCGGAAAAGGCGGAGGGCGACGGCGCCACCCCCTTCGGGCCGCTGCCGCTGCGCCGGGTGCTGTTCCGGGCCGACCGGCTGGCGCCGCCGCCCTGCGCCGTGCCGCTGGAGCCGATCGGCCCGGCCGATGGCTGGTGCGACGACCCCGCCGACCCCGCCTACAACCGCCCCGTGTCCCTGCCCTACCCCGGCCGGCACGAGGAGCTGTGGCGTACCGACGGGCTCTACGACGTGGTGGGGGTGCTGGGCTGGAACGACGCGCCCGTGGTGCGCGGCCGCGGCAGCGCCATCTTCCTGCACGTCGCCCGGCCGGACTACGCCCCCACCGCGGGCTGCGTCGCCCTGATGCTGCCGGACCTGCTGCAGGTGCTGCGCGCTGGGCTGAGCGGGCTGGAAGTGCGCGCGGGCTGACACACCCCTCGGCTGGGTCGGGTTCTTCGGCGGCAGGTGTGGCTCTCGTTGGCCCCGGGAGGGAGAAGGAATTCTCCCTCCCGAACCCTCCCCTTCATCTTTTTTCGGGAGCTGCCGAGTCGGGATAGAAACGTCGGGCGCTTCACGTCTTGGATAATTTGAATCTGCGCAGCACCGGCTGACACCGCCCGCGCCGGAGGGCCGTGCCCTCCGGCGCGCCCCGCGTCGCAACCCAGCCCGCGGCAGCACCCCGAAAAAAGATGAAGGGGAGGGTTCGGGAGGGGGAGAATTCCTTCTCCCCCTCCCGAGAGCGTTCGCCCGAAGCCGAAGCCCAGACCATCATACCCCGCGTGACCGCCGGCTCAGTTACGGCGGCGTAGTGCCCGCAATTCGCGCAGGTTCAGCGCCCCCAGCCAGTGCGCCGCGCCGAAGTAGACGGCCAGCCCGGCGCCGACCAGCAGGCCCAGGCGGATCAGCCGGGCGCCGGGGATGGCCACCACGGGAACCAGTTGCAACCCCCAGAGCACGGCGCCCATCAGGGCGGCCGCCGCCAGCTGGCGGGGCAGCACGCGGCGCAGCCGGCGGTCGGGGTACCAAGCGCGGCGGCGCCACAGCAGGAAGGCCAGGATGGCGGTGTTCAGCCAGGCGGCGATGCCCGTGGCCAGGGCGATGCCGACATGGGCGAAGACCTGCGTCAGCCACAGGTTCAGCCCGAGGTTCAGCACCACGATCAGCAGCCCGATCTTCACGGGGGTGGCGGTGTCGCCGCGGGCAAAGAAGCCGGGGGCGAAGGCCTTCACCAGCACGAAGGCCGGCAGGCCCAGTGCATAGGCGGCCAGGGCGGCGGAGGTCAGCGCCGCCTCGGTCGGGCCGAAGGCGCCGCGCACGAAGAGTGCGTCCACCATGGCATCGGCCACCACCCATTGCGCCACCGCCGCTGGCAGGGCGAGGGCCAGGGAGAACTCCACCGCCCGGTTCAGCGTCCGATGGGCCGAGAGCGGCTTGCCGGCGGCGAACTGCCGCGCCAGCAGCGGCAGCAGCGCGGTGCCCACGGCGGCGCCGATCACCCCCAGCGGCAGCTGCGCCACGCGGTCGGCGTAGTACAGGAAGGACACCGAGCCCGCCGGCAGCAGCGAGGCGATGATCACGTCCACCGCCAGGTTCAGCTGCGTCACCCCCGCGCCCACCAGCCCCGGCACCATGCGGCGCAGCACGCCGCGCACGGCCGGGGTGATCTTGGGGAAGCGCAGCAGCCGCATCGGCATCCCCGCCCGCGCCGCGGCCCACATCACGATGCCCAGCTGCACCACGCCGGAGGCGGTGACGCCCCAGGCCAGGGCATGCGCGGGGGTGGGGGTGAAGGGCGTCAGCACCAGCAGGGCGGCGACGGAGAAGATGTTGAAGAACACCGGCGCCGAGGCGGCGGCGGCGAAGCGGTCCAGCCCGTTCAGCACGCCCGACACCAGGGCGGTGAGGCAGATCAGCACGAGGTAGGGAAAGGTGATCCGCGTCAGCTCGACGGCCATGGCGAATTTTTCCGGCTCGTCGGTGAAGCCCGGGGCCAGCACCAGCATGACCTGCGGCATGAACAGCACGCCCAGCAGCACCAGCATGGAGAGCCACAGCGTCATCAGCGCGGCCATGCGCTCGGCCAGCTGGTGGGCGACCGCGTGGCCCTCCTTGGCCAGGGTGGCGGCGAAGGTGGGCACGAAGGCGGCGTTGAAGGCGCCCTCGCCGAACAGGCGGCGGAACAGGTTGGGCAGCTTGAGCGCGATGAAGAAGGCGTCAGCCAGCGGCCCGGCGCCGAGGATGGCGGCGATCAGCATCTCGCGCGCCAGTCCCAGCAACCGGCTCGCCATGGTCCAGCCGCCGACGGTGAGGATACCTCGGAGCATCTGTGGTGGGTTGCCGGGTCCTGTGGGAGTGGGGGGCTGCTTACCGCCCCCCGGGCGCGGGCGGAATAGCCGCGGCCGCGATGTTATCTCGGCACCACCGCGAGCACGATCGGGAGCGCCCAGCTGCCGAAGCGCCAGCCCAGCAGCCGGACGTCGTCGCCCGAGGTCTGGGTTTCCCACCGTCCGCAGAAGTGCCGGCGGTAGCCGCCCAGCGCGATGCCCTGGCAGGCCACCGGACCGCCGTCGAGGTTGAGCGCGGTGGCGAGGTCGAGCGGGGCGTCGCGCAGGAAGGGACCCAGCCGGTCGAGCGAGAAGAAGGCGTCGGTGGTGGTGCCGAGGATGATCCGGCCGGCGCGGTCCTGGCCGACGAAGCTGCGGTTGGCCAGCCAGCGGGCGTCGGCCCTCGCGCGGCTCGCCCCGTCGGCCGCGAGCAGCAGGGGATACGACACCATGGCGTCGCGCGCGCCGGCGAAGGCCGCCTGCCAACTCTCCGTCGCGAGGTCGCGGAGGCCGGCGCCGGCCTCGGTCGCGACGAAGGCACCGTGCTGCGCGTCGTATTCCGCCGGGCCGAGCTGGCGGCCGGCGCTCAGGAGCGGGGTGTCCGGGGTGCCGTCGCGCGCGTAGTAGCTGCCGTTGACGACCAGGACCGTGCCCGGTTCGGCCACCCAGTCGTCCAGCCCCTTGTTACCGGCAGCGGCGTTGCGCACGGCGAAGCGGAAGCGCGCGGGGTCCACGCGCGCCAGCAGGATGCGGTCCACCTCCGTGCCGGCGACGAGCACGGGCAGTTCGGCGGCGTCGAAGCCCGGGGCGAGTTCGCGCCACGCGACCGGCCCGGGCTCGGCCGCCGGGACGGGGCGTTGCAGCGCCAGGCGCATGGCGGGCGACAGGCCCGGACTGCCGGCCGTCACGGTTTCCCAGGTGGTGCCGCCGCGGCGAAGCAGCACGTTGAACCCGTACGAGCCGGCATAGGCGTAGAAACCCGCGCCCAGGACCGCGCAGGCGAGGAGGCCGGCCGCCGCGGCGACGAGCAGCGGGTGCCGCCGCGCGCGTCGCCGGGCGCCCGATCCGCTCATGTCCCCGGCCCGTGGAGCGCGCGGCCCGGCGGCATCACCCTCAGCGGGCGGGCAGGAAGCCCACCAGCTCCTCCGTGCGGCGCACGATCGGGTCGGCGATGGCCGCCGCCTTCTCGGCGCCGCGGCGCAGGGCGGCGTCCACCGCCGCCGGGTCGTCCAGCAGCCGCCGCATCTCGCCCGCGATGGGCGAAAGCTTGGCCGTCAGCGCCTCGGCCAGCACTTCCTTGAAGGCGCCGAAGCCCTTGCCGCCGTGCTCGGCCAGCACCGCGTCGGCGGTGGTGTCGGTGATGGCCGCCAGGATGCCCACGAGGTTGCGCGCCTCGGGCCGGGCTTCCAGGCCGCGGGTTTCGGAGGGCAGCGGCTCCGGGTCGGTCTTGGCGCGGCGGATCTTCAGCGCCACCGTGTCGGCATCGTCCGTCAGGTTGATGCGCGACTGGTCGGAAGGGTCGGATTTCGACATCTTCCTGCTGCCGTCGCGCAGGGACATCACGCGCGCGGCGACGCCCTGGATCAGCGGCTGCACGGTGGGGAAGAACTCCTCGCCGTAGTCGTGGTTGAACTTCTGGGCGATGTCGTTGGCCAGTTCCAGGTGCTGGCGCTGGTCGTCGCCCACCGGCACGGCATCGGCGTGATAGGCCAGGATGTCGGCAGCCATCAGGTTGGGGTAGACGAACAACCCGGTGGACACGTTCTCGCGGTCCTTGCCGGCCTTGTCCTTGAACTGCGTCATGCGGTTCAGCCAGCCCATCCGCGCCACGCAGTTGAAGATCCAGGCCAGGCGGACATGGGCGTGCACGTGGCTCTGCACGAAGAGGATGCAGCGCTCCGGGTCCAGGCCGCAGGCGATCAGCGCCGCCGCCATCTCGCGCGTTTGCCGCGCCAGTTCCTTGGGGTCCTGCCACACGGTGATGGCGTGCTGGTCCACCACGCAGAACAGCGAGGCGTCGCCGTGCTGCATCGGCACCCAGTTGCGGATCGCGCCGAGGTAGTTGCCGAGGGTGGGGACGCCGGAGGGCTGGATACCGGAGAAGACGCGCTGCATCGGGGGTGGAGACCGGAGCTGTTGGGAGGGGGTGGGTCTTCCCCCCTGGGAGGTGGGGCGTCAAGCCAGCCCCTGCCCCGCGGTCCACCGGGATGCGAAAGGGAAACCATGCTCCACCCGAACTCATCCCTCGCCCGCCTCTTCGCCGCCCCGATGCGCCCGGGGGTGGTGCGCTGGATCGGGCTGCGGCCGGGACGGCGCGAGGCGATGCGGGTGGTGCAGGCGGCCGAGCTGGACCCGGAACACGGGCTGGTGGGGGACCGCTACCGCGGCAGCGGCGAACGGCTGCGGCAGGTCACGCTGCTGCGGGAGGAGCACCTGCCCGCCATCGCCGCCAGCCTGGGGCTGGACGCGGTGACGCCGGAGGCGCTGCGCCGCAACCTCATGGTGTCGGGGATCAACCTGCTGGCGCTGAAGGGCCGGCGCTTCGGCCTCGGGGACGCCGTGCTGGAAAGCACCGGCGAGTGCCAGCCCTGTTCCCGCATGGAGGAGAACCTGGGCCCCGGCGGCTACAACGCCGTGCGCGGCCATGGCGGCATCACCGCGCGCGTGCTGCGGGCCGGCACGGTGCGGCTGGGCGACGCGGTGGTCCGGCTGGACGAGGCCTGACCGGGGCGTCGCGCCGGGCGGCGCGGCGAGGTCCCGCTGCCCGCGCCGCACGGCACGGGTCCGCGCCCGGCCGGCACCGCGGGCCGCGATTGCCGGCTAGCCGCCCTTGCGGGCAGGCTGCTGCCGGCGCGGCAGCGGAACGCCCGCGAATCGGACCGGGGGAAACCATGCACGAGTCCCGAAACACCATCCTGCTGGTGGCCCGCCTGATGCTGGCCCTGCTGTTCGTCTGGTCGGGCTTCGGCAAGATCTTCACGCAAACCGAGTTCGCCGCGGCGATGGCCGGGCGCGGCATGCCCTTTCCCGAAGCCTTCCCGGTGCTGGCGGTGCTGATCGAGCTCGGCGGCGGGCTGCTGCTGCTGCTCGGCTGGCGCACGGCGACCATCGCGGTGCTGCTGGCGCTGTTCACCGTGGTCGCCACGGCGATCAACCACCGCTTCTGGACCTATCCGGACGCGGCGCGGATCGGGCAGGCCAACAACTTCTACAAGAACATCGCCATCATCGGCGGCTGCCTGCTGCTCTGCGTCACCGGCGGCGGCCGCTGGTCGCTGGACGGCTGGCTGGCCGCGCGCCGCGGCCCCGCGACGCCGCGAACCGCCTGAGCGGTGCGGCCTCGCGGGCCGTGCGGCGCAGCGCCGCCCGGCCGCGCGGCGCTCAGCGGCGCAGCACTTCCGGGTTCACCACCACGTCTTCGGGCAGGACGCCGTTGAAGCAGTCCAGCACGCTCTGCGCGGCGGACATCGCCATGCGGCGGGTGCCCTCGTTGGTGGAAGCGGCGATGTGCGGCGCGAAGATGATATTGGGCGCGCCCAGCAGCGGGTTGTCGGCCACCATCGGCTCCACCAGCACCACGTCCAGCCCGGCCATGCCGACCTGGCCGGAGCGCAGCGCCTCGGCCAGCGGCTCCTCCTGCACCAGGGCGCCGCGGGCGGTGTTGATCAGCACCGCGCCGCGCTTCATCGCCGCCAGGAACTCCGTCCCCACCAACCCGCGGTTGGGGCCGGAGGAGGGCAGGTGCAGCGTCACGATGTCGGCCTCGGCCAGCGCCGCCGGCAGGTCCGTCACCGCCTCGTAGCCGGCGCCGCGGATGGTGCCCACGGGGATGAAGGGGTCGCGCACCAGCACGCGCATCCCGAAGGCGGCGCAAAGGCGCGCGACGCGGGTGCCGATGCGGCCGAAGCCCAGGATCAGCACGGTCTGACCGGCGACGTCGCGCGTCGGCAGTTCCGGCGTCACGCCCCAGCCCATGCTGCGCACGCGCTTGTCGTAGTCGATGGTGCGGCGGTTGCAGGCCAGCATCAGCATCAGCGCGTGCTCGGCCACCGAGCCGGCATTGGCCTCGGGCGTGATGGTCACGGCCACGCCGCGCGCGGTCAGGCCGGGGACGTCGATCAGGTCGTAGCCGACGCCGTGCCGCGCCACGATCTTCAGCCCCGGCGCCTTGGCCGCCATCTCGCCGTTCACGACGTTGGTGCGCACGATGATGCCGTCCGCGCGCGGCAGGGCGTCGTCCATCGCCTCGGGCGTCAGCTTGTGCACGATCTCCACCGTCACGCCCGGTGCGGCGCGCAGCAGCGCGATCGCGTCGTCGTGGATGGGGCGCATGATCAGGACGTTGGGCATGGAACCTCGTGGGAAGAGAACGGCGTGCCGGTGCGGGCTCAGCGCTCGCAGCGGATGAACACGGTCGCGCGGTTGGCGATCTCGCCGACATCGGCGGTGGAGCGGTCGGGGCCGCGGCTCTCGGCCTGGCCGGGCTGCAGGCCGGCGGCGCGCAGGAAGGCGGCGGCGCGCTCGCCCTTCACCGCGAAGTTGATGTTCTGCGAGATGTCGCCGGTGCGCTGCGCCACGCGCGACGCATTGAGCTTGCTGACCACCACGCCCACCACGTTGCCCTGCATGTCCAGCAGCGGCCCGCCGGAATTGCCGGGCTGCACGGGGGCGGAGATCTGGAACTGGTCCTGGTTGTCCTGCAGCCCGGCGAGCCCGTTGATCTCGCCCCGCGTCAGCTTGGGGTCAGAGGAGAGCAGACCGGCCAGCGGGAAGCCGTAGGCCACCACGCCCTCGCCGCGGCGGACGGGGTTGGTGCGGAAGGGCAGCACGGCGCCGGTCAGCCCAGGCACCCGCAGCAGGGCGAGGTCGAGCCGCGCGTCCACCTGGGCCGGCGGCACGGCGGCGAAGCTGCGCCCTTCCGGCGAGCGCACCAGCAACCGGTCGCAGCCATCCACCACGTGGCGGTTGGTCAGCACGCGCTCGCCCGCCACCAGGAAGCCGGTGCCGGTGGAAGCGCGGGCGCCGGGGGTGGGCTGCGCCGCGGGCGGGGTGGGCGTGGGGGCGGTGGGACGGGTGGCGACGGAAGCGTCCAGCGCCACCGTGCGGTCGCCGGCGCAGATCTCGTTGTCGCGGCGGATCGCCTCGCGGCCGTCGGCCAGCACCAGGCGGAAATCGAAGCGGCAGCCCGCCTCGGCGCGGGCGCGCATGGTGTAGGTGGCGTCGGGCGCCAGCGGCTGGGTGAGGTAGTTGCGCCCCCAATCGGTGCGGCCGGAGCGCACGGCGAAGAGTTCCCGGGCCTCGGATCCGGTGCGGTTCACCACCCGGAACGGCGCCCCTGCCGCGGGGGCCCCGGCGCCGGGGGTTGGGGCGCCGGGGGCCGGGGCGGGCTGCGGCGCGGGGGCCTGGGCAGCGGCGGAGGTGGCGAGCAGGAGGCCGGCGAGGAGCAGGGCGGGGCGCATGGGTCGCAGGGTGTCGCGCCCGCCGCGGCGGCGGTCAATCCGTTCCTTCGGCCGGCCCGCCGGCCTCCCTGCCCGGCTGCCCGGCGGCAATCCGCCTGCCGCCCCGGCCCGTCGGCGGGCGGGGTTCCGGCGGGGCCGGGCCTTCGCCGGCGGGCGGTGCGACGCGCTCAGCCCGCGCCGTTCTCCGCATCGCGGTCGGGCAGGCGGATGCCGCGGTACTCGCCGCTGGTGCGCAGGGTGATGGTGACCGGCGCGCCCGAGCGGTTCAGCCAGGACCAGCCCTGGTAGCCGTCGGCGGTGGCGATCAGCCGGCCCTCGTCGGCCTCGGCCTGGGCGCGGGTGGCGCCGCGGGGAAAGGCACCGCGCGTGCTGCCGAGGCGCTCGCCCTCCATCTCCACGTTCACCGCGCCCCCGGCGGCGTTCCACACGTAGTCGGCGCGGGCGCCGCGGCGCATTTCCAGCTGCACCCGGGCGCGGCCGCCGGGGGCCAGGGTCAGCACCGTCTCGTGCGCCGGCTGGGCGGCGGGCTGGCTGCCGTCCGACAGCACGGCGGGGCTGTTGGCGGCCGGCGGGGTGGCGAGGTCCACCAGCGGCTGCAGCCGGCGCAGCTGCGCTTCCACCGCGGCGAGGCGGGCGGTCACCTGGTCCAGCTCCGGCAGGCGGGCGGCGTGGCGCGCGGCGGCGGCGTCCAGCGCGGCCTTTTCCTCGCCCATGGCGGTCAGCCCGAGCAGCCGGCCGGTGCCCAGCGGGTCCAGGCCGCGCTCGGCCGGCAGCACGACGGCCAGCAGGAGGAGCAGGGCCGCCAGCAGTGACAGCAGCGTGGCGCCGCGCAGATGGGCCGCGCTGGGCGCCGCCTCGGGGCGGGGTTCGGGCATGGAAACGGCTTCCGTCAGGAGAACAGGGCGCCCACCAGCCCGTCGCCGGACAGGACGAAGCCGAGGGTGAGCAGGACGAGGTTGGCGAGGTAGCCGTGCCGCCGCAGCCCGGCGCGGCGCCAGTGCGCCAGCAGCAGCGCGGTGACAGCGGTGGCGAGCAGCAGGCCCAGCAACCCGCCGAGCTGCATCGCCAGCAGGTTGGCGGTGCGGCCCAGCGGCGCCGGCACGAAGCCTTCCGGCACGGCGGTGAGCCACAGCCCCTGGGCGAGGCCGAACACCAGCACGGGCAGCACGCCGTCGGCGAGGCCGAACCAGCGCCGCCAGGCGCCAAGATTGCCCAGCGCCATCCAGGCCACGGCCAGGCCGGCCAGCAGCTTGGGCAGTTCGGGCGACAGCGGGCCGGGAACGCGCTGGCCCAGCAGCAGGCCGAGCAGCGCCCCGCCCAGCAGCAGGAGCAGGGCGCGGCCGATCTCCCGCGGGCGGGGCCGCAGGAACAGTGCCGCCAGCAGGAACAGCCAGGGCGCGGCGGAGAGCAGGAGCTGCTTGGCGCCGAGATACAGGAAGGGGATCGGCTGGGCGCCGCTGGCCGTCCACACGAAGCCCGCATCCCCGGTCAGCACGGGCTGCGCCAGGGCCGGCGGTGCCCAGGCCGCCCCGGAGAGCAGTGCAGCGAGCAGCGCGGCGACGGTGGCCCGTCGCCACCCCGAACCGTCCCGGCGCGGCGTCGCGGGAAAGACTGCGGGGTCTGCGGCCATGGTAAAGATCCGGTCCCGGACACGAGGGGGTGGCCCCGCCCCGGCAGGGCCGGCGGGACCCGGCCGCACGCGGCCGGGCGCGGCTTCATGCCCGCTCCGGCGAGGGAGGTCGAGCGGTTCCGGCGGAGATTGCGCCGGCGCACCGGTGTCGGGCCTTGACCTTCCCGCAGCGGGAAGCCCCACCTGGGGAGCGTTATGCCCGACGACCTCGCCGCCCTGCCCCGCCCGGCCCCGGCCGCCACGACGCCGCCCCGCGCGACGGGGCATCCCGGCATCTCCGCCGGCGGCGGGACGGTCACGCAGGTCGACCTGCCGGTGACGGGGATGAGCTGCGCGTCCTGCGTGCGGCGGGTGGAAAAGGCGCTGCGGGCGGTGCCGGGCGTGGCTTCCGCCCAGGCCAATTTCGTCACCGGCCACACGGAGGTGCGGCTCGCGCCCGGGGTGGAGACGGCGGCGCTACGCCCGGCGCTGGTGTCGGCCGTGGAGCGCGCGGGCTACGGCCTCGCGCCGCCGCCGGCCGCGGCCGAGGCGCCGGGATGGACCGCACAGGAATGGCTGCGGCCGGCGCTGGCGGCGGTGCTGGCGGCGCCCTTCCTGCTCGGCATGGCCGGGATGGCGCTGGGGCTGGATCTGATGCCGGGCGGCTGGGTGCAGCTGGTGCTGGCCAGCCTGCTGCAGTTCGGCATCGGCGCGCCGGTGTACCGCAAGGCCTGGGGCGCCCTTCGCGCCGGCACGGGCAACATGGAATTGCTGGTGGCCCTGGGCACCAGTGCCGCCTGGGCGCTGTCGCTGTTCCTGCTGCTCCGCGACGGTTCGCACCACGCGCTGTATTTCGAGGCCGCGGCGACCGTGCTGTTCTTCGTCACCCTCGGCCGCTTCGCCGAGCACCGCGCCCGCGGCGCCGCCGGCGCGGCGGTGGCGGCGCTGCTGCGGCTGCGGCCGGAGATGGCGCTGCGCCTGGACGCCGCCGGGCGGGAGGAGGAGGTGCCCAGCGCCGCCCTGCGCCCCGGCGACCGCGTGGCGGTGCGCCCCGGCGGCCGCATCCCCGCCGACGGCGTGCTGGAGGGCGGCGAGGCCGGGGTGGACGAGGCCGCCCTGACCGGGGAATCCCGCCCCGTGCCGCGCGGGCCCGGCGACGCCGTGGCCGCCGGCACGGTGGTGCTGGACGGCCGGGTCGTGCTGCGCGTTTCCGCCGTGGGCGGCGACACGCGGATCGCGCGCATCGCGGCGCTGGTGGAAAGCGCGGGCAACAGCCGCGCCCCCGTGCAGCGCCTGGCCGACCGGGTCAGCGCGGTGTTCGTGCCGGCGGTGCTGGGGATCGCGGCGGCGACTTTCGCGGGCTGGTGGTGGTTCGGCGGCGACCCATCCGTGGCGCTGCTGAACGCGGTGGCCGTGCTGGTGGTGGCCTGCCCCTGCGCGCTGGGGCTGGCGACGCCGGCGGCGCTGGTGGCCGGCACCGGCGCCGCGGCGCGGGCCGGCATCCTGCTGCGCGACGCCGAGGCGATCGAGCGCGCCCGCGGCGTGTCGTTGGTGGCCTTCGACAAGACCGGCACCCTGACCCTGGGCCGCCCCGCCCTGGCGGCGCTGCACCCCGCCCCCGGGGTGGACCCCGCGACGGCGCTGCGGATGGCCGCGCGGCTGCAATTCGGCAGCGAGCACCCCTTCGCCCGCGCCGTGCTGGACGCCGCGCCCGGCCCCGTTTCCCCCGCCGAGGATTTCCGCGCCCTGCCCGGCCGCGGCGTGTCCGGCCGCATCGACGGGCGCGCCCTGCGCCTGGGCAGCGACCGGCTGCTGGACGGCGCCGCGGTGCCGGACGCCCTGCGCGACGCTGCGGCGGCGGAAGCGCGGGCCGGGCGCAGCCAGTCCTGGCTGATCGAGGATGGGCGCGTGCTGGCGCTGCTGGCCTTCGAGGACGCGCCCCGCCCCGGTGCGGCCGAAGCGGTGGCGGCGCTGCGGGCCGCGGGGCTGGAAGTCGCGATGCTCAGCGGCGACCACGCCGCGGCGGCGGCAGCGGCGGCGCGGCATTTCGGCATCGCGGAAGTGGCCGCGCAGCTGCTGCCCGAGGACAAGGCGGCGCGGCTGCTGGCTTGGCACGCCGCGGGGCGCCGGGTGGCCATGGTGGGCGACGGGGTGAACGACGCTCCCGCCCTGGCAGCCGCCGATCTCGGCATCGCCATGGGCTGCGGCACGGATGCCGCCCTCGCCGCCGCGCACATGGCGCTGCTGCGGCCCGACCCGCGGCTGGTGCCGGCGGCGCTGGCGGTGGCGCGGGCGACCTGGCGCGCGATCGCGCAGAACCTGGGCTGGGCTTTCGCGTTCAACGCCTTGGCGATCCCCGCCGCGGCGCTGGGCTTCCTGTCACCGGCCCTGGCGGGGGGTGCGATGGCGCTGTCCTCGCTGGCCGTGCTGGGCAATGCGCTGCGGCTGTCACGCTGGACGCCCGCCAAGGAGCTGGCCGCATGAACATCGGCGAAGCCGCCGCCGCGAGCGGCCTGAGCACCAAGGCGATCCGCCGCTACGAGGAAGGCGGGCTGATCCAGCCGCGCCGCCTGCCCAACGGCTACCGCGTGTATTCCGAGGCCGACGTGGTCGCGCTGCGATTCACCCGCCACGCGCGGGAGCTGGCCTTCCCGCTGGCGGAGGTGAAGCGGCTGCTGGAACTGTGGCGCGACCGCGGCCGTGCCAGCGCCGAGGTCCGCAGCATCGCCTTGCAGCACGTCGCGGCGCTGGAAGCCAAGGCGGCCTCGCTGCAGACCATCGCCGGCAGCCTGCGCCACCTGGCGAGCGCCTGCCACGGCGACAGCCGCCCCGATTGCCCCATCCTGGAGGAACTGGCCCGATGATCGAGCTGACCGTGCGCGGCATGGACTGCGCCCACTGCGTCCGCGCGGTGACGGAGGCGGTGCGGGAACTGGACCCGCAGGCCAGCGTGGAGGTGGACCTCGCCACCGGCCGCGTGCGCGCCGAGACCGGCGCGGCGCGCGACGCGGTGGCGCAGGCCATCACGGCCGAGGGCTACGAGGTGGTGGAAGGCTGAGGCGGCGGGGCTGTCAGAAAGGTCGGGGGAGTGAACTCCCCCGAGCCCCCTCCTTTTTTCGTTTGTGAAAGCGCACGGGTGGCCACGGGCGCTTCCGAAAACTCCCGATAATAGAAGGGGGTCCGGGGGGATACTTCCCCCCGGCTTACTCCATCTGCCGCCTCACTCCGGGTTGAGCTTGCGGTCCACCCAGTTGCCCGCCCGTCCCAGGGCGGCGCCGGTGTTGTTGGCGGCGCGGCCCACTGCCTCGCCCGTACGGGTGCCGGCGCGGTCCAGGGCGGCGCCGGTGCGCTCCATCGGCGCGTCGCGCTGGCAACCCGCCAGCAGCGGCAGCGTCGCGGCTGCCAGAAGAACGAGGCGCATGGTGCGGCCGGCTCCCATCGTCGAAGATGGCGCAGAGTGGTCCGTGCTGCCGCGGTGATCCAGCCCCGCCCTGCGCGAACCGGCCGGACGGGTCAGACCGCCGGCAGGGCGGCCAGGGCGGCGGCCACGGCGCGGCGGCCCTCGTCGCTCAGGGGGGCCTGGGGCGGCAGCGGGTCGCCCACGGCGAAGCCCTGCTGCTGCAGCGCGCCCTTGATGCAGGCGGCCAGCGAGTACTGCGCGAAGAGCTCGTTCAGCCGCCACAGCACGCGCTGCAGGGCCAGGGCATCCTCCCAGCGGCCGGCGCGGCACAGTTCGTAGAGGCGGACGCTCTCGCGCGGGATGGCGCAGGCGGGGCCGGCCATCCAGCCGACGCCGCCGATCAGCATCACCGCCGCCGGGATATGGGCGGAGGCGGCGAAGACCCGCAGCCGGCCTTCCGTGCGGTTCAGGATGGACAGCAGCCGGCCGGTGTTGGTGGAGGCGTCCTTGACGTAGCCGATGCGGGGATGGCGCGAGAGCGTGTCCAGCGCGCCGAGCGACAGGTCGGAGCGCTGGAATTGCGGGTTGGTGTAGAGCACCACCGGCAGGTCGGTCGCGTCCGCCACGGCGGTGAAGTAGCTGACCACCCCGGCCTCGGGCAGCGGGAAGTAGGCTTCCAGGATGGCCAGCACGCCGTCGGCGCCGATCGCCGCGACCTCGCGCGCCTGGCGCACCGCTTCCGCCGTGGTGGTGGCCGCGACGCCGGCCACCACGGGCACCCGGCCGCGCGCCTGGTCCACCACGACCTCCACGATGCGGCGGCGCTGGGCGGCGTCGAGATAGGCGAACTCGCCGGTGCTGCCGAGCGGGGTGAGGCCGTGCACGCCGCTGGCGATCAGGTGGTCCACGAGGCGGCGCAGCTCGGCCTCGAGCACCTCGCCCGCGGGGCTGATGGGCGAGACGAGGTAGGGAAAGACGCCGTGGAAACCCGCGTCGTTCATGCTGGTGTTCTCCTTGTCGGGGGCGGCGCGCTCACAACGCGGCGATGCGGTCCCAGAGCAGGTCGAAGAAGCCCGGTGCGTTCAGCTTCCACAGCACCGTGGCGTTGGGCGTCTCCCCCGTCAGCTTGAAGAAATCGCCGATGGTCTGGCCATAGCCCAGGCCGGGCTGCAGGCCGACGGTGACGTAAGCCTCGCGCGTGCCGAACAGCTTCGGGCGCAGCAGCCAAGCGATCACGCAAGGGTCGTGCAGCGGGCCGCCGGGCTCGCCGTAGCGGGCGGGGTCGTTGCGGTCATAGAAGGTGATCAGCTCCACCGCCGTGCGGGTCAGCCGGCCGTCACGCGCCTTGAGGGCCTGCACCCGCTCCGGCGTGGCCAGGGCCTGGAAGGTGACGTCCAGCGGCGCCAGCACGATCGGCGCGCCGCAGCGCAGAACGATCTCCGCCGCATGCGGGTCGGCGAGGACGTTGAACTCGGCGGTGGGGGTGCGGTTCCCGCCGGTGCTGAAGGCGCCGGCCATGGCCACCACCTGCGCGATGCCGGCCGCCAGCGACGGGTCGCGCGCCAGCGCCACGGCGAGGTTGGTCATCGGCCCCAGCACGCAAACGGTGATCTTGCGGCTTTCCGCGATCGCGGCCGCCAGGTGGCGGGTGAGGACGTCCACCGCGTGGTCGCGCTCGGCGGGGGCCGCGGATTCCGGCAGCAGCGTGCCGCCTAGGCCGCCGGCGCCGCTGTACTTGCCGCGCACCACCGGGCCCAGCAGCGGCGCGGTGCAGCCGGGATAGACCGGCACCTCCGGGCGCCCGGCCCAGGCGACGACGCGGCGGCCATTCTCCAGCGTGCGGTCGGCGGGGACGTTGCCGGCCACGGTGGTGATGCCCAGCACCTCCAGCTCCGGCGAGGCCAGGGCCAGCAGGATGGCGATGCTGTCGTCCACGCCGGGGTCGCAGTCGATCAGCACGGGCAGCGGCGTGGTCATGGCGTGGGGTCCTCGTCGGGATGTGGCAGGGCGCGGCGCAGCGCGGCCCCGCCGGGCCGGGGCGCGACGGCCGGGTCCCCGCGGGTCGGGGTGCGGCGGTTCCGGGCGTCGCGCAACACGTCAGGGCGTGGCGGGCCTGGCGTTGACCGCCAGCGTCCAGCCATCGGAGCGCGGCGCGTAGGTGAAGCCCGCTCGCGTGGCCCAGCTGTAGGAGAGCAGGAAGAGCGGGATCACGCCTTCCTCGCCCATGGCCAGTTCCGTGGCCTGCCGTAGCAGCGCCTCGCGGGCATTGTCGTCCACCGTGGCCAGGGCCTGTCGCAGCAGCGCGTCGAAGCGCGGGTTGGAATAGCGGCCGCGATTGCCGGAACCGTCGCCGCGCTCGGGGTCATAGGTCGCCAGCAGCGGCCGCAGCACGGAGGAAGCCTCGCCCGTTTCCGCCGCGGCGCCGCCCATGATCAGGCTGTACTCGCGGTTGCTGGCGCGGGTGAAGAACACCGAGCCGGGCTGCGTCACCACCTCGGTCGGGATGCCCGCGCGCGTCCACATCTGCGCCAGCGCCTGCGCCACCTTGTCGTCGTTGGGGTAGCGGTCGTTGGAGGCGTGGAGGACCAGCTTGAAGCCCTGCGGCAGCCCGGCTTCCGCCAGCAGCCGGCGCGCCGCGGCGAGGTCGGTGCGCGGTGCCGCGAGGCCGGGGACGTAGCCGAAATAGCCTTCCGGCACGAGCTGCCCGGTGGGCGTTCCCTGCCCGTCCATGATCCGCGTCACCAGCGCCTGCCGGTCCACCGACAGCGACAGGGCGCGGCGCACGCGCTCGTCGCGGAAGGGGTTGGGGATGGGGCTGCCGTCGCGCGCGGTGGCGAAGGGCGTGCGCTCCCGCTCGTGGTCGAGGTGGAGGTACATGACGCGGTTGGACGGCACGGAGGACACGGAAACGCGGTCGCCGCGCCGCAGCCGCTCGATGTCGGAGGGCGGGACGTTCTCGATCACGTCCACGTCGCCCGCCAGAAGGGCGGAGATGCGGGCGGCGTCGTTGGGGATGAAGCGCAGGCTGACGCGCTTCCAGGCCGGTGCCGGGGCGCCGGGCTGCGGATCGGCCGCCACCAGCTCCACGCGGTCGCCGGGCAGGTAGGAAGCGAAGCGGTACGGGCCGCTGCCGATCACGCCGCGGCCGGCGTTCAGCTCGGCGGTGTCGGTGTTCTCCGCCGCGCGCGGCAGGATGGCGATGCGGCTGAGGGAGTTCAGGATCAGCGGCGTCGGCTCGCGCGTGTAGATGCGCAGCCGCTTGGGGTCCAGCACCTCCACCGAGGCGATGAAGCGGACATAGGGCAGAAAGGAGGAAGGGCTGTTCCGGATGGCGGCGACGCGGCGCAGGCTGGCCGCCACATCCTCCGCCTCGACCGGGGAGCCGTCGTGGAAGCGGGCGCCGTCGCGCAGAGTGAATTCCCAGGTGCGGTCGTCCACCGCGCGCCATTCGCGCGCCAGGCCCGGCTCCACGCGCTGGTGGTCGTCCTGGTTCACCAGCCCATCGAAGATGTTGCGGGCCAGAGCGCTGTTGGAGCCGATCACGTAGAACTGCGGGTCGAGCGAGGTGATGGCGGCGCCCAGGCCGATGCGCAGGTCCTGCGCGCGAAGCGCCGCGGGCGCGCCCAGCAGGACGGCCGCGCCCAGCGCCAGGGCGGCGGCGCGGCGTCGCGGCCGCGCGGGCGGCAAGGCGGATGTTCCGGTGGTGGTCACGGCGCTTCTCCCCGAATCGCCGCACAGATTCACCCTACCGACGGTGCTGTCCAGCGGCGGCGCCTCACGGCCGGGCGGCCGCCTCGGCCTGCGGCGGGGCCGCGGTGGCGGGGTGGGCGCTGCCGCCGCCCGCCTTGCCGGCGGCCACCGCCTGCAGCCGCAGGGCGTGGTTGATCAGCGCCATGTGGGTGAAGCCCTGCGGGAAGTTGCCGCGCTGCTCGCCCGTGGCGGCGTCGATCTCCTCGGCAAACAGGCCGAGGTCGTTGCCCCTAGTGAGCAGGCGCTCCATCAGCGCTTCCGCCTCCCCCAGCCGTCCGCCCAGGGCGAGGCAGCCCACCCGCCAGAAGGCGCAGGCGGTGAAGGTGCCTTCCTGCCCCTTCATGCCGTCCGCCGTGCGGTAGCGGTAGAGCAGGTCGCCCGCACCCAGTTCGCGCTCGATGGCCTCCAGGGTGGAAAGCAGCCGGGGGTCGTCGGCCTCCACCGCGTCGAACAGCGCCGTGCGCAGCACCGCCGCGTCCAGATCATCCGAGCCGTAGAACTGCGTGAAGGCATCGCGGCGGGGGTTCCAGCCGCGTTCGAGGTATTCCGCCCGCATGGCGGCGGCGGCCTCTTCCCAGCCGCGGATGCGCTCTTCCGGCAGGCGGCCGATGCGGCGGGCGATTCGGGCGGCGCGGTCCAGCGCCACCCAGATCAGCGCCTTGGTGTGGAACATGTGCTGCGGCGGGGTGCGCGGTTCCCAGATGCCCTGGTCCGGCTCGTTTCGCGCCGCCAGGGCGCGGTTGGCCAGGTTGGTCAGGGCTTCCGGCAGGCGGTCGTCGGTTTTCTCCGGCGGGTCGTAATCCACCGCGTCCAGAAAGGCGTGCAGCGCCAGGAGGTGCTCGCCGTAGATGTCGTGCTGGGTCTGATCCGCAGCGCCGTTGCCGATCCGCACCGGCCCGACCCCGCACCAGCCGCGCAGGTGGGGCAGATCCTCCTCCGGCGGCACGGGGCCGTCGATGCCGTACATCAGCCGCAGCTCGCGCCCGTGGCTGGGGTCGGCGTGGCGCAGGAAGCGCAGGTATTCCGCCGCCTCGCGCACGTAGCCGAGTTGCACGAAGGAGGTGACGGTGAAGCTGGCGTCGCGCAGCCAGGCGTAGCGGTAGTCGTAGTTGCGGTTGCCCGGCACGGCCTCGGGCAGGCCCAGGGTGGGGGCGGCGATGATGGCGCCGGTGGGGGCATAGGTCAGCAGCTTCAGGCAGAGCACGGAGCGCAGCACCGCTTCCCGGTACGGACCGTCGTAGCGGCAGCGGCCGCTCCATTCTTCCCAGTAGCGGCGGGTTTCCGCCAAGCGCCGCTCGGCCCCTTCCAGGTCCGACACCGCCTCCACCGCGCCGTCACGGCCCTGGGTGAGCACCAGGAAAACCTGCTCCCCCGCCCGCAGCGCGAAGCGGGCCTCCGCCCCCTCCCCCGCCAGGGCCAGGGGGTGCGAGCAGCCCGCGCGCAGCCGGTGCTCGCCGGCCTCGAACAGGACGGTGCCGTCCGGCTCCCGCCACGGCGCGCAGGAACGGCGGGCGTAGTCGAAGCTGGGACGCAGTCGGAAGCGGCCGCGCAGCTCGCCGGCCTCGCAGCGCAGGAGGCGGATCAGGCGGCTTTCCGTGTCGCCGTCGGGGCCTTCGCAGCGATCCGTGGGCGGCGGCCGCACCGGCATGAAGTCCAGCAGCACGGCGCACCCGCCCGCCGTGCGGAAGGTGGTTTCCAGGATGTTGGTGCCGGGCAGGTAACGCCGGGTGCTGCCTTCCAGCGCCTCGAACTCCACCGAGCAGCTGCCGCCCTTCTCATCGTCCAGCAGGCGCAGAAACAGCGCCGGGCTGTCGTGCCGCGGCCAGCACAGCCAGTCCACCGAGCCGCCACGGCTGATCAGGGCGGTGGTGTGGGTATCGCCGATCAGGCCGTAATCGCTGATGGGAAGGGACATGGGGCGGGCCTCGGGGCGGGCACGTGTGGCGGGCATGGCCCGGCGGCCACGACGCTTCCCGGAACGGCGCGCGGCCCCCGGCGTTGCGGCCGGGGACGCGGAACGGTTCAGGCCGCCAGCGCCGCCTCCGCCTCGCGCACCACCTCGGCCAGGGCACCGGGCGCGAAGGGGGAGATCAGCCCGGCCGAGCGCACGAGATCACCGAAGGGGGCGGAGCCGCCGCGGCCGCACAGCGCCACGTAGCGGGCCATGGCGTCGGCGTAGTCGCGCCGGGACTGCACCCAGAACTGCATCGCGCAGCACAGGGCCAGGGTGTAGTCGATGTAGTAGAAGGGCGAGCGGTAGATGTGCGGCTTGGCCTGCCAGCGCCCGCCCTTGGCGGGGTAGGCGAGGTCGCCGTAGTCGGTCCAGGGCATGTAGTGCCGCTCCAGCCGCTGCCAGATCGCGTGGCGTTCGGCGGGCGTGGCCTCGGGATGGGCGTAGACCTCGTGCTGGAAGTGGTCGACGCAAACGCCGTAGGGCAGGAAATACAGGCTGGTGAGGAGGTGCAGGCGGCGGAAGCGGTCGGCCGCGCCCTCCTCCACCATCAGTTCCATCTGCGGGTGGCAGAGGAATTCCAGCCCCATGGAGTTGATCTCGGCCGCTTCCATGGTGGGCCAGAGGTAGTCGATGCCGGGCTGGTCGCGGCTTTCCCAGTTCTGGAAGGCGTGGCCCATCTCGTGCGTGAAGACGCCGATGTCGTGGTTGGTGCCGTTGAAGTTGGCGAAGATGAAGGGCACGCCGTAGCAGGGAAAGGAGGTGCAGAAGCCGCCGCCCGCCTTGCCCGGCCGGTTCTTGAGGTCCAGGAAGCCGCCACCGTGCATCAGCCGGTAGAAGCGGCCGAGGCCGGGGTCCATGGCATCGAACATCGCCTGGGCGCGGGTCACCAGCAGGTCGTGCCCGCCGGCCGGCTTGGGGTTGCCGCGCGGGTCCACCAGGCTCTCGTCCCAGTAGCGCAGGGTGTCCCAGCCATTGTCGCGCCGTTGCTGCTCCATCAGTCGGGCCACCAGCGGCACCACGTGCTCGGCCACCTGGTCGCGGTAGCGCGCGACCTCGTCCGGGCCGTAGTCGACGCGGCGCATGTTGCGGTAGGCGAGCGGCGTGTAGCTCTCGAAGCCCAGCTTGCGCGCCATGCCGTGGCGCAGCTTCACCAGACCATCGAAGATCGTGTCCAGCTCGGCGCCATTGGCGGCGAAGAAGCTCCAGCGCAGGGCCTCGGCGCGGTGGCGCACGGCGCGGTCGGGGCTTTCCGCGAAGGGCGCCAGGCCGGACAGGTTCACCTTGCCGCCGCCGATCTCGAAGCGGGCGGAGGCCAGCAGCTCCGTGTAGCGGGCGCCGAGGCGGGATTCCTCCTCCAGGTCAGCGGCGATGGCCGGCTCGAAGGTGGTGACGTCGGTTTCCCACAGTCGCAGCGCGTGTGCGCCGGCGAGGCGTTCGAGGTCGCGGCGATCGGGGTCCGCCAGCAGCCGGCGCTTCAGCGCCACGTCGTGGTCGGTGGCGACGGGGGCCAGGGCATCGGCGTATTCGCGGGCGGCCTTGGCATCCGCATCCGCGGTATCCTGCGAGAAGCGCAGGTGCACCAGGGCGCTCCAGCTGTCGGTTTCCCGGCGCAGCTTGTCCCATTCCTCCAGCGCCTCGGCCCGGGCAGCGGTGCCGCCGCGGTCCAGCAGGGTGTGAATATCGGCGTAGCGGGCGGCGAGGCTTTCCCGCGTGGGGGTTTCTACGGAGATGTCGTCGAAGCGGAGCATGATGCGCAGGCTAGGCCCGGTCGCGGCGTTCCGGGAAGCATCGCGAGGGGCCGCGGGACTTCACGTCCGCGACGATGCCGCCCCTCACCCGCCCGCCGGCGGCGCGTGAGCCGCGAGCAGGGGCGGAAAGGCGTGGAAGCGCGCCCTGTCCTCCCCCTCCCCCGGCACCAGTTCGGCCAGGCCATCCGCCGCGGCAAGCGGCACCAGCCGGGCTGAGCTGGCGGGGCCCAGGAGTTCCAGCACCGGCCGGCCCTCGGCGTCGTCCTCCAGCAGGCGGGCGGGGGCGAATTCCACCCGGACCGGGCCGCGCGACGCGGGGCGGCGCAGCCGGGCGGGGATGCCGCGCGGCCGGGCGGCGGGCAGCCCGGCGAGGCGCCGGACCAGCGGCCGGGCGAAGAGGATCGCGCCCAGAAAGGCGGCCACGGGATTGCCCGGCAGGCCCAGCACCCGCGTCGCCCCGAGACGGCCGTGCAGCAGCGGCTTGCCGGGCTTCTGCGCCACCCGCAGCGGGGTGGCCTCGCCGCCCGCGTCGCGCAGGGCGGCGGCGAGTTGGTCGGCCTCGCTGCCCGACACGGCGCCGGAGGACACGATGAGGTCCAGCCCGGCCTGCGCGCGCAGCCGCTCCGCGATGGCGGCGCGGTCGTCCGGCAGGATGCCGAGGTCGTGCAGCTCCGCCCAGGGCGCGGCCAGGACCGCCGCCAGCATCGGGCGGTTGCTGTCGTGGATAGTGCCGGGGCGCAGGGGCTCGCCGGGCGGCAGCAGCTCGTTGCCGGTGGAAAGCAGCCCGATGCGGGGACGACGGCGCAGCGGCAGGGCAGCGAGGCCGGCGGCCGCGGCCAGGGCGATGTGGCGCGCGTCGAGCAGCGTGCCGGCCAGCAGGATCGGCGCGCCGGCCGGGGCGTCCTCGCCGGCGCGGCGGATGTTCTGGCCGGGGCGCAGCGGCAGGGTGAAGCGGACGGCGTCGCCCGCCACCTCGCAGCGCTCCCCGTACAGCACGGCCGCCACGCCCGGCGGCAGGGCGGCGCCGGTCAGCACCCGCACGGTGTCCCCGGGCGCCAGGGGCGGGCCGGGTTCGCCGCCGGCGGGGTAGCGGGCCACGAGGCGGCGGGCAAAGGGCGGCGCGAGGCCGACCGCTTCCTCCGCCACGCCGAAGCCGTCCATGGCGGCATTGTCGAAAGGGGGCAGCGGGATGGGGGTGGCGAGCTCCGCCGCCAGCACGCGGCCGGTAGCCTGGGCGAGAGGCAGGCGTTCCGTGCCGGCCAGCGGCGCGGCCGTTTCCACCACCGCGGCGAAGGCGGCCTCGATGCTCAGCGGAGCGTCGGCCGCGCAGGGGTCGGGCTGCTGGGGGCCGGACGCGGGGATAGCCGCCGCGCCGGCCCCGGGCGGCGGGGCGCCGGGGAACATGCGCGTCAGCCGGCGTCGCTGGCGAGCTGGCCCAGCTCCTCCGGCCCGCTGGTTTCGCGTGCGACCGGGCTTTCCGCCGGGCTGGCGGCGCCGCGCAGCGCGCGGAGGGCCAGCGGGTCCAGCCCTTCCCCGCCGGCGGCGAGGTGCGCCGCCATCCCCGCGCGCATCCGCGGCGTCCAGTAGGCGGCGACGTGCTCGGCGATGCCGGCGCGGGCGGCATCCTCAGGGTAGGAGCGGAAGAAGCCGGCGATCTGGTTGGCCATGCGGACCAGCTTGGCGGCTTCGTTGGCGGGGTGGTTGGGGTCGGCGCTCATGCGGGAAGAACCTCGCCCCGGACGCGCTCGGCGCCGTGGAACACGGTGATGGAGTCCCGCCGTGCCACCGCCACCAGCGTCATGTCCAGGGCCCGCGCGCGGTCCAGCGCCAGGGAGGTGGGGGCGGAGATGGCCACGATCGTGCGTGCGCCGATCGCCGCGGCCTTCTCCACCATCTCGAAGGAGCAGCGGCTGGTGACGAGGACGAAGCCCGCCGCCGGCGGGGTGGCGCGGCGCAGCAGGGCGCCCACCAGCTTGTCCAGCGCGTTGTGGCGGCCGACATCCTCGCGCAGGTGCAGGATCGTGCCGTCCGGGGCAGCGAAGGCGGCGGCGTGCACGGCGCGGGTGGCGCGGTTCAGTTCCTGCCCCTCCTCCAGCGCCAGCAAGGCGCGGCGGATCGCCGTGACCTCCACTTCGGGCGCCGGTCCGGCGGGGGCCGCCGCCGCGGGCAGCGCGTCCAGGTCCTCGATGCCGCAGATGCCGCAGCCGGTGCGGCCCGACAGCACGCGGCGGCGGGCGAGATGCACGTGCAGCCGTTGCGGCGCGAGGTTGATCTCCAGCCGCCAGCCGCGCTCCTCCTGCTCGACGCTCACGCCACGGATGTCGTCGGCGCGCCCGATCACGCCTTCCGTCAGGCTGAAGCCGAAGGCGAAGTCTTCCAGCTCCGTCGGCGTCGCCATCATCACGGCGAAGGGCACGGAGGAGAAGACCAGGCTCACCGGCGCTTCCACCGCCACGGCGCGCTCGGCCGGGCCGGGCGCGCCGTCGAAGGGCATCAGCGTGGCGGCGACGGGGCGCGCGCCCTCACTCGGCGGCATCGAGCGGCAGCTGCATCCGGGTCAGGCTGCGGTCCTCCTCGGCGAAGCGTTCCTGCCAGGAGGACAGGCGGTTGGTGCGCCGCACCTGCACGGCGGTGACCTTGTATTCCGGGCAGTTGGTGGCCCAGTCGGAATAGTCCGTGGTCACCACGTTGGCGCCGGTCGAGGCGTGGTGGAAGGTGGTGTAGACCACGCCGGGCTGCATGCGTTCGCTGATGCGGGCGGGCAGCGCGATCTCGCCGGAGCGGCTTTCCAGCGCCACCAGCTCGCCGTCGCGGATGCCGCGGTGCTCGGCGTCGAAGGGATGGATCTCCAGCACGTCCTCGGCGTGCCAGACGCTGTTGGCGGTGCGGCGGGTCTGCGCGCCGACATTGTACTGCGACAGGATGCGGCCGGTGGTCAGGATCAGCGGGAAATGGACGCCGGTGCGCTCCTCCGTCGCCAGGTATTCCGTGATCATGAACTGGCCCTTGCCGCGCACGAAGCGTTCCACGTGCATGGTGGGCGTGCCGTGGGGCGCGGCGTCGTTGCAGGGCCACTGGATGGAGCCCAGCTCCTCCAGCTTTGCGTAGGACACCCCGGCGAAGGAGGGGGTGAGCGCCGCGATCTCGTCCATGATCTCGGAGGGGTGGCGGTAGTGCATGGGGAAGCCCAGCGCGTTGCTCAGCGCCACCGTGGCTTCCCAGTCCGCCAGGCCACCCAGCGGCGACATCACCCGGCGGACGCGGCTGATGCGGCGCTCGGCATTGGTGAAGGTGCCGTCCTTTTCCAGAAAGGAGGAGCCGGGCAGGAAAACGTGGGCGTATTTCGCCGTCTCGTTCAGGAACAGGTCCTGCACCACCACGCATTCCATGGCGCGCAGCCCGGCGGTGACGTGCTGCGTGTCGGGGTCGGACTGGGCGATGTCCTCGCCCTGGATGTAGAGCGCCTTGAAGCGGCCGCCCACCGCCTCGTCCAGCATGTTGGGGATGCGCAGTCCGGGCTCGCCCGAGAGCGGCACGCCCCAGGCGTGCTGGAAGAGTTCGCGCGTGTCGTCGTCAGCGACGTGGCGGTAGCCGGAGAACTCGTGCGGGAAGGAGCCCATGTCGCAGGCGCCCTGCACGTTGTTCTGGCCGCGCAGCGGGTTCACCCCCACGCCGGGGCGGCCGATATTGCCGGTAGCCATGGCGAGGTTGGCCATGGCCATCACGGTGGTGGAGCCCTGCGAATGCTCCGTGACGCCCAGGCCGTAGTAGATCGCGGCATTGCCGCCAGTGGCGTAGAGCCGCGCGGCAGCGCGGATCTCCGCCGCGGGCACGCCGGTGATGGCTTCCGCCTGTTCGGGGGCGTGGCGCGGTTCGGCGACGAAGGCGGCCCAGCGGGAGAACTCCGCGAGGTCGCAGCGCTCGCGCACGTAGTCCTCGGCGACGAGGCCTTCCGTCACCACGACGTGCGCCAGGGCGTTGAGCAGCGCGACGTTGGTGCCGGGCAGCAGTTGCAAGTGGTGCTCGGCGCGCACATGCGGCGAGCGCACGAGGTCGATGCGGCGCGGGTCGGCCACGATCAGCCTCGCACCCTCGCGCAGCCGCTTCTTCATGCGCGAGGCGAAGACCGGGTGGCCGTCGGTGGGGTTGGCGCCGATCACCAGGATCACGTCGGCCTCCGACACCGAGGCGAAGTCCTGCGTGCCGGCCGAGGTGCCCAGCGTGGCCTTGAGGCCGTAGCCCGTGGGGGAATGGCAGACGCGGGCGCAGGTATCCACGTTGTTGTTGCCGAAGGCGCCGCGGATCAGCTTCTGCACCAGGAAAGTTTCCTCGTTGGTGCAGCGCGAGGAGGTGATGCCGCCGACGGAATCCCGGCCGTACTGCGCCTGGATGCGCTTGAATTCGGAGGCGGCGTGGGCGATTGCCTCGCTCCAGGACACTTCGCGCCAGGGGTCGGTGATCCGGGCGCGGATCATCGGGCGGGTCTTGCGGTCCTTGTGCGTGGCGTAGCCGAAGGCGAAGCGGCCCTTGACGCAGGAATGGCCCTCGTTGGCGCCGCCGTCCTTGAAGGGGACCATGCGGACCACGGTTTCGCCCTGCATCTCTGCCTTGAAGGAGCAGCCGACGCCGCAATAGGCGCAGGTGGTGACCAGCGCGTGCTCGGGCTTGCCCAGGGCGATCACGCTCTTCTCGTTCAGCGTGGCGGTGGGGCAGGCCTGCACGCAGGCGCCGCAGGACACGCATTCGGAGTGGAGGAAGTCCGTGCCGCCGGCGGACACCTTGGAGTCGAAGCCGCGGCCTTCCATGGTCAGGGCGAAGGTGCCCTGAGTTTCCTCGCAGGCGCGGATGCAGCGCGAGCAGGCGATGCACTTGGACGCTTCGAAGGTGAAGTAGGGGTTGCTCTCGTCCTTGGGCGCGTCGAGGTGGTTGGCGCCGGCGGTGCCGTAGCGGACCTCGCGCAGGCCGACGGTGCCGGCCATGTCCTGCAATTCGCAGTCGCCGTTGGCGGAGCAGGTCAGGCAGTCCAGCGGGTGGTCGGAGATGGTGAGCTCCATCACCCCGCGGCGGCGCTTGGCGATGGCCTCGCTCTGGGTGTGCACCACCATGCCGTCCTCGGCCGGGGTGGTGCAGGAGGCCGGGAAGCCGCGGCGGCCCTCGATCTGCACCAGGCAGAGGCGGCAGGAGCCGAAGGGTTCCAGCGTGTCGGTGGCGCAGAGCTTGGGGATCTTGGTGCCCATGCTCATCGCCGCCGCCATCACGGAGGTGCCTTTCGGCACGGCCACGCTCTGGCCGTCGACCGTGAGCGTCACGGTGTGGTCGGCGACGCGGATCGGCGTGCCGTAGTCGATCTCGGGGATCAGGGGCATGGCGGCGGCCTCCTCACTCGGCGGCGACGGCGGGGAGCCGCTGCGCCGGGTCGAAATCCTCGGGGAAATGGGTCAGCGCACTGGTGACCGGCACGGGCGTTAGCCCGCCCATGGCGCAGAGCGAGGCGTCGGTCATCAGCTGGCAAAGGTCATCGAGCACGGCGAAGTTCTTCGCGGGCTCGATGCCGGCGCGGATGCGGTCCAGCACCTCGGCGCCGCGCACGGCGCCGATGCGGCAGGGGGTGCATTTGCCGCAGCTCTCGATGGAGCAGAACTCGAAGGCGAAGCGCGCCTGGTCCAGCAGGTCCACGGTGTCGTCGAACACCACCACGCCGCCATGGCCGAGCAAACCGCCGGCGGCGGCGAAAGCCTCGTAGTCCAGCGGCGTGTCCAGCAGGTGTTCGGGGAAGTAGGCGCCGAGCGGGCCGCCCACTTGCACCGCGCGCAGCGGACGACCGCTGGCGGTGCCGCCGCCCCATTGCTCGATCACGGCGCGCAGGGGCGTGCCGAAGGGAACCTCGATCAGCCCGCCGCGGGCGACGTTGCCGGCCAGTTGCACCGGCAGCGTGCCCAGCGAGCGGCCGCTGCCCAGCGCGGCATAGGCCGCGGCGCCCTCGGCCAGGATGAAGGGGACGCTGGCGAGCGAGAGGACGTTGTTGACCACGGTGGGGCGGCCGAAGAGGCCCTGGATGGCCGGCAGCGGCGGCTTGGCGCGCACCATGCCGCGCTTGCCTTCCAGGCTTTCCAGCAGGGAGGTTTCCTCGCCGCAGATATAGGCGCCGGCGCCGGTGCGGACTTCCAGGTCGAAGCCGAAGCCGGAGCCCTGGATGTCGTCGCCCAGGTATCCCGCGCGGCGGGCGGCGGCGATGGCCGCCGTCATCGTGCGGATGGCGTGCGGGTACTCGGAGCGGGTGTAGACGAAGCCCTTGCTGGCCCCGACGGCGAAGGCGGCGATGGTCATGCCCTCGATCAGGGAGAGCGGGTCGCCTTCCATCAGCATGCGGTCGGCGAAGGTGCCGCTGTCGCCCTCGTCGGCGTTGCACACGACGTATTTGCGGTCGGCCTCGGCCAAGCGGACAGTGTTCCACTTGATGCCGGTGGGGAAGCCAGCGCCGCCGCGGCCGCGCAGGCCGGACAGCTTGATCTCGTCCACGATGGCTTCGCCGGTCAGGCTCAGCGCGCGTTCGAGGCCGCGGTAGCCGCTATGGGCGCGGTAATCCTCCACCGAGAGCGGGTCCACCACGCCGCAGCGGGCAAAGGTCAGGCGTGTCTGCCCGGCCATCCAGGGGTGCTGTTCCGGCCGGCCGATGCGCAGCGGGTGCGCGGCGCCCCGGAGGAAGCCGCTTTCGAAGAGGGACGCCACGTCGCCGTGCTGCACGGGGCCGTAGGCGATGCGGCCTTCG
Organism: Roseomonas sp. BN140053; assembly: GCF_047690175.1. Lineage (NCBI taxonomy): Bacteria > Pseudomonadati > Pseudomonadota > Alphaproteobacteria > Acetobacterales > Roseomonadaceae > Roseomonas > Roseomonas sp. BN140053. The sequence goes on along the minus strand of NZ_JBLLEB010000007.1, from coordinate 44,998 downwards.
GGCGTTTCCACCTCGATCAGCGGTTCCAGCCAGACCATGCCGCGGGTGCCGGTGCGCACCACCTCGACCGCCTCGCCGCGGCGGGCGGCTTCCGCCTGGACGTCGCGCAGCACGCGCTCGGCGCCCAGGGCGACCGCGGCGGCATCGGCGGGCAGGAAGATGCGGGTCATCGGGCGCGGGCCTCCGCCACCAGCACGTCCAAGGCGGCGGCGTTCACCCGCGCCACCGGCTCGCCGTCCAGCATCGCCGCCGGGCCGCAGGCGCAGAGGCCGAGGCAGAAGGTGGGCTCCACCGTCAGCCGCCCGTCCGGGGTGGTGCCGCCCCATTGCAGGCCCAGCCGGCGCAGCAGATCCTCGGCCAGCGGCACGGCGCCGGTGGCCTGGCAGGCTTCCGCGCGGCACAGCTTGAGGACGTGGCGACCGGCCGGCTCGCGGCGGAAATCGTGGTAGAAGGTGAGCACGCCGTGCACCTCGGCGCGGGAAATGTTCAGCGCCTCGGCCACCAGGGGCACGGCCTCGGCGGGGACGTGGCCGAAGGCGTGCTGCAGGGCGTGCAGGATGGGCAGCCCCGGCCCTTCCAGGCCGAGATGCGCCGCGATGATCTCGCCGGCCAGGGCGGGGTCCCAGCGGGACGCGGTGGCGGGGACTGCGGACATGGTTCTCCCGGGAACGCGGCAGGTCGGCGCCTGCTTCTGGCCGAGATGTCGGCCCTGGCGGCGCCGGGCGCAAGCGCCGCCGGACCGGGGGTGCGCTGCCGGGGCAGCAGGGCGGGCTTTCGCCTTACTTCCTTACCGGGCCGGGCCGCGAAACGCCCCGGCGGACGGGGATTTTCTTACCATTTCAGTCACTTACACGTCAAGTCCGGCGTGCGGATGTGACAGATTCCGGCCGATCTGACACATCCGCGGCGGGGCGTTCAGCCGAAGCCCAGGAAGTTCGGGCTGTTCCGCAGCGGCGGCGCGGCGGCCAGGCGGGCGAGGTCGGGCACCGGCCGCGCGGTGCGGGGATCGCCCGCCAGTTCCCGCTCCAGCGCCGCGGCCACCGCCAGGACCTTCGCGTCGCCGCCGCGCGGGCCGACGATCTGCAGCCCGAAGGGCATGCCGTGGCGGTCCAGCCCCAGCGGCAAGGACAGGGCGGGATGCCCCACCAGCGACACCGCGTAGGCCAGGGCGAGCCAGTGGAAATAGGTCCGGGTCGGCGTGCCGTCGATCTCGGCGGGGAAGAGCTCGGTCCAGGGGCGCGGGCTGATCGTGATGGAGGGGGTCAGGATCACGTCGTGGCGCGTGAAGAACGCCTGCCAGCGGCGGTAGATGGCGGTTTGCGCCAGCTCCGCCCGGGCCACGTCGGCGGCGCCGTAGCGCAGCCCTTCCTCCACGTTGGCGCGGACATTGGGGCCGAGCTGGCCGGGGTCGCTGCGGTAGCGGTCGAGGAAGCCGGCCAGGAAGCCCACGGCGCGGAGGACCTCGAAGGCCTCGTCGGTGCCGGAACAGTCGGGGGTGGTGTTCTCGGCGGCCGCGAAGAGGTGGCGGAACAGGTCGGTCTTGCTCGCGAACTCCTCGCGGATCTCGCGCGCGGTGGGGGCGAAGCCGAAATCGGGGGTGATCGCCACGCGCAGGGAAGCGAGGTCGACGGGCGCGGGGGTGGCGTAGTGTTCGGGGCGCTGGATGCGGCGGCCGTGCACGGTGGTGGCCAGCGGGTCGGCGGGGTCGTCGCCCACGATGGTGGAAAGGAGCAGGCAAAGGTCGGGCACGCTGCGCGCCATCGGGCCCAGCACGGGCAGGGCGGACCAACCCAGGCCGCGTTTCTCGTTGGGCACCAAGCCGGGGGTGGGGCGGAAGCCCACGATGCCGCAAAAGGCTGCCGGGTTGCGCAGCGAGCCGCCATTGTCCGAGCCGGTGGCCAGCGGCACCATGCCCGTGGCCAGCGCCACGGCCGAACCGCCGGAGGAGCCTGCCGCCGAGCGCTGCGGGTCGAAGGGGTTGCCGGTGGCGCCGAACACGGAATTGCGGGTGTTGGCCCCTGCCCCCCATTCCGGCGTGTTGGTTTTGCCAGGGATCACGGCGCCGGCGGCGCGGATGGCGCGCACCAGGGCCTGGTCTTCCGCAGGGACGTGGTCGCGAAAGAGCGGGCTGCCGTAGGTGGTGCGCATCCCGCCCACGTCTTCCAGGTCCTTGATGCCCACCGGCAGGCCGTGCAGCGGTCCCAGCGCTGCACCGCGGGCGGCCGCGTCGTCGGCGGCGCGGGCGGCGGCCCGGGCGCCGGCGTCGTCGCGCACCACCATCGCGTTCACGGCATGGTCCAGCGCGTCCGTGCGGCGGAGGCAGCTTTCCAGCAGTTCGGCCGCCGAGAGCTTCTTGGCACCGATCAAGGCGCGGGCCTGCACGGCCCCGAGGTCGCAGGGTTCGGTCATGGTGTGGGCCTCGTCGGGGGTGGCGCGGGTCAGTCGGCGGCGGCCGCGACCAGCATTTCCGTGAGCTGCTCGGGCTGGTCCACCATCACGTCGTGGCCCGTGGGAAGCTCGAAGGTGCGCCAGGACCCGTCGGCCTTGCGGGATTCCAGGGCGCGGTCGAAGAACGGGTTGGGGAAGCGGGTGGCGCGGATATAGGTCTTGCGCGCCACCTTCTCGCGCGCGCCGGTCAGGGTGATCGGGTCGAAATAGGTGCCCAGCGGCTGCGGCGTCATCAGTTCCGCCACCCAGGCGGCGTCGGCAGGGTCGGCGATCATGAAGGCGCCCACGGCGAAGGGCGGGCGGGACACGTCGCCGCGCGCCCAGGCTTCCTCCATCGCCTTGCGCGACGCCTCGGGCTGGAATTCCACGGCGCGCTGGCCGTTCTCGGGAAAGAAGGCGTCCAGGAACACGAGGGCGCGCAGCTGCGGCAGCACCTGCTCGGCCGCGGCCGAGATGGCCCAGCCGCCGAAGGAATGCCCCACCAGCACCACGTCCTGCAGCCTTTCCCAGCGGAACAGGTTCACGAGGTCCGCCACATGCGTCGCCTGGTTCACGTCGCGGCTGAGCAGGTGCGAGCGGTCGGCCAAGCCCGTGAGCGTAGGCGCGAAAACCTTGTGGCCGCGGGCTTCCAGCCGGTCGGCCACGCGGCGCCAGCACCAGCCGCCGTGCCAGGAGCCGTGCACCAGCACGAAAGTGCGGCGTTCGGGGTCCGGCCGCGGGACGGCCGGCTGGGCGGCCGCCGGCTGCGGCAGGCCGGCGGCGAGCGCCGCGCCGGTGGCGCCGGCCAGCGCCCCGGCCACGGATCGGCGGCGTGTCATGGGCATCCCGGTTCTTCCCTCCCCTGCATGGCGGCTGCGGGGTCAGCAGACCACGTTCCGGGCCGCGGGGACACGGGCGGGTCCGAAGGCGCGCGCTCCCGGCGGGAACGGCGCCTCCCCTGCCCCGGCCGGTGCGGCGTCAGCGCGGGTCGAACTGGTGCCGCAGGAAGCTGGTCAGCAGGGCCTGGCCGCGCTGCTTCTTGGGTTCCAGCAGGAACAGCGTCCCGGCGACCTCCACGGGGGTGAAGTGGTCCAGGATGGCGGCGTAGTGCGGCCGCACCGCGCCCATGTCGTGCACCAGCACGCGCGGCGGCGGCGCCTCCCCGTCCCAGGCCAGGGCTACGGACAAGCAGCAGGCGACGCGGAAGCGGCCGTCCACCAGCACCAGGTCGGGCCGCAGGCCGGCTCGTTCCAGCGCGGCCCAGCCGGTTTCGGCGTAGCGCGGCCACAGGGCGCGGCTGCCGGGATCGGCGGGGGTGCCCCATTCGCCCAGGGGGCCGAGTTCCACCGGCAGCAGCTCCGCCCGACCGGCCGCCAGGGCGGCCGCCACGGCGGGGTCGGCCGCGACCTTGCCCAGCCAGCGCGGGTCGGATTCCACCGAGACCATGCGGCCGGTGCCGAGGCGGGCGGCTTCCGCGGTGGAACCGCCGGTGCCGTATTCCAGGTAGCAGCGCCAGGGTTCAGCCAGGACGCGGCGGAACAGGGCCAGCTCCTCCGGGTCCATGCGCGGCACCAGGGCGGGCGGGGGCGGCGCCTGGGGGGCGAGGCCGTGGCGGGTGCGGAACTCGCCGCTGTTGAGCAGGGAGGCGACCAGCTGCTCGGGCGTGCGGGTGCCGCTGTTCAGCGCGCCGGCATGGGCGTCCAGCCCGGACGGGTCGGGGTCGCGTCCCAGCAGCCCGCGGTACAAGGCCGCCACGAAGCGGCGGGGCGGCAGCGGCTCGGCTTCCAGGGCGTCCGGCGCCGCGGCAGCCAGAAAGGCGGCCGCGGTGGCGAGCTGATCGCGCTGCTCCTCGGCCACCAGCACGTCCAGCGCCGCGTCGTCGGGAAGGTCGAAGCCCATCGGCGCCTCGGGAAAGAGTCGGGTGTTGCCGAAGTCCTCGCGCGCGTAGAGGTCTGGCGTGTAGTGGGTACCGTGCTCGCCGAGGTAATGGCCGTAGGACGGCAGGCAGGTCAGCCGCACCGTACCCAGCGCCAGCCCGGCCACCTGCTTGGCGCCGTCCTGCGACGTGACGTGGTAGGGCAGACCGAGGCTGGCGTAGTAGTCGTGGATCGCCGCCGCCGGACGCTGGGCATAGGGCGCGTCGCCCAGCAGCCGCAGATAGCCTTCGACGATCGGGCGCTGCCGGCGCCAGTGCCGGCGCGTCAGCGCGAAGCCCCAGTTGTGGTGCATGCGCACCAGCTGCCGGTGGCCCGTCGCCTGCGCCTCCGGTGAGGCGCGGTGGTCGCCATAGGCGGCAACGTAGCCCACCCGCTCCTCGGCCAGGGCGAAGCGGGACAGGTGTTCCAGCGCCGCGAGGTAGTGCGGCGATAGCAGCATGTCGTCCTCGAAGAAGAAGCCGATTTCGCTGTCCAGGATGTCGAACAGATGGCGTTCGGCACGGTCGAAGTTCCAGGCGATGCCGAGGTTGCGCGGCGCCAGATGCACCGTCCCGGCCGGTGCGGCGGCGCGGAACCGCGCCACGCAGGCCGCCGCCGCCTCCCGGTCGGCGGGCGGATCGCTGCCGTCGTGCCGCAACGTGCCGTCCTGGAACAGGTGCAGCCGCGCCGGGTCGATCGCCGGCTGTTGCGCCAGCAGGCTGTCCAATACCTGCTGCAGCAGCGCCGGGCGGTTGAAGGACAGGATCGCGATCGGCGGCGCGAGGAGGCCGCTTCCGTCGAGGACGGCAGGCGCGGTTCCGGAATGGGCGCCGCCCGCGGGTGAAGCGAGGTCCAGCATGGCGCGAACCGCCCGCTCAGGCCGGAAGCGGGTCGAGCAGGAAACGCTCCGTGATTTCCTGCCGCGTCGCCAGGTCGTCCGCTGGCGCCCAGGCCAGGCGCACCAGGCCCAGCGCGATGCGGCGCGGGTCGTCCCCGTGGTTGCCTGTCGGGCGGTCCACGCTCAGGCGCAGATCCACTACCCCATCCTCGCCGGCGCGGGTCAGCACGCGCAGCACGGCACTGGTATTGGGCTGCAAGGTGATGCTGCGCACGCGGCGGTCCTCATCGCGGCCAGGGCTGCGGCGCATCCGCGCATCGGGCGGCGAAACCGTGAGCACGTGCCCGTCCACCTGCGGTGCGGCCAGGAGATGCAGGTAGACGATCAGCGTCTCACCGGGCATGGCGCTGCCGGCGCGGAACACGATGCTGCCTTCCTCGCCACGCATCCATGCGCCGAAGTTCTCGCTCTCGTGCCAATGGGCCGGCAGCATCGCGCGCAGCGGGCGGCGCAGGTAGTCGCGCGGCAGTGGCCGCTCGGGCCGCAGGGCGGCGGGCTCAAACACCTGGCCGGCAGCGAGGGCCGGCCGGCGCAGCGGAGCGGCTTCCGGCGTGCCCTGGGCCGCGGCGGCGAGCGCGTCGCACAGGTCGCGGGTTACCGCCTTCCAGTCACGCGGCCGGAAGGCCGATGCGATGGCGTCGCGGCGGGCCTGCAACGCGTCCTTGTCGTGCAGCAGGGCGCGGATCACGCGCAGCCCGTCGCCCAGGTCGTGCGGGTCCACGTAGTCCACCAGCTCGCCGCCCACTTCGGGGATGGAGGCAGCGCGGGAGGCCACGCAGGGGGTGCCGTAGCTCAGGCTCTCACCCACCGGCAGGCCCCAGCCTTCGGTGAAGGAGGGAAACACGGTGAACAGGCAGGAGCGGTACAGCGTCGCCAGCTCGTCGTCGGTCAGGTCGTGCAGCAGGTGGATGTGGCCGTCGAGGAAGTCGGTGTCCCGCAGCTGCGCCATCAGGTCGTCCACGCGCCAGCCCGGCCGGCCGACGATCACCAGTTCCGGCACTTCTTCCCCGTTGCGCAGCATCTCGCGCCAGGCGCGGAACAGGTAGGTGTGGTTCTTGCGCACCTCGATCGTGGACACCGTCAGCACGAAGCGGGTGTTGCGCAGCGCCTCGATGGCCGGGGTCCAGCGCGGGGCACCGGGGCGCGGCAGCTGAAGGGCATGTGCCAGCGGCACGGCGCGCACGGGCAGGTCGGGAAGGCCGGACTGGTCCAGCAGGACCCGCATTTCCCTGGCGGTGTGCTCGCTGATGGTGAGCACGAAATCCAGGCAGAGCAGGGTTTCGCCGAGCGCCAGCCCGAAGCGACGCGACAGCAGGGTGTCGCAGAATTCCCGGTGGTTCACCGGGATCAGGTCGTAGAGATAGGCGCCGATCCGCACGCCCGCCGTCTTCATGGCGACGTAGCGGGGAAAGAAGTCGGGGGTCACCCAGAAGGCGCCGAGGGCGAAATAGGTCTGCCCCGCCGCCGGCTGCACCGCGCAGGCGCCGGCCTCGGCCTCGGCCTCGGCCACCAGCTCGCGCAGGCGCGCATGCACCATGGCGGGCGCGGTGGCATAGCGGATCACGCGCAGCAGCGCCGCGGGGTCCACCACGCGCAGCGGCTGTTCCGCCGAGCCGATCACGAAGCGGTAGGCGGCGGCCTCGCTGGCCGGCAGGGAAAGGATCTGCTCGATGACGTTGACCATCACGCGCTGGATGCCGCTCAGCGTCGGGTGGGCGTTCAGGAAGCCGAACAGGTCGGCGAGTTCGAAATAGGTGACGTCGGCGGCGTCGCTGCCCAGCCAGCGGCCGGCGAGCTCCTCGGCCAGTTCCGCCTCGCCCATGCCCACCAGCTCGCGGCGGGCGTCGTCGGAGGCGGCCAGTTCCAGGGCGGTGCGGAATTCCCGGCGCGCCGGCCCGTCGGCGCCGGCGCGCCGCAGGGCGCGGCCGAGCTGGACATGGGCGTCGGCGTCGTCCGGCTGCAGGGCGACCGCGCGGCGATAGGCGCCCTCGGCCTCGGAGATACGGTTCTCCTCCTTCAGCGCGTGGCCGAACTGTACCCAGATGGCGGCATCGCCGGGCTGCAGCGCGAGGTGGGCGCGGTAGGCGCGGGCGGCCTCGGCCCAGTCGCGGCGGTCGCGCGCGGCGTCGCCGGCGCGGCGCTGCGACAGCAGGTCGTCCTCGGAAATGTCCGGAACCGGATCCGGCAGGCGGTGGACGCGTTCCAGCAAGCGGGGATCCTCCCAATGGGGACGCGCTCAGCGCCCGGCCTCACGGCACTGAGAGGATCGTTAAGGATTCTTCTTCGTGAAACAATCCAAGATGATTGGAAAAATCCCGCAATACTTCGGAATGGTTGTATCTGCTTCGAAAAAGACACGGCTGCGGGGTTTTGCGCTGGTTCAGCGCCCGTGTCCGGAGCGGCCGTGCTCGCAGGCATGATGTGTGTGGACATGCTGGGGCCGCGTCCGGGCCCCTGCGGGCCGCTCGGCGGCACCCCGGGTAGGGGTTTTCGGGTACCCTGGAGGGTTCAGGCCGGGCGCGGGGTGTCCCGGACGGGTCCGTCCGGGTGTCCGGGTGGGTCGGGCGCGGGACGCCCGGGCCGTCGCGGATCAGGCGACGCCGTTGCGGCCCATTTCCAGGAACTTCTCGCGGCGACGGGCGCGCAGCGTGGCGCCATCCAGGGCGAGCAGCGGCTCCAGCGCGGCCCAGACCTGGTCGCCCACGGCGGCCACGGTCTGCTCGGGCGCGCGATGGGCGCCGCCCAGGGGCTCCGGTACCACGGCGTCCACGAGGTTGAGGCGCTGCAGGTCCTCGGCCGTCAGCTTGAAGGCTTCCGCGGCCTGGGGGGCCTGGGCGGCGTCGCGCCACAGGATGGAGGCGCCGCCCTCGGGCGAGATGACGCTGTAGATGGAATGTTCCAGCATCAGGATGCGGTCGGCCGCGGCCAGGGCGATGGCACCGCCGGATCCCCCTTCCCCGATCACCGTGGCCACGAAGGGTACGGGAGCATCCAGCCCGGCCTCGATGGAGCGGGCGATGGCCTCGGCCTGGCCGCGGGCCTCGGCCTCGATCCCCGGAAAGGCGCCGGCGGTGTCGACGAAGGAAAGGATGGGCAGGCCGAAGCGGCTGGCCAGCTCGATCAGGCGGCGCGCCTTGCGGTAGCCTTCCGGCCGGGCCATGCCGAAATTGTGCTTCACCCGGCTGTCGGTGTCGGTGCCCTTCTCCGTGCCCAGCACCATCACGGCGCGGCCGCGAAAGCGGCCCAGCCCACCGACCACCGCCGCGTCATCGGCAAAGGCGCGGTCGCCGGCCAGCGGAGTGAAGTCCTCGATCAGGCCGGACACGTAGGAGAGCGCCTTGGGGCGTTCGGGGTGGCGGGCGACCTGGGTCTTCTGCCAGGGCGTCAGCTTGGCATAGGTCGCGGCCAGCAGCTTCTCGGCTTTGTCGCGGAGCTTGCCGACCTCGTCGGCCACGTCGATGCCGCCGGCATCGGTGGTGCGGCGGAGCTCCTCGATCTGCCCTTCCAGCTCGGCGATCGGCTTCTCGAAGTCCAGGAAATGACGCATCTCGGTTCCACGCTGGGGCCGTCGCGGGCGCGCTGTTGCCGGGGGTCCTTTCGGCGCGCGCCCGGCGGGATGGCGCGGTTGGCGCCGCGAAACGGCCCGGGGTGCCGCGAAACCCGCGGGGCGGGCGCGCGGCCCCGGATGTGGGGACGCGCCCGGGGACGGGGGCGGCGGCGGGGCGGCGCGGGGTGGCCGGCATCCTGCCGGGCGGCGCCGGCGGGGTGGATGCCCCGCCGGGCCACCGGCGAGGGGGTGCCCTAGCGCAGGTGGGGGCGGGAGGCCAGAGCGGAGGTGCCGGGGGCAGGTTGCCGGGCCGGCGCCTGCCGAGCTCGGGCGTGTCGCTGCCGACCGACGCGGCGCCGGATGGGTGGGAAAGCGCCTTCCGGGTGGCTCCCCGCCCCGGCGGCACCCGCGAGTTGCGCCGCTACGCCGCGCGGGTGGCAACGGTTTCGGCGCTGTGGCAGGACGGCAATCGCTGGACCTGGATCAGCGTGCCGGCCAGTCTCCTGCCGGCCGACGTGGGCCGCTGATCCGGCGCCGCGGGCTGTAGGTCAGGGGTTCGGGCCTGCCGGTGTCAGGCTCGACGCACGGATCGCCTCCGCAGAAGCTCCCCCGCAGCCTTTGGCGTTGCCGGGTCGGCACATGGTCGGGGGCCTTCCTGATCGTTCTGCTCGATTGTCACGATCAAAAATTCTCACTTCCACCACTGATCCGCCCCGCCTAGCCTCGCCTCAAATCAGCGTCAGGGAGAGGCGACCATGGACACGAATCAACCGGACGGCCCGCTGAGCTGCCCGATGAAGAAGCCGGCCGCGCTGCGGTCGCTGCTGGGGCGGACCAACCGGGACTGGTGGCCGAACCACCTGTCGCTGGACATGCTCCACCAGAACGGCCTGTCGGGGAATCCGATGGGCGACGATTTCGACTACGCCAAGGAATTCCGCTCGCTCGACCTCGCCGCCGTGAAGCGCGACCTGACCGCGCTGATGACGGACAGCCAGCCCTGGTGGCCGGCCGATTACGGGCATTACGGTCCCTTCCTGATCCGCATGGCCTGGCACAGTGCCGGGACCTATCGCACCGGCGACGGGCGGGGCGGCTCCTCCTCGGGCGCGCAGCGCTTCGCGCCGCTGAACTCCTGGCCGGACAACGCCAACCTGGACAAGGCGCGGCGGCTGCTGTGGCCGGTGAAGCAGAAATACGGCCGCAAGCTGAGCTGGGCCGACCTGATGATCCTGGCCGGCAACGTCGCCATCGAATCCATGGGCGGGCCGGTCTTCGGCTTCGGCGGCGGGCGGGAGGACGTGTTCGAGCCCGAGAAGGACATCTACTGGGGCACGGAGGAGGAGTGGCTGGGCGACACCCGCATCGACCCGGCCAAGGAGAAGGTGCTGGAAAGCCCGCTGGCCGCCATCCAGATGGGGCTGATCTACGTCAACCCCGAAGGCCCCGGCGGCGTGCCGGACGCCGCGCAATCCGGCCGCGACATCCGCGAAACCTTCGGCCGCATGGGCATGAACGACGTGGAGACGGTGGCGCTGGTCGCCGGCGGCCACACCTTCGGCAAGTGCCACGGCGCGGGTGATGCCAAGAAGGTCGGCGCGGAGCCGGAGGGTTCCGACATCGCGCAGATGGGGCTGGGCTGGCAGAGCGGCCACGAGAGCGGCATGGGCGACCACACCATTACCAGCGGGCTGGAAGGCGCCTGGACCCCCACCCCGACCCAGTGGGACAACAGCTACTTCCACATGCTGCTGGACTACGAGTACGAGCTGGTGGAAAGCCCCGCCGGCGCCAAGCAGTGGCAGCCGGTGAACCAGGCGCCCGAGGATCTGGCGCCAGGCGCGCACAGCCCGCATCGCCGCCTGCCCACCATGATGACCACCGCCGACATGGCGATGAAGGTGGACCCGGCCTATCGCGCGATCTCCGAGCGGTTCCGCGCCAATCCGGAGGAGTTCGCGGACGCCTTCGCCCGCGCCTGGTTCAAGCTGTGCCACCGCGACATGGGGCCCAAGGTCCGCTATCTCGGCACGGACGTGCCGGATGAGGACCTGATCTGGCAGGACCCGATCCCGGCGGCGGACTACGCGCCGATCGACGCGGCCGACGTGACGGCGCTGAAGGAGAAGATCCTGGGCTCCGGGTTGAGCGTGGCGGAGCTGGTGGCGACGGCCTGGGCCTCGGCCTCGACCTACCGGGATTCCGACCATCGGGGCGGCGCCAACGGCGCGCGCATCCGGCTGGCGCCGCAAAAGGACTGGGACGTGAACGAGCCCGAGCGGCTGAGCCGCGTGCTGGGCGTGCTGGAAGGCATCAAGGCGGAGTTCGACGGCGCGGCGTCCGGCGGCAAGAAGGTCTCGCTCGCCGACCTGATCGTGCTGGGCGGCACGACGGCGGTGGAACAGGCGGCGCGGGAGGGCGGCCACGCGGTGGCGGTGCCCTTCTCGCCCGGCCGCACCGATGCCTCGGCCGAGCAGACCGATCCCGAGAACATCGCGGTGCTGGAGCCCAAGGCCGACGGGTTCCGCAACTACCTGCAGGTGGCCTTCAACGTGCCCACCGAGGAGCTGCTGGTGGACCGCGCCCAGCTGCTGGGCCTTTCAGCGCCGGAGATGACCGTGCTGGTGGGGGGCTTGCGCGTGCTGGGCGCCAACCACCGCGGCCAGAAGGAGGGCGTGCTGACCGACCGTCCGGGCCAGCTGACCAACGACTTCTTCGTGAACCTGCTGGACATGGGCACGGCGTGGAAGATGGTGGACGGGCACGCGGACGAGGTCTTCCGCGGCACCCTTCGCGCCACCGACGAGCCGAAATGGACGGCGACGCGCACCGACCTCGTCTTCGGCTCCAACTCGCAGCTGCGGGCGCTGTCGGAGGTCTATGCCTCGGCCGATGCGGGCGGGAAGTTCGTGGAGGACTTCGTGGCCGCCTGGACCAAGGTGATGAACGCCGACCGCTTCGACCTCGCCCGGGCCTGACCGCCTGGGACGGCCCGCCGCCCGGCGGGCCGTGCGCTGTCCCGCTGCGGCGCTTCTCGGCGCCGCGGCACCGGATGAGCTGGGGAGGGAGGCGGCCGATGCGGCGCTGCGAGGTCGATCAACTGGATTCCGCCCGCACCTGGTGGGTGCCGGCGGTGGTGTCGCCCCAACGCGACTGGGCGGGGGCGCCAGGCTGCCGGCGGGGCGCGCGGTACATGGTTCACCGCGACACGCTGCGCGTCAGCCGCGACGAGTTCGAACCCTTCGACTGCGAGTTCAGCTGCCTGCGCTGGATCATGCTGAACAAGGTCCATCTCAGCCGCACGCTGCCGGGCGCGCAGGTCCGCGCCGTGCCGCTGGACCGCTGGCTGCTCGGGCTGGAGTGATACGGCCGAGCCAATGTGCTGACCTGCCCGGGCGGAGAAGGCCGGGGGAGTGAACTCCCCCGGTCCCCCTCCTTTTTCCGGGAGTTCAAGGGCCCCGACAGCCACGGGTGCCCCCGCAGACTCCCGAAAATAGAAGGGGGTCCGGGGGGATACTTCCCCCCGGCTTGCTGCTCTCGCCAGCCAGCAAAGGCTCGACGGCATGAGCACGCCGGACCGGCCTCAGTAGTTGATCGACCCGCGCACGCCGCCGCCCACGTCGATCGCGACGCCGTTGACCGCCACGGACCGCGGCGAGGCCAGGAAGGCGATGACCTCGGCCACCTCCTCCGGGGTGACCAGCCGGCCCAGCAGCCCGTTGGCCGCCAGGGAGGCCGCCACCTCGGCCGCGGGGCGGCCTTCCGCCTGGGCGCGCGCCTCGATCATGGCCTCCACCTTTTCCGTGCGGGTCATGCCGGGGTGCACGGTGGTGACCGCGATGCCGGTGCCCCCCAGCTCGTCGGCCAGGTTCTTGGCCAGGGCGACCACGGCGACATTGCGGATGGTGCCCACCACGTCGCCGGTGCGCCGCGCGCCCAGGCCGCTGACGTTGACGATGCGGCCCCAGCCGGCGCGGCGCATGGCCGGTAGCAGGGCGCGGGCGCAGCGCAGGTAGCCCATCACCTTGGTGTCCATGTGCGCGGCCAGGGACGCCCATTCCGCCTCGGACGGCGCGGGCACGGCCTTCTGCCCGGCGGGCTCGGCGGCGCAGTTCACCAGGATCTGGGCGCCGCCCAGCTCACGTTCCACGGCGGCGGCCATGGCGGCCACGGCGGCATCGTCCGTGGTGTCCGCGGCCAGGCCCAGGGCGCGGCGGCCCGTGCTGCGGGCCAGTTCCGCCGCGGCCCGGGCGGCTTCCTCGGCGTGGCGGGACACCAGCACCACGGCAGCGCCCTCGGCCGACAGCAGCCGGGCGGTGGCCAGCCCGATGCCCCGCGTGCCGCCGGTGACCACCGCCACCTTGCCGTCGAGTCCGAGATCCATGCGCAGCACTCCCTGGTGTGGCCGGCAGGGCGTGGCCGCTGCCGGTGCCGGACCTGTTCCGGGCCGGCATATCGGCCGGGGGCAGGTTGGGCGATTCGATCGCGGGCCCGGTTTGCCGCCGTGGCCGTTTCCGGCCGGTGAGGACCGGGTTGTTAGCGGCCGGAGCTGGCCAGCACCGCCCCGATGCCGACGAAGGTGCCGCCCGCCGCGCGGTTGAACGCCCGGCCGTGGCGGCCGAGCCAGGGCGCGATGCGGCCGGCGAGGCTGGCCAGCAGCAGCTCATAGGCGACCTCCACCACCACGAAGGTGCCGCCGAGCAGCAGCAGCTGGGCGGCGAAGGAGGCGCCGGGCACCATGAACTGCGGCAGGAAGGCTGCGAAGAACAGCATCGCCTTGGGGTTGGACACCGCCACCAGCAGCCCGTCCCCGAACAGCCGCAGCGGTTGCGCCGCGTCCCGTCCGCCGGGGGCGGCGAGGGCCGGGGCGGACACCACCGGGGCCGGCGAGCGCCAGAGCCGGATGCCGAGAAAAACGAGGTAGGCGGCCCCGGCCCATTTTGCCGCGGTGAAGGCCGTGTGCGACGCCGCGAGCAGCGCCCCCATGCCGGCGAGCGAGGCCGCGATCAGCAGCAGGAAGCCGAGCGCGCCGCCGAGCACCGTCCAGGCGGCCGGCCGCAGGCCGAAGCGGGCGCCGTGGGTCAGGGCGAGCAGCCCGTTCGGCCCCGGCGTGAGCGACAGGCCGAGCGCCGCGACGAGGTACACCAGCCAGAGCTGCAGGCTCATCATGCGCCTTCGTGGTTCCGTGGCGGCGAGGCATGGCATGGCGGCCGTGCGGGCGCCACCGGTGCGGCGCCGAACCGTGCCCCGCCGCGGCGGGGGATGGCGGGCCGGGCGGGCCGCCCTGCCCGGCCGCCCCCCCATCCCCGCAGCCGCCCTCAGCGCCCGAGGTGCTTGTTGAAGAAGCCCGCGATCTCCGCGAAGGCTTCGCGCGTTTCGGGGGCGGTGTCGTCGCGGTAGAACTGGGCGTGCGACTGGCCCTCGTAGACCTGCAGCACCGCTTCCACCCCGGCCTGCCGCAGCCCGCGGTGCATGCGCACGGTGTTGCTCAGCAGCAGGTCGCGCGTGCCGGTGGTCAGGATGGTGGGCGGGAAGTTGCGCAGGTCGCCGTAGACCGGCGAGAGCAGCGGGTCGCTCAGGTCGTGGCCGTCCGCGTAGAAGCGCGTGGCGGCGTCGCAGAAGCCGTCGGGCGACACCAGCACGTTGTCCACCAGGGCGTTGGTGCGGAAGCTGTCGCCGGGGCCGGACACGTCGGCCATCGGCGTGCCGGGGGCGATGGCGGCCGGCAGGGGCAGGCCCTCGGCCTTGGCGCGCAGCACCGCTTCCAGCGTCAGGGCGCCGCCGGCGGAGGAGCCGAAGATCGCCATGTTGCGCGGGTCGGTGTTGGCGGCGGTGGCCTTCCACACCGCCACCACGTCGTCCAGGGCGGCAGGGAAATAGGCTTCGGGCGGCATGCGGTAGTCCACCGAGATCACCCGGAAGCCGCCCAGCCCCGCCATGAAGATCGCCTCGCCCAGCGCGGCCTCGGCGGGGTTGAGCACGTAGCAGCCGCCGTGGACGTGGACCAGCAGGCGCTCTCGGTTCTCGGGCGGGATGGTTTCGGGGGTGATCGTGTAGGCCTTCACGCCGGCGATAACCGTGGGCTCCACGCGGACGCGCAGGCGCTGGGCCAGGGCGGGCAGCGCCTGGCGGGCGGCGGCGGCGCCGGCCTCCTGCGCGGCGCGCCAGCCCTCCGCCGTGGTGGGCGGGGTGTTCCAGCCCGGGCGCAGCGGCATGGCGATGATGCGCTGCATCTCGGGGCTGACGGTGGTGGGCACCGGCAGGGAATGGGCGGGCACCTCGCGCGGGGCGAGCCCGGCGGGCTGCTGCGCCCGCGCGGCGGCGAGCGGCGCGACGATGGCGAGCAGCGCGGCGGCGGTCGAGGCACCGCGGCGGAACGGGGTCGGCATGGGGGTTTCCTTCCGGGGGTGGGTGCCCCCGGACGGAAGCCCAGCAGGCGCCAGGACGCGGCGCAAGGGCGTGGCGGGTACGGGATGCCGCACGGGTGCGTGCGGGCCGCGCCCCGTGGCCGCTCAGGCGGCGGGGCGTTCCGCCAGCGCCTTGAGCTGGTCCGCGGCGGCGGCCCAGCCGGCCTCGAAGCCCATCTCGCGGTGCCGCTCCATGGCCTCGCGCGTCCAGTGGCGGGCGCTGGCGCGGTAGCGCGTGCCCGTGCCGTCCGGCTCCACCGCGAAGACGCCGACCATGAAGGGGCCGGCGGGGTGCCAGCCGGCGGTGAAGGCATCGGTGAGGATGAAGGGCCGGTTCGGCTCGAAGGCGAGCACCACGCCCTCGTTGGGCAGTTCCTCACCGTTCGGGCCGTGCATCACCACCAGGCTGCGGCCGCCCGGGCGCCAGTCCAGCTCTCGCGCCTCGGCGCGCCAGGGCCTGGGGCAGAACCATTCGGCGAAGCGTTCGGTCATGGTGCGCCAGACCTGTTCCACCGGCGCGTCGATGTGGCGCTCGACGCTGAGTTCGAGCTTCTCGTCAGCCATTCCGTCCTCCCTGGCACAGCGCTGCCGAAGGCTAGCGGTAGCTGGCCGGGAAAAGCTGCCGCTCCGTCAGTTCGATCAGGATGTGGATCATCTTGATGTGCAGCTCCTGCACGCGGTCGGCGTAGCGGCCCGCCGGGGTGGCCAGCTCGATCCCGGCCAGTTCCGACAGCGGGCTGTTGCGCTGGCCGGTCATCGCGATCACCAGCACGCCCCGCTCGCGCGCGGTGCGGGCAGCCTGGAGCACGTTCTCGCTGCGGCCGCTGGTGCTGATGGCCAGCAGCGCGTCGCCGGCCCGGGCATGGGCGGCGATGTAGCGGCTGAAGACCTGCGCGTAGCCGTAGTCGTTGCCGACGCAGCTGAGGTGCCCGGGGTCGCTGATGGCCGCGGCCGGCAGGGGGTCGCGGTCGTCGCGGAAGCGGCCCGAGAGCTCCTCGGCGAAGTGCATGGCGTCGCACATGGAGCCGCCATTGCCGCAGCTGAACACGCGGCCGCCGCGGCGAAAGGTGTCGGCCAGGGCGAGGCCGGCGCGCTCCAGCGCGGCCAGGGTGTCGGCGTCCTCGCACAGGGCCTGCAGGGCGGCCTGGGCTTCAACCAGCGCGGCGCGGATGGAACCGGCGATGTCCAGGGGAACCTCCTCGGGCTGCGGGTGGGTTCTGCCCGTTCCGGGGGGCGCGGAACAGCGGGGCTGGGAAAGCCGGTTCCCGGCGGGGTGCCGGGGCACGCCCCTGGCCGCATGTCCAGGCCACCCCAGGCAGCCACCCGGGCCGGCGTGCCCGACAGCGGCGGCCTCACGCGGGCGGAGGGTCGTCGGCGTCCACGGGGTCGGGGCGGGCCAGCGGGTGATGGGTTTCCACCGCGGCGCGGAGGCGTTCTTCCAGGACGTGGGTGTAGATCTGGGTGGTGGCGATGTCGGCATGGCCCAGCAGCACCTGGAGGGAGCGCAGGTCGGCGCCGCGGGCCAGCAGGTGCGAGGCGAAGGAATGGCGCAGCGCGTGCGGGGTGACGCGGGCGGGGTCCAGCCCGGCCTGCAGCGCGGCGTCGCGCAGCAGGGCGTTGAGGGACTGGCGCGTCAGGTGGCCGGACGCCCCACGCGAGGGAAACAGCCAGCGGGAGGGCTTCTTCGGGTCCTGGGTGGAACGCAGCGCCGCCCGCGCGCGGGGGCTGAGCGGCACCAGCCGTTCCTTGCCGCCCTTGCCGCGCACCGTCACCAGGGGGGAGGCGTCGTTCAGGATCGCGGCGGGCAGCGACACCAGTTCCGAGGCGCGCAGGCCGGAGGTGTAGAGCAGCTCGCACATCGCGGCGGCCAGGGTGCCGCGGCCGCCATGCAGGTGGGCGGCGGCGGCGATCAGCGCTTCCACCTCCGCCTCGCGCAGGGCACGGGGCAGGGTTTTCGGCAGGCGCGGGGCGTCGAGCAGCTCCGTGGGGTCATCGGGGCGGACGCCCTCGCGCGCCAGGAAGCGGAAGAACTGGCGCAGGGCGGACAGGCGGCGGGCCACGGTACGCGGCGCCAGGCCGGCATCGCCCAGGCTGGCCAGGTAGCCGCGCAGCCCGCCCTCGGTGGCCGACACCAGGGTTTCGCCGCGGCGACGCAGATGGGCCGCGGCGTCCTCCAGGTCGGTTTCGTAGGCGGACAGCGTGTTGCGGGCGGCGCCGCGCTCGGCCGCCAGCATTTCCAGGAACGCCTCGATGCGGGCGTCCACCGGCGCGGGCCGCCCTAGCGCGTGCCGAAGCGCTCGGCGGGGATGGTGCGCTCCACCGTGCGCGGCTCGATGCCGGGCGGGAAGGCGCCGATCGCCAGCAGGCCGAGGACCAGGAGCCCGAAGACGATGACGAGGATGAGCAGCAGCGGACGACGGAACATGGAGTTGCGCGGGGTCCCTCGCGTACGGGCGGAGCCGTGCTAGCCTTGCGCATCGTGTCGCGCAACCTCGGCCTCCTCCTCGATCCCCACTCGCAACCACCCTCCCCCGGCAGCGCGCCCCATGGCGACCCGGGCGGGATCCCCGGCGGCACGCCCGGCGGTGGGCCGGGAATGGCGCCCGGCGAGACAGCTGCGGGTGGGACGGCTGCGGGCGGTGCGGCCCAGGGTGAGGTGACCCAGGGTGAGGTGGCCCAGGGTGGGGCGATGCCGGGCGGGGCCGTGCCGAGCGGGGCGATCCCGGGCGGGGCGGGGTCCCTGCCCCAGCCGCCGCGCGGCTCGGTGGTGCTGGTGGGGCTGCCGGGGGTGGGCAAGTCCTCCATCGGACGGCGCCTGGCGGCGCGGCTGGGCCTGCCCTTCCTGGACGCCGATGCCGAGATCGAGGCGGCCGCCGGGCTGCCGGTGTTCGACATCTTCGCCCGCTACGGCGAGGCGCATTTCCGCGACGGCGAGCGCCGGGTGATCGCCCGCATCCTGAGCGGCCCGCCGGTGGTGCTGGCCACCGGCGGCGGCGCCTACGTCAACCCGCTGACCCGGCAGGCGGTGCGGACCCTGGGCGCCACGGCGGTGTGGATGCGCTGTTCCCTGCCGGTGCTGGCGCGGCGGATCAGCGCGCGGGACCACCGGCCGCTGTTTGTCGGGCGGGACGTGATGACGGTGCTGGAAGGCATGAGCACCGCCCGCAACCCTTTCTACGCCGAGGCCGACCTGGTGGTGGACTGCACCGACCACAACCCGGAGGACACGACCAACCGCGTGGAGGAGATCCTGCTGGCGCACCGCCCGCCCGCGCGGCTGCGGGTGTCGCTGGGCGAGCGCGCCTACGAGGTGCTGTGCGGCGAGAACCTGCTGGCCCGGGCCGGCGGGCTGCTGGCCCCCGTGCTGCCGTCGCGCAAGGTGGCGGTGGTGTCGGACGCCGCGGTGGCGGCGATCCACGGCCCCACCCTGCGCGCCGGGCTGGAAGAGGCGGGGTTCGAGATCCGCACGGAGATCGCGGTGAAACCCGGCGAAGGATCCAAGAGCCTGGCCTTGCTGGAAACGGTGCTGGACGGCCTGCTGGCGGCGGGCACGGACCGGCGCACCGCCGTGGTGGCGCTGGGCGGGGGCGTGGTGGGCGACCTGGCCGGCTTTGCCGCCGCGGTGGCGCTGCGCGGCCTGCCCTTCGTGCAGGTGCCCACCACGCTGCTGGCGCAGGTGGACAGTTCCGTGGGCGGCAAGACGGGCATCAACCTCGCGGCGGGAAAGAACCTCGCGGGGGCCTTTCACCAGCCGCGGATCGTGCTGGCCGATACCGGCACGTTGGCCACCCTGCCGCCGCGCGAGTTGCGGGCGGGCTGGGCGGAGGTGGCCAAGCACGGGCTGCTGGGCGGCCCGCTCTGGGCCTGGTGCGAGGCCAACGGCCCGGCCGCGGTGGCGGGCGACCCGGCGCTGCTGCGCCACGCCGTGCTGGAATCCTGCCGCCTGAAAGCCGCGGTGGTGGCCGCCGACGAGCGCGAGGAGGAAGCGGAAGGCGGCCGGGCGCTGCTCAACCTCGGCCATACCTTCGGCCACGCCCTGGAAGCGGAATGCGGCTATGACGGGTCGCTGCTGCATGGCGAGGCGGTGGCGATCGGGCTGGTGCTGGCGGCGCAGCTTTCCGCCCGGCTCGGCCATTGCGACCCCGTGCTGCCCGGCCGGGTGGAGGCGCACCTGGAAGCGGTGGGACTGCCGGCGCGGCCGGCCTCGCTGAACCGGCGCTTCTCGCTGGAGGCGCTGATGGGGCGGATGCGCAAGGACAAGAAGGCGCGCGATGGCGCGATGCGCTTCGTGCTGATCCGCTCGCCGGGAGACGTGTTCACGACCGGCGAGGTGCCGCCCGACGTGGTGGCCGCCGTGCTGCGCGAGGCCGGCGGGGTGGACTGAGAACGGCCGGGGCTTTGTTCTGGCCCGGTGAAGAAAGCAAGCCGGGGGGAAGTATCCCCCGCCCCCCTTCTGTTTTCGGGAGTTTTGGGGAGCGCCCGTGGCTGGCGGCCCGCTCTGAACTCCTGAAAAAAGGAAGGGGGGGGTCCGGGGGGGTTCACTCCCCCGGCCTTTCCTGCTCCGCCCCGGACAGGCGCGGGCGGGGTCGCCAGCCTGGCAACGGCGCCCCATATTGCGGTGCAGCGCAGGTTCCGCCGTGCCCTTGCCGGAGTTCGCCCCAATGCCCTTGTCCGCCCCCGTTCCGCGCGCGCCGCTGCATCGCCGGCAGATCGAGCTGCAGGGCTTTCAGCGCGAGGACGGGCTGTTCGACATCGAGGCCTGGCTGACCGACACCAAGAGCTACGCCATGGAGAACCGCGACCGCGGCAGCATCGCCCCCGGCGAGCCATTGCACGGCATGGGGCTGCGGCTGACGGTGGACGAGACGCTGCTGATCGTGAACTGCGAGGCAGCGACGGACTTCTCGCCCTATTCCATCTGCCCGCGGGCAGCGCCGAATTTCGGGCGGCTCGCCGGTTTGCGGATCGGCAAGGGGTTCACCCAGGCGGTGAAGGAGCGGGTGGGCGGGGTGGAAGGCTGCACCCACCTGCGCGAGTTGCTGGGGCAGATGGCCACCGTAGCCTTCCAGACCGTGGCGGCGCTGCGGATGCGGCGGGAGCGCGAGAGCGGCGAGGCCAAGCAGGCCGCGGCGAGCCGGCTGCTGGGGACCTGCTTGGCCTATGCGCCGGACAGCCCGGTGACGCGGGCGCGGTTTCCGGAGCCGGCCTAGGCGCGCCAGCCCTCCCCCGCGTTGCGCGCGCGCTTGTCCCGCTGGCTCAGCCCTCTCCCGGCGCCTTGGCCTCGATCGCCAGGGCGTGCAGGCCGCTGTTGAACTCCGGCGCCGCGGCCGCATTTACCGCCCGTTGGCGGTTCACCCGCGACATGCCGCCGAAGCCCTCCCAGACGACGCGCACGGCGTAGTGAGTCTCGCCTCCCGGCCGGGCACCGCTGTGGCCGGCATGGAGGTGGCTGTCGTCGCGCACGGTGACGGCGGCGCCGGGAAAGGCCTGGGACAGGGCGTCGCCGAGGCGGCCGGCGCGGGTATCGGGAACGGTCATGCAAGCGGTTTTCCCATGCGCCGCAATCACTTGTGAAGCGCAGATTCGCGCCTTGCCGCCCCGGCACCTGGGGCCCATAAGTGGACTCATCATGGCCCGCCGCGGCGCAACAAGCCCTTCCCCGCCCTCACCTGGAAGCAGCAGCTTCCGTTCCTGCGAAGCCCCCGGCTGCGACGCGGCCGGCGAATTTCGCGCCCCTCGTGACCGGTCGCGGCTGCGCGACTATTACCATTTCTGCCTGACGCATGTCCGCGCCTACAACCAAGCCTGGGATTTCTACAAGGGCATGAGCCCCGATGAGATCGAGCAGCACCTGAAGGAAGACAATGGCTGGCAGCGCCCGACCTGGCCGCTCGGCCGGTTGGGGCAGAACGGCAAGTTCGACCCGTCGCAGCTGAAGGACCCGCTGGGTCTGTTCACCGACACCAAGCCGACGCCCAACAAGACCGCCACCAAGGCCCCTGCCGAGTTGCGCGCGGCACTGGACGTGCTGGGGCTGGGCTGGCCTCTGGAGGACGACGCGTTGCGCGACCGCTGGAAGGAATTGGCCAAGCGCTACCACCCCGATGCCAATGGCGGCGACAAGTCCTGCGAGGAACGGTTGAAGGACATCAACCGCGCCTATTCGCTGCTGCGCAAGCGCCTCGCTTCCATGGCGCCGCTTTCCGCCGGCGTGGCTGCCTGAACGCCACGCGCGGCCCCGCGACACAAACCCGAACGGGAAACCCACCCCGATGAGCAACATCGCAGCCCTGGCCGAGAGCCGTCCCGAGAAGCCTGACCTGCGGATCAAGGTGCGCGAGGTTTTCGGGATCGACACCGACATGGAGGTGATGGGCTTCAGCGTCCCCACCGAGCACGTGCCGGAAGCCGACAGCACCTACCGCTTCGACCGCGACACCACGATGGCGATCCTGGCGGGCTTCGCGCACAACCGCCGCGTGATGATCCAGGGCTACCACGGCACCGGCAAGTCCACCCATATCGAGCAGGTGGCGGCGCGGCTGAACTGGCCCTGCCTGCGCGTGAACCTGGACAGCCACATCAGCCGCATCGACCTGATCGGCAAGGACGCCATCGTCCTGAAGGACGGCAAGCAGGTCACGGAGTTCCGCGAGGGCATCCTGCCCTGGGCGCTGCAGCACCCCTGCGCCATGGTGTTCGACGAGTACGACGCCGGCCGCCCGGACGTGATGTTCGTGATCCAGCGCGTGCTGGAAGTCGAGGGCCGGCTGACCCTGCTGGACCAGAACCGCGTGATCCGGCCGAACCCGTATTTCCGGCTGTTCGCCACGGCCAACACCGTGGGCCTGGGCGACACCACCGGCCTGTACCACGGCACCCAGCAGATCAATCAGGGCCAGATGGACCGCTGGAACATCGTGGCCACGCTGAACTACCTGCCGCACAAGCAGGAAGCCGACATCGTGGCCGCCAAGATGGCCGTGTCGGACGCCGCCGGGCGCAAGCAGATCGACGCCATGGTGGCGCTGGCCGACCTGACGCGGGCGGGCTTCATCGCCGGCGACATTTCCACCGTGATGAGCCCGCGCACCGTGATCACCTGGGCCGAGAACGCCAAGATCTTCGGCGATGTCGGCTTCGCCTTCCGCCTCACCTTCCTCAACAAGTGCGACGAGGCGGAGCGCGGCACGGTGGCGGAATACTACCAGCGCTGCTTCAACGAGGAGATCCCGACGGGTCTCTACGTCAAGGCGTAAGGAACGGAACGCGCGCCGCAGTTTTCGCGGCGCGCATCGGGAGCGGTGCGCCGCAGCGCGCGGCCCTCCCGCGCGAAAGGCGAGAGCGCATGAGCGGCAACTCCAAGGACCTGTCCCGGCAGGAAGAGTTCAAGCGCGCCACCGCCGGCGCGGTGCGCGCCATCGCCCGCACCGAGGACGTGCAGGTCGCCTTCCAGCCCGGCCCGTCCGGCATTTCCGGCAAGCGGGCGCGACTGCCGCTGCCGACGCGCGCCCTGCCGCCGGCGGAGATGGCACGGCTGCGCGGTGCAGCCGACGCGGTGGCGCTGAAGCTGCGGCACCATGACGAAGCGACGCACACCGCCCGCACTCCCTCGCGGCGCGACGCGCGCGAGGTGTTCGACGCGCTGGAACAGGCGCGGGTCGAGGCCGTGGGCGGCAAGGTGATGGCCGGGGTCGCGGCCAACCTGCGCGCCCGGCTACGGGAACAGGCGGAGAGCGAAGGCTACGACCGCATGACCCGCAAGGACCAGTTGCCGCTGCCGGTGGCGCTGAGCCTGCTGGCGCGCGAGCGCCTTTCGGGCGAGCCGGCGCCGGCCGCGGCGCAGCGGGTGCTGGAACTCTGGCGCGACGCGCTGGGCCCCAAGGCCGACGCGGCGCTGGACGAGATGGCCGCGGCCACGGAGAATCAGGACAGTTTCGGCCGCGCCGCGCGCAAGCTGCTGACCGCGCTGGACTTGGCGGAGGCCGAGGTCGAGGCGGAGCCTTCCGACGAGCAGGAGGAGGGCGACGAGGGCGGCGACTCCTCCGTGCCGCAGGACAATTCCGGCGAGGGCGAATCCCAGTCGCAGGAAGCCGAGAGCATCATGGGCGCGCAGCCCGAGCAGATGCAGGGCGAGGCGGCCGAGGAAGAGGGCGAAGGCGAGGAGGAAGAGGGCGCTGCCGCGGAGGGCGAGGATCGCCCGGGCGGGCCGCAGCAGCGCAAGGAGGTGCCGCAGACCGACGACGCCTCGCTGTACCGCGCCTACACCAAGCGCTTCGACGAGGAAGTCGGCGCCGAGGACCTCTGCGACCCGGACGAACTGGCGCGGCTGCGGCAGCAGCTGGACCAGCAGTTGAGCCATCTGCAAGGTGTGGTGAGCAAGCTGGCCAACCGGCTGCAGCGGCGGCTAATGGCGCAGCAGACCCGCGCCTGGGAATTCGACCTGGAAGAAGGGCAGCTCGACGTCGCGCGGCTGGCGCGCATCGTGGCCAACCCGAACCACTCGCTGAGCTACAAGCGCGAGCGGGACACGGATTTCCGCGACACGGTGGTGACGCTGCTGATCGACAATTCCGGCTCCATGCGCGGGCGGCCGATCACCGTGGCGGCGATGTGCTGCGACATCCTGGCGCGCACGCTGGAACGCTGCGCCGTGAAGACGGAGATCCTGGGCTTCACCACCCGCGCCTGGAAGGGCGGCCAGAGCCGCGAGCGCTGGGTGCAGGACGGCAAGCCGCGCAACCCCGGCCGGCTGAACGATCTGCGGCACGTGGTCTACAAGTCGGCCGACACGCCCTGGCGGCGGGCGCGCAAGAATCTCGGGCTGATGCTGCGCGAAGGGCTGCTCAAGGAGAACATCGACGGCGAGGCGCTGGACTGGGCGTATCGCCGGATGCTCGGCCGCAGCGAGCATCGTCGCATCCTGATGGTGATCTCGGACGGCGCGCCGGTGGACGACAGCACGCTGAGCGTGAACCCCGGCAACTACCTAGAACGCCACCTGCGCAAGGTGATCGCCGACATCGAGGGGCGCGACATCGTGGAGCTGATCGCCATCGGCATCGGCCACGACGTGACGCGCTACTACCGCCGCGCCGTGACCATCGTGGATGCCGAGGAACTGGGCGGTACCATGATGAAGAAGCTGGCCGACATGTTCGACGAGGACGCGGCGGCGGCCTATCAGCGCGCGGCGGCGGAACGCGCGCCGGCCATCGCCTGAGGCTGCGTCGCGCATGTGGCCCGCAGGGGGCTCTGCCCCCTGCACCCCCGCCAGGAAACTGGGTTTCCTGGACCTTCCGTTCGCAAAAGTATGGCGCTCGTGGACAGGGGGTGCCCCGCGCATCGGCGCGGGGCACCCCCTGTCCACGAGCGCCAACTCACGGCGGGGTCCGGGAACCTACGGGGTCCCCGGCGGGGGCGCGCGAGGGGGCGGCGCCCCCTCGTGAACCACCCGCGCCGACGCATCCTCCTCGCCGCGGCGGCCGCGCTCGGCGGCTGCACGATCGGCGGGCCACGGCCCTTGTCGCGTCGGCTGCCGGACGCGGAAGCGCTGCCGCTGGGCGGCGAGCAGGTGCTGGGCGTGCTGGAGCTGGACGGCACGGCGCTGGGGCGCGGCGGGCTGTCGGGGCTGCATGTCGGGCGCGACGCGGCGGGGGAACTGGCGCTGACGGCGATCGGCGACGGCGGCACCTGGGCCACGGCTCGGCTGGTGCTGGACGAGGCCGGGGCGCCGCTGCGGATCGAGGCGCCGCGCCGGGGCGCGCTGCACGACCCGCACGGGCGCAGCCTGGTGGCCAAGATCGACTCGGATGCCGAGAGCCTGGCGCGGCTGTCGGACGGGTCTTGGCTGGTGGGGTTCGAGCGCTGGCACCGGATCTGGCGCTACCGCGACCTCGACGGGCTGCCGGAACCGATGGACCCGCCGCCGGGCATCGAGGACGCGCCGTTTAACGGCGGG
Source organism: Roseomonas sp. BN140053 (assembly GCF_047690175.1). Lineage (NCBI taxonomy): Bacteria > Pseudomonadati > Pseudomonadota > Alphaproteobacteria > Acetobacterales > Roseomonadaceae > Roseomonas > Roseomonas sp. BN140053. The sequence continues at coordinate 19,842 of NZ_JBLLEB010000007.1, read as the reverse complement.
CTGGAAGCCCTGGCGGTGCTGGCGGACGGGCGCTGGCTGGCGCTGGCGGAGCAGCTTTCCGCCCGGCGCGACGAGGGGATGCGCACCGGCTGGATCGGGCAGTTCCGGGACGGGCGGGTGCGCTGGGACCGGCTGGCCTATCACCCGGGCTGGGGCTTCGACCCCAGCGACCTTTGCCCCCTGCCCGATGGCGGCGCGCTGGTGCTGGAACGGCGCTTCAGCCTGTTCGGCGGGCTGAGCGGCCGGCTGTCCCGCCTGTCTCGCGCGGCGCTGGCATCGGCCGCCGAGGGCAGCCTGCTGGAAGGGGAGCTGCTGTTGCGGCTGGAACCGCCCTTGCCCACGGATAACTGGGAAGGCGTCAGCGTGGTGCGGCACGGCGGGCGGCTGTTGGCGGTGATCGTGTCGGACAGCAACGAGATCCCGATCCAGCGGACGCTACTGATGGTGGTGGCGCTGCCGGCGTGACGAGGCGTGCTCCTGCCGACCTGCGGCGGGTGCGCGCCGTTCCAGCGAAGCGTCCTCCGCCGGGCCGCGCCGCCGCCGCGGGTCCCGCCGGAGGGCGGCCGCACCACCCGCGCGGCACGGAACCGGGTTAACTCCGGAGCAACCAGCCGCTGCAACACTGGCGTCTCGCCAATGCCGGGCAGGGTGGCATGCTTGATCAGCCTTCTTCGATGCTGCGCGTCGTCTACCTCAGCCGCAGTCATTTGCCGCCGGACAAGACGGCGGCCGCGGCCGAACTGGGAAGCATCCTGGAAGCGTCCCGCCGCAACAACGCCCAGGCGGGCGTGACCGGCGCCCTGCTGTTCACCGGCGAGCTCTTCGCCCAGGTACTGGAAGGTCCCTTTGCGGCCGCGGAGGCCGCCTTCAACCGCATCCAGCGCGATCCCCGCCATTCCGACATCGTGGTGCTGCACCGGGGCACCCCGGGCGCGGCCGCCTTTGACGGGTGGTCCATGGCCTCGGCGGCCGCGCCGCCGGGCATCGCCGTGCATCCCGCGCTGTCGCCGCCGGCCGGCAGCGGGGGTGAGGCGGCGGGCGACGCGATCATCGCGCTGCTGCGAGCCCTGCTGCTGCGCACGCCCAAGGGCGCCGGGTCCCGCCTCCCGGACGGGGAAGCGACGGCCGCGGAGGAACTCGTCCGGCCCTGAGGGCGCTGCCCGGCGCGGGCGTGCCGCGCCGGTGCGGGTCAAGCCGCCAGCGTCGCCTTGCCGCGGCGCTGGGTGCGCAGCACTTCCTCGATCCAGCGGTCCAGGCGGTTGGTCTCGATTTCCGCCTCCTCGCGGTCCGGGTAGGCATCGGGGAAGCGCAGGGACAGCCAGCGCCAGGCGACCAGGCGCTTGTGGGTCTTCTCCGCCCGTTCCAGCTCCTCGCGCGAGGCACGCTCGGGCGCCGGCAGGCGGCCGGTGGAGGGCGGCGGGACGGCGCGGCCGGCGCCGTGCTCCACCGCCCAGCGCGCGAGGCGCTGGGTGCCGTTGTCGCGCTCGTCCACCGGGCACATGGCGTAGACCCAGCGGTCCAGCAGCCCCAGCCCCTGCACGCCGTCCACGGCGGAGGCGATGTCGAGCTGCTGCGTCATGTCGGCCAGGCGGTAGTTCGGGTCGTCCTTGCGCAGCACGGCGCGCTTGATGCGGGCCAGCACGCCGAACAGGCTTTCGGAGCCGATCTCGGCGGCCACCGCGGCCACGATGTCGGCGTCGGGCTGCACCTGCGGGCGCAGGTCCTCCGGCATGGTGGGCGGGGCTTCCAGCATGCGGCGCACGAAGTCGGGGGAGCCGGCGCCGGCCAGCACCGACACCACCCCGGCCTCGAACTGGCCGTAGCGGCCGGCGCGGCCGCCGATCTGCTTGACCTCCTGGGCGTTGAGGTCGCGGCGCTCCTCGCCGTCGAACTTCTTCAGGGCGGAGAGGATGATGCGCCGGATCGGCAGGTTCAGCCCCATGCCGATGGCGTCGGTGGCCACCAGGATGTCGGCCTCGCCGGAGCGGAAGCGGGCGGCCTCGGCGCGGCGGACCTCGGGGGAAAGCGCGCCGTAGACCACGGCGACGCGGCGGCCGCGGCGCACCAGCTCGGCCCGCAGGTCCAGCACGTCGCGGCGCGAGAAGGCCACCAGCGCGTCGCCCTCGCGCAGGTCGCCCAGGCCCACGGGGGCCTCGGCGGCGCGCAGCGGGCCCTTGCGCTGGAGCGAGACTTCCTCGACCGGGTCGCCGCAGAGCGAGGCGATGCGCTTCACCAGGGGGACGCATTCCGGGGCGCCGAGCACGAAGACCTCGCGCGCCGGGACGCCCATGATGGCGGCGGTCCAGGCGGCGCCGCGGTCGCGGTCGGTCAGCAGCTGGGCCTCGTCCACCAGGGCCACGTCCACGGGGTTGTGGAAGGGACACATCTCCACCGTGGCGGCGAGGTGGCGGCTGCCTGGGGCGGGGATGCGCTCCTCGCCGGTGGAAAGGCCGGCGGGGACGCCGCGCGAGGCCAGGGCGTCGCGGAACTCGTGCGCCAGCAGCCGCAGCGGGGCCAGGGCCAGGCCGCTCTCGGACTGCGACAGGCGGTCCAGGGCGGTGTGGCTCTTGCCGGAATTGGTCGGGCCGGTGACCAGGGTGATGCGGCGGTTCAGGGCGCGCGCGGTCTTGAAGTGGGCGGCGTAGCGGTCCAGCGCGGCGACGCGCGCCACGGCGGCATTGGCCTGCTTGGTGCCGGCGCCGCGGCGTTCGGCGCCGCGCAGGGTGACGGGGGCGGGCAGTTCGGCGCGGTGGCTCTGGCCAGCGTCGCCGGTGCGCTGGCTCTGGCCAGCGTCGCCGGCGCGGTGGCCCGGGCTGCCGTCGCCGGCGCGCTGGCCGGGGCCGGCATCGTTGCCGCGGTTGCCGGGCCGCCGCTCGCGCTCCGGCCGCTCGGCCCGTTCGGCCTCGCGCCAGGCGGCGGTTTCGGCGCGCAGCGGGGCGATCTCGGCGGGGTCGAACTGCCACAGCTCGCGGCCACCGCGGCCGGGGATGCGGCGGGCCACCGGCAGGATGCCGGCGCCGGCCCAGCGCAGCGCCTCCTTCTCCGAGCATTGCAGCAGGGCGGGGATGGCCTCGATGCCGACCAAGCTCTTTTCCCAGGCGCGCAGGCGCGACACTTCCTCGCGCCGGACCTCGCGGGCGGCCTTCTCAGCGGCGCGCTGTTCGCGGCGGCGGCGGTCCTCGGCCTCCACCGCGGCGTCCAGGAAGCGGGTGGCGGCGTCGCCGGCCAGCCCGTGCGCGGCGGCGACCGCGCGGGCGAGGTCATAGTGGCGCTCGGCTGACAGGCCGCCGCCCTTGTTGTCCGCCACGTCGGCCGCCACGGCGTCCAGCGCCGCCTGCGGCGTGTTCCCGGCGCCGCGCAGGCGGGACGCCATGGCGCGGTCCAGCGCGTCGAGGAGGTCGGCCTCGCTCGCCTCGGGGTCGGTGACCGTGGCCACGGCGGCCTCGGCATCGGCGCGGCGGACCCAGAGCTGGCCGGCGCGGTTGGCCAGGTCGTTCAGCCGGGCGATCCAGCCGCGGCGGCGCAGTTCGGTCAGGGCGGCGGCCACCGCGTCGCGGTCGGCCGGCATGCGGCGGGCGACGAGGCGCTCCAGCTGCGGCATCTCGCGCGTTTCGACCCGCAGGCCGGCTGCGGCGATCGCGGCCTCCGCCGGGCTGGCGGGGCGTGTTTCGGAATTCATGTCCATTCGGGTTCCCGGTCACCTCCCCCGGTCGCCTCCCGCGAAGGGGGAGGCCCTGGTCCGGTGGTCATGCGCGGCCAGGATCGGCGTTGCAGTTCTCGTGCCGGGGGGTTGCGGCCGTCCCGTGGACGCCGCCTGGGGACTATATAGGGGTGCCTGCGGTTAAATTCCCCTTCTGCTATCACGCCGCGGCCATGCAGCCCCGTCCACCCTGTTCCGCTCCATGCCCCGCCGCGTCGCGGTGATCGGCGACGGCCCCGCCGGGCTGGTCGCGGCGGAGCGGCTGGCCGGGGCGGGCTGCGCGGTGACCGTGTTCGACCGCATGCCCTCGCCGGCACGCAAGCTGCTGATCGCCGGGCGGGGCGGTTTGAACCTGACGCATACGGAGCCGCTGCCGCGCTTCCTCGGCCGCTACGGCGCGGCGGAAGCGGCGCTGGCGCCGGCGGTGGAGGCGTTCCCGCCGGAGGCGCTGCGGCGCTGGTGCGAGGGGTTGGGCCAGCCGCTCTTCGTGGGCAGCAGCGGGCGGGTGTTTCCCACCGCCTTCAAGGCGGCGCCGCTGCTGCGGGCCTGGCTCCTGCGGCTGGAGAAACTGGGCGTGCAGCTGCGGGCGCGGCACCGCTGGTGCGGCTGGGAGGATGGCGGCGCGCTGCGCTTCGCGGCGCCGGAGGGCGAGGTGCTGGTCCGCCCCGACGCCACGCTGCTGGCGCTGGGCGGGGCGTCCTGGCCGCGGCTGGGCTCGGATGGTGGCTGGGTGGAGCTGCTGCGCGGGATCGGGGCGGAGGTGGCGCCGCTGCGGCCTTCCAATGCCGGGATCACGCTGGACTGGTCGCCGGTGTTCCGCGACCGCTTCGCCGGCACGCCGCTGAAGCGGATCGCGCTGGGCTTCGAGGAGGCGGTCGTGCGCGGCGAGTGCGTGGTGACGCGCACGGGGCTGGAAGGCGGGCCGGTCTACGCCCTGTCCGGGCCGCTGCGCGAGGCCGTCGCCGCGCGGGGGGACGCCGTGGCCACCCTGGACCTGCGGCCGGACCTGGACGCGGCGGCGCTGCGCCGGCGCCTGGCGGAACCGCGGCGCGGGCAGTCGCTGTCCAACTTCCTGCGCAAGGCGGCGGCGCTGCCGCCCGTGGCGGTGGGGCTGCTGCGGGAGGCCGCGCCGCCCGGCGCGCTGGAAGATGCCGCCGCGCTGGCCGGGCTGGTCAAGGCGCTGCCGCTGCGGGTGACGGGGCTGGAGGGGATCGAGCGGGCGATCTCCTCGGCCGGCGGGGTGGCGCTGGCGGAGCTGTGTCCGGGTTTCATGCTGCGCCGCCGCCCCGGCCTGTTCCTGGCGGGCGAGATGCTGGACTGGGAAGCACCCACCGGCGGCTACCTGCTGCAGGCCTGCTTCAGCACCGGCTGGGCCGCCGCCGGCGGTGTCCTGGACTGGCTGGACGAGGCGGGCTGACACCGCGCGGACTCGGCCCGCGGAGAGCGCCAGGAGTTTTCCAGGCCCAGATGCTCCGGCGCTTCCAGGGGCCTTCACGCCGTGGCCGGGGCGGCACGGCCCTGCCCGGCGATGCCGGCGCGGCATGGCTGGCCGGGAACTCCCGCGGCTTTGTGCGGGCCGGGGCTTGACGGGGGCGGTCGCGGGGCGGAACCGGGAAGCACAGTTGCAGCGCCCGGAGGAGCACCGCCGTTTCCGCGCCGGCCGAAACTGGGAGGAAAACCGCCATGCCCGACAGCATCCAACCGGCCGCGCCGGAGCGCGCCCCGCTGCCGCCGCGGCAGCTGCGGACCGTGTTCGCCGGGCTGATGCTGGCCATGGTGCTGGCGGCGCTGGACCAGAACATCGTCAACACCGCCCTGCCCCGGATCGTCGCCGACCTCGGCGGCATGGCGCACATCTCCTGGGTGGTGACGGCCTTTCTGCTGACCTCCACCTCCACCACGCCGCTCTACGGCAAGCTCAGCGACATGTACGGGCGGCGGCCGCTGTTCACCGTGGCGATCGTGGTGTTCCTGCTGGGCTCGGCGCTGTGCGGGGTGGCGCAGACCATGGGGCAACTGATCGCCTTCCGGGCGATCCAGGGGCTGGGCGCCGGCGGTTTGCTGACCCTGGCGCAAACGGCGGTGGGCGACGTGGTGTCGCCGCGCGACCGCGGGAAGTACCAGGGGCTGTTCACCGGGGTCTTCGCCCTGTCCAGCGTGGCCGGGCCGCTGATCGGCGGGGTGCTGACCTCGGCGCTGAGCTGGCGCTGGGTGTTCTACGTGAACCTGCCGGTGGGCGCGCTGGCGCTGGCGCTGATCTGGGCCGGGCTGCGGCAGGCGCCGATGACCCAGAGCCGGCGCATCGACTACCTCGGCGCCGTGCTGCTGACCGGCGGCACCACGGCGCTGATGCTGCTGCTGAGCTGGGGCGGGACGACCTATGCCTGGGCCTCCGTCGTGATCGGCGGCCTGGGGGCGGCGGTGGCGGTGCTGTTCGCGCTGTTCCTGTTCTGGGAACGCGTGGCGCCGGAGCCGCTGATCGGGCTGCACCTGTTCCGCAACCGCATCTACAGCTCGGGCGTCGTGACCTCCGGCATGATGGCCTACGCGATGATGGGCACCACGGTGTTCCTGCCGCTGTATTTCCAGCTGGTGCTGGGCATGTCGCCAGCGCGGGCGGGCATGATGATGCTGCCGCAGGTGGCGGGGATGCTGTTCTCCTCCGTGGTGGGGGGACGGCTGGTGTCGTCCACCGGGCGCTACAAGGCGATCCTGCTGGCCGGGCTGGGGCTGGAAGCGGCGGCGCTGGTGGCACTGGCGGTGCTGGCCCGCTGGCATCCCGACGTGGTGGTGATCGAGATCGCCATGCTGGCCCTGGGGCTGGGCATGGGGGTGGGCATGCCCAACGTCACCACCGCCGTGCAGAACGCCACCAACCCGCGCGAGCTGGGGGTGGCGACCTCCTCCATGGCGTTTATCCGCTCGCTGGGCGGGGCGCTGGGGGTGACCATTTCCGGCGCGCTGATGGCGGCCTGGCTGAATTCCATCCTGGCGGCGCAGAATGTCGGGGTGAACGTGCCCGCCCTGCTGGAACACGGCATCCAGGAGGTCGAGCGCCTGTCGGGACCCGAGCACGCGGCGGTGGTGGGCGCCTACAGCCAGGCGATCAGCGTGAGCTTCACCATGAGCGGGATCGTGATGACCCTGGCCTTCCTGCTGGCCGCGACCCTGCCAGCGGTGCCGCTGCGCGGCGGGCCGCGGCGGCGCACCACGGCCGTCTCGCCGCCGGACGGTTCGGGCGTGGTCACCGGCGGCAACGCCATGCTGGCCGCAGAGTCCGCCGACGTGGGCGCCATCCCCGAGGGCACCCCGGCCACCACCCCCCTGCCCCACGCCGCCAGTACCCCCGCCCCCAGCCCCGTTTCCGCCCCGCAGCGCTGACCGCCCGGCGTGTTGCTGGCCTGGGCTCCTCGGGGCTGGGTGAAGCGGTTGCGCCTGGGTTAACTGGCCGAGGCCAAGGGGGCTCTGCCCCCTCGGAACCCCCGCGAGGAGCTTAAGCTCCTCGACCTCATGAGTGCCTCCGGCGGGGGCGGGTTGGCACGCGCTGTCCCCGATGACCGCCGGCGGCCATCCCGCCCCCGCCGGAGGCACTCAACGCGGGGTCCGGGGAGGCCGTGCCTCCCCGGCGGGGTCCAGGGGCAGCGCCCCTGGCCAACGCCCGAACACTCCAGGACCAACCGAACCCACCCGGACCCGGAAACCGGACCACGGCGCGGCGGCAGGGACGCGGCGGGCGGGCATTCGGCGGGCAGCCCCTGGACCGTGTGGCGGGCGGCTGTATGGTCCGGGCCATGGCGCCCGATGATCCATCCCAACCCGCCGTGGAAACCCTGAGCTTCGAGGAAGCCCTGCGCGAGCTGGAGGAGATCGTCCGCCGGCTGGAAAAGGGCGATGCCTCGCTGGAAGCGGCGATCACCTCCTACACCCGCGGCAATGCCCTGCGCGGCCATTGCGAGCGCAAGCTGGCCGAGGCCGAGCAGCGCGTGCAGGCCATCGTGCCCGGCCCCGGCGGCCCGACGCTACGCGAGGCCGACGCTTGAGCGGCGCCTCTCCCAGCCTCGCCCAGGCCCTGGCCGAAGCCCAGGCGGAGATCGAGGTGGCGCTGGACACGCTGCTGCCGCCCGCCGAGGGCGACGAGGCGCCGCTCTTCGCCGCCATGCGCTACGCCGCCATGGGCGGGGGCAAGCGGATGCGCGGCTTCCTGGTGCTGGAAGGGGCGCGGCAATTCGCGGTGTCCCGTGCCTCGGCGCTGCGGGTGGCGGCGGCGGTGGAAATGCTGCACGCCTATTCGCTGGTGCATGACGACCTGCCGGCGATGGACGACGACGACCTGCGTCGCGGCAAGCCCACCGTGCACAAGGCCTGGGACGAGGCCACCGCCATCCTGGCCGGCGACGCGCTGCAAGCCCAAGCCTTCGCCGTGCTGGCGGCCGAGGACACCCATTCCGACGGCGCCGTGCGGGCCGAGCTGTGCCTGCGGCTCGCCCTGGCCTCGGGCGCGCGGGGCATGGTGGGCGGGCAGATGCTGGACATCCTGGCCGAGGAAGCGGAGGCGCCGCTGAGCGAGGTGCAGGTGGGGCGGCTGCAGCTGCTCAAGACCGGCAAGCTGATCGAGTTCTCCGCCGAGGCCGGGGCGATCCTGGGCCGGGCGCCGCACCCGCAGCGCCTGGCGCTGATCGGCTACGGCCACGACCTGGGCGCCGCCTTCCAGATCGCCGACGACCTGCTGGACGCCACCGCCACGGTGGAACAGATCGGCAAGCGCGCCGGCAAGGATGCCGAGGCCGGCAAGGCCACGCTGGTGGGGCTGCTGGGCGCCGAGCGGGCGCGGGCGCAGGCCGAGCGGCTGGTGGCCCAGGCACGGGTGCATCTCGACAGCTTCGACGGCAGCGCCGATCTTCTGCGGGAGATGGCAGATTTCACCATTGCCCGCCGGGCCTGAACTGCCGCGCCCCCCGGGACCCGTGAGCCCGCGCCCTGGCGGGCGATGCGACCACCCGCGGGTGCCCCAACGCGGCCCCGCGGTGCACCGAGATTGAAGGCGGCCGGAGGAACACCATGTCGCGCCCCCAGACACCCCTGCTCGACCGCGTCCGGATCCCGGCCGACCTGCGCAACCTGTCGGCCGAGCAGCTGAAGCAGCTGGCCGCCGAACTGCGCGCAGAAACCATCGACGCCGTGTCCACCACGGGCGGGCATCTCGGCGCCAGCCTGGGCGTGGTGGAGCTGACGGTGGCCATCCACGCCGTGTTCGACACGCCGAAGGACCGGCTGATCTGGGACGTCGGCCACCAGGCCTATCCGCACAAGATCCTGACCGGGCGGCGCGACCGCATCCGTACCCTGCGGCAGCCCGGCGGGTTGTCGGGCTTCACCCGGCGCAGCGAGAGCGAGTACGACCCCTTCGGGGCGGCGCATTCCTCCACCTCCATCTCGGCCGGCTTGGGCATGGCGGTGGCGCGCGATCTGAAGGGCGACGACCGCCAGGTGATCGCGGTGATCGGCGACGGCGCCATGAGCGCGGGCATGGCCTACGAGGCCATGAACAACGCGGGGTCGCTGAAGTCGCGGCTGATCGTGGTGCTGAACGACAACGACATGTCCATCGCGCCCCCCGTGGGCGCGCTCTCGGCCTACCTGTCGCGCACCATTTCCTCGCGGCCCTTCCTGAGCGTGCGGGAGGTGATGGCCAAGCTGGCGCGGCGCTTTCCTGCCCCCCTGGCCAAGGCGGCGGAGCGGGCGGACGAATATGCCCGCGGGCTGCTGACCGGCGGCACGCTGTTCGAGGAGCTGGGCTTCTACTATGTCGGCCCGATCGACGGGCACGAGTTGGACCACCTGCTGCCCGTGCTGCGCAACCTGCGCGACGCGGAGGAGCCGCACCCCGTGCTGCTGCACGTGGTGACGCAGAAGGGCAAGGGCTACGCGCCCGCCGAAGCTTCGGCCGACAAGTACCACGGCGTGGTGAAATTCAACGTCGTCACCGGCGAGCAGGTGAAGGCGCCGCCGGGGCCGCCGGCCTACACCAAGGTCTTCTCCCAGGCGCTGATCGCCGAGGCCGAGGCCGATGACCGCATCGTGGCGATCACCGCCGCCATGCCTTCGGGCACCGGGCTGGACGGGTTCCAGAAGCGCTTCCCCAACCGGCTGTTCGACGTGGGCATCGCCGAGCAGCACGCGGTGACTTTTGCCGCCGGCATGGCGACGGAAGGGATGAAGCCCTTCTGCGCGATCTACTCGACCTTTCTGCAGCGCGCCTACGACCAGGTGATGCACGACGTGGCGCTGCAGAACCTGCCGGTGCGCTTCGCCATGGACCGCGCCGGTCTGGTGGGGGCGGACGGCGCCACCCATGCCGGGTCCTTCGACATCGCCTATCTCGGCTGCCTGCCCAACATGGTGCTGATGGCCCCGGCCGATGAGCTGGAGCTGATGCACATGACCGCCACGGCGGCGGCCTACGACGACGGGCCGATCGCCTTCCGCTACCCGCGCGGCGAGGGCACCGGGCTGGTGCTGCCGTCCCGCGGCGGGGTGCTGCCGATCGGCAAGGGGCGCATCCTGCGCGAGGGCACGGCGGTGGCGCTGCTCAGCTACGGCACCCGGCTGGGCGAGGCGATGCGCGCCGCCGACGAGCTAGGCGCGCGCGGTCTCTCCTGCACCGTGGCCGATGCCCGCTTCGCCAAGCCGCTGGACACCGCGATGGTGGAGCAGCTGGCGCGGCACCACGCGGTGCTGATCACGCTGGAGGAAGGCTCTGTGGGCGGCTTCGGGTCGCTGGTGGCGCAGCACTTGGCCTGGAAGGGGCTGCTGGACGGCGGGCTGCGCTTCCGGCCGATGTGCCTGCCCGACCGCTTCATCGACCACGAGGCACCGCGCAAGCAGTACGACGAGGCCGGGCTGAACTGCGCCCAGATCGTCGCCGCGGCGCTGGCAGCGCTGGGCACCGACCGGGCCACGGCCCCCGCCCGGGCGTGAAGCGCCGCGCCGGGCGGTCCGGCCCGGACGGGTCCGGCACGGCGGCCGGGGAGCCGGGGGCCGCGGCATCGCGGGTGGACGCTGCGACGCCCGAGACGGATGCCGCGGGTGCGGCATCCCGGTCCGATACCCCTGGCGCAGCGCCGCAGGGACATGCCGCCGGTGGAACGCCAGGGACGGGCGCCGCGGGGACCGCGCCGCGCGGCGGCAAGGAACGGGCCGACCAGGCGCTGGTGGACCGCGGCCTGGCCGAGAGCCGCACCCGCGCCCAGGCGCTGATCCTGGCCGGGGTGGTGTTTTCCAGCGAGAGCCGCATCAACAAGCCCGGCGAAACGCTGAAACCCGGCACGCCGCTGGAGGTGCGCGGGCAGGACCACCCTTGGGTGTCGCGCGGCGGGTTGAAGCTGGCGCATGCACTCGCGGCGTTCGGGCTGGACCCGGCCGGGCGGGTCTGCGTGGACGTGGGCGCGTCCACCGGCGGCTTCACCGACGTGCTCCTGCAAGGCGGCGCGGCGCGGGTCTACGCGGTGGATGTCGGCCACGGGCAGCTGGCCTGGAAACTGCGGCAGGACCCGCGGGTGGTGGTGCTGGAACGCACCAATGCCCGGCGGCTGGACGCCGCGCTGATCCCGGACGCGCCGGGGGCGGTGGTATGCGACGCCTCCTTCATCGGGCTGCGGACGGTGCTGCCGGCGGCGCTGGCCCTGGCGGCGCCGAGGGCCTGGGCGGCGGCGCTGATCAAGCCGCAATTCGAGGCCGGGCCGTCCCAGGTCGGCAAGGGCGGCGTGGTGCGCGACCCCGCAGTGCACCGGGAGGTCTGCGACACGATCCGGGACTGGTGGTCGGCCCTGCCGGGCTGGCGCGTGCTGGGGGTAACGGAAAGCCCGATCACCGGGCCGGAAGGCAACCGGGAGTTCCTGATCGGGGCGCGGCGGGACGGCTGAACGCCGGCGGGCTTTGCGTGGATCAGCGGAGAAAACAGCAAGCCGGGGGGAAGTATCCCCCCGGACCCCCTTCTATTTTCGGGCGTTTTGGGGGTGCGCCGGTGGCCACCGAAAGCTCCTTAACTCCCGAGAAAAGGAGGGGGTTCGGGGGAGTTCACTCCCCCGACCTTGCCCGTTCAGGCGACCGGTCAAAAGCTTCCGGTAAGCGACTGCTGCTCGGGGGTCCTTTGGGATCCGGTCAGGCGCGGGGAGCCGTCGGCGACGGCGGCCGCTGTGACGCGGACTGCGCGATCAGCGCGACGGAGGCGGTGTCCGCACCGCGCGAGGACACGTCTTCCAGCAGGCTCCACACCAGCTCCGGGTCCATGCGGACCTCGGGGTCGTTGATGAGGCGGTCGAGTTCCGCGGTGATCCGGTCGAGCTCCGCTTCCGTCACGATGGACACCCCTGGTTACAGCGCGAGACAATTGGTGAGCGGCCGGAAGGCTGCCAAGCGCGGCAGCCTAGCGAACAGGCAATGGTTACCGATTCGTGAAGGCGGGGCCGGCAGGCCTCAGATCGAGGAGGCGACGGCCGGCAGCAGCGCGGCCAGCTTGGCCTGCGGGTGCGACGGGTTGCGGAAGCGCAGCTCGCCCTCCGCCACCCCGTCCGGGGCGGGAACGTCGAACAGCTCCATGCGGGACGCGCAGGACACGGCCACCACGCGCTTGGCCTCGGGGCGGGTCAGGAAGCGGCGCACCGTGCCTTCCAGCTCCAGCCGGTCGCGCAGGCCGCGCCATTCCGCGCGGTCGATGTCGTCCAGGAACATCGCCAGCAGGCCGGGGCGGCTGCCGCTCAGCCGCGCCGTCGCGGCCAGGGACAGGCGACGACACGCCGCGGCAGAGATGTCGTTCTCGCGCCCGGACTGCGCCGCGATCACGAACACGCTGCCGCCGCCGGGCTGGCCGGCCACGGCGAGGTGCGCGTCCGGCCCGAACTGCGCCCGCAGGCTGGCCGGCAGGGTGGCCTGGGCACCGGCCAGCAGCAGCGGGTCCAGCTTCAGCACGGCGTCCGGCCCGGCATCCTGGCGGCCGCGGGTGGCCAGCAGGGCGGCGATGCGGCGGTGCAGCTCGGCCACCTGGGCCGGTTCGCGCAGCCCTTCCGGCAGGGTCATCTTCAGCACGTAGCGGCCGGGATGGGCGGACAGCCAGGTTTGCAACTCGGGGTTCACCCGGTCCACCAGGGCGCACCAGCCCTGGCGGTGGACGTGGCGGCCTTCCTCGGCCGAGACGGTTTCGCAGGCGACCTCGGCGCTGACGCCCTCGCGCTCGATCAGCAGGTCGAAATCGGCGCCGTCGCACAGGCCAGCGAACTGCACCGCGAAGCCGCGGGAGCGCTGCAGGGCCGCGACGCGGAGAAGGTGGAACAGGGAGCACAGGCTGCTCTCGCCCGCCAGCCCGGCGGCGAGGCGGTCGCGCAGCTTCTCGCGCGCCGGGGTGGGCAGTTCGGCGGCGACGCGCAGGGCCTCGGCGGCGAAGCCCAGGGCCAGGCGCTCCATCCGGCCGGCAGCAGCCAGGGCGGCGGGGTCGCAGAGCCGGCCCAGGGTGAGTTCCAGCATGTGCCGTTGCTGCACTGCGCGGGCCCCCAGGCTGCGGGTGCGGCTGCTTTCCAGCAGTTCCGCCAGGCGGCGGTCCCAGGCATCGCGGCCGGCCAGGGCGACGAACTCCGAGAGCGTGGCCGGGTCGGGCTGTTGGTCCGCGAACGGCATGCGAGGGATTTCCGTGGGAGGTTGCCCCCTGGTTAATCCCGACTGCTGTAGTTGGTCATTACACGTCGCGGTGAGGAGACCTCTCGGCCGCGTGACGTTTCAATTGCGCGGCAGGCGTGCTCGGTCCGGGGCCTGCGGGTTCTGGGCGCGGTGACGCAGCAGGTGGTCGGCCAGCACGCAGGCCAGCATGGCTTCCCCCACGGGCACGGCGCGCAGGCCGACGCAGGGGTCGTGGCGGCCCTTGGTGACCAGTTCCACCTCGCGGCCGTGGCGGTCCACGGTGCGGCGCGGGGTCAGGATGGAGGAGGTCGGCTTCACCGCGAAGCGGGCCACCACCGGCTGGCCGGTGGAGATGCCGCCCAGAACGCCGCCGGCATGGTTGCTCTCGAAGCGGAGCGTCCCGTCGGGATCCACCCGCATCTCGTCGGCATTGGCCTCGCCCGACAGGGCGGCGGCGGCGAAGCCGTCCCCGATCTCCACGCCCTTGACGGCGTTGATGCTCATCAGGGCGGCGGCGATCTCGGCATCCAGCTTGCCGTAGATCGGGGCGCCGAGGCCGGGGGGGAGGCCCTCGGCCACCACCTCGATCACCGCGCCCAGGCTGGAGCCGTTCTTGCGCACCGCCAGCAGGGATTCGGTCCAGCGCGCGGCGGCCACGGGGTCGGGGCAGAAGGCGTCGTTGCGCGCCACCTCCTCCCAGTCCCAGTTGGCGCGATCCACGGGGTCGGCGCCCAGCGCCACCATGGCGCCGCGCACCCGCACCTCCGGCCCCAGCACCACCCGGGCCACGGCGCCGGCGGCCACCCGCATGGCGGTCTCGCGCGCGGAGGAGCGGCCGCCGCCGCGGTAATCGCGCACACCGTATTTCAGGTGATAGGCGAGGTCGGCATGGCCGGGGCGGAAGGCTTCCGCGATCTCGCCGTAGTCGCGGGAGCGCTGGTCCTGGTTGGTGATTTCCAGCGCGATGGGGGTGCCGGTGGTCAGCCCCTCGAAGACGCCCGACAGGATGCGGACCTCGTCGGGTTCCTGGCGCTGGGTGACCAGCTTCGACTGCCCGGGGCGGCGGCGGTCCAGGAAGGGCTGGATGTCGGCTTCGCTCAGCCGCAGGCCGGGCGGGCAGCCATCCACCACGCAGCCGATGGCGGGGCCGTGGCTCTCGCCCCAGGTGGTGACGCGGAACAGGTGGCCGAAGGTGTTGTGGGACACGGAATTCTTATTCTCGCGTCCGGATAGTTTGCAGCCTCATCTCTATGTCCGATAAGCTAAACGGCTTCCAGCCAAATTGCTTTTTCGCCCCCTCGTAAATTTCCTGCATCTTCTCGATATATTCTTTTACAAGAGGCTCTGCAGGCACATATTCTTCGGTTGATCCTGGAATTACTCGATTTTTCCAGTTCAAATTTGCCGGAAGATAAAGGCCGTCGTAAGCACCCTCGACTTCTAGATCAATGTAATGCGTTGTTTCAGTACCATCAGAATTCGGAACTACCCAACCAGAACCACCAGTTCGATCACCGATAACGAAGTATTTTGCTCCGCGGGGTCGGAACTTCTCAGCCATGCGCAGGATCTCAGAATTACTGATCTCGCCTGCATGAAAACCACTCACCAAGTTTGAGAACGCGGTTTTCTCGATTACTGTCCGCTCTTCGTAGAAGAACTTAAATAATTTATCGCTGGCAAGCTCTTTCCTTATCGGTTCATACCAAGCATCAAAACCACTGATCTTTCCTCTAAGATTTTGAAGAGCCAGAGTCATCATTCTACCAAAAACTATGGCATTATAGTAGCCTATTCTTCTCTTATCCGGCGGCCCACGCATATCGCGCAATCCATGTTGAGCACTGACCAGCCTCTCACCGGCTTCTACAAAAATTGTATCGATTTCCGGATGCAAGCTTTCTTCTCCCCTTTACTGCAGTTTGATCTAAGTCACCACACTGTGTTAAAAAGGGGGCCGAAAAATTCACCCCTTGTCGACGCCGATGTCCGGCGCCTCGGGGTGCTTCATGCCGACGACGTGGTAGCCGCAATCGACGTGGTGGACCTCGCCCGTCACGCCGGTGCTGAGGTCGGACAGCAGGTAGAGGCCGGCATTGCCCACCTCCTCCAGCCCGACGTTGCGGCGCATCGGTGCGTTGTACTGGTTCCAGCGCAGGATGTAGCGGAAGTCGCCGATGCCGGAGGCGGCCAGCGTCTTGATCGGTCCCGCCGAAATGGCGTTGACCCGCACCGCATCGGTGCCGAGGTCGGCGGCCATGTAGCGGACGGAGGCTTCCAGCGCCGCCTTGGCCACGCCCATGACGTTGTAGTGCGGCATCACCCGCTCGGCGCCCAGGTAGCTGAGGGTGAGGAGCGAGCCGCCCTTGTCCATCATCGCCGCGGCCCGGCGCGACACGGACACGAAGGAATAGGCCGAGATGTCCAGCGCCTGCAGGAAGGCTTCGCGCGGGGTGTCGAGGTAGCGGCCGCGCAGGAACTGCTTGTCGGCGAAGCCGATGGCGTGAACCAGGAAGTCCAGCCGGCCCCATTTCTCGCGCAGCGTGTCGAAGGCCGCGTCCACCGTGGCATCCTCGGCCACGTCGCAGGGCATCACGAGGTCGCTGCCGACGCTGGCGGCCAGCGGGCGGACCCGGCGTTCCAGCGCTTCCCCCTGATAGGTGAAGGCCAGCTCCGCCCCCTGCGCCGCTACGGCCCGGGCGATGGCCCAAGCGATGGAGCGGTCATTGGCCACACCCATGATGAGCCCGCGCTTGCCGGCCATCAGCGTGCCGGAAACGGGGTCGCGGGTCGGCGTGGCGTCGGTCATGCAGGAGTCCCAGGAAACGGGAGAACGGGCCGAATGGCGCGTGTTGCGGCGGGTTGGGAGGGGTGGCACATGCCCCCGCGCCCGGCAAGGGGGCGGCCGCCGGCGGAACCGGGCCGGTCTGGGCGCCGGTCCCGGCGCCGTGCTGCCCGGCGCCCGGCCCGAAGCGCGCCCGGGACGGTGGAGCAATGCCGGGCCGCGGGGCTTGGCGGGCGGGCCGGGACCACCGAACTGTGCGAAACGACGGCCGGGCTTCCTGACGCAGCCTTGACCGATGCCGCCCGGTGCGGCCACCGCCGGCGATGCAGGATGAGGATCAGCAGCATGGATATTTCCCCGGGCAACGGCGCCCCCGCCGCCGACGCCACCGATCCCATCGCCCTGTTCGCGAGCTGGATGGCCGAGGCGAAGCTGTCCGAGCCCAATGATCCCAATGCCATGTGCCTGGCCACCGTCACGCCGGAGGGCCGGCCGGCGGCGCGCATCGTGCTGCTCAAGGACCTGGACGAGCGGGGCTTCGTGTTCCACTCGCATTACGACGGCCGCAAGGGCACGGAACTGGCGGCGCATCCCTATGCCGCGCTGTGCTTCCATTGGAAGACGCTGCAGCGCCAGGTGCGGGTGGAAGGCACGGTGCAGCCGGTCTCGGCCGAGGAATCCGACCGCTACTTCGCGTCGCGCCCGCGCATCTCGAAGCTGGGCGCCTGGGCGTCGCGGCAGTCGCGCCGGCTGGGCGAGCGGTCCGAGCTGGAAACCGGGCTGGCCGAGATGGAAGCCCGCTTTCCCGGGGAGGAGGTGCCGCGCCCGCCGCACTGGGGCGGCTTCCGCGTGGTGCCCGAGGCAATCGAGTTCTGGCGCGACATGCCGTTCCGCCTGCACGACCGTCTGGTGTTCACCCGCACGGACGCGGCCTGGACCACGCACCGGCTGTTTCCCTGAAGCCGGCGGTGCCGGGACGGTTCCCGGCCCCCTTCCCCACTACCTGCCTCGTCGGCTGCGCTGCTCCGTTTCCCGACGGCCGGCGCGCCCCTTTTCCGTGAGCCTTGCCGCATGAGCCCTGTTCGATGACCGTTCCCGCCGGGCAGCGGGAGGCTGCGGCCCTGTGCGCCCGGCTGTGCGACGGCGCCGCGCCGATCGAGACGCATATCTCCGCCGTGTTCGTCGGGCGCGAGCGGGCGCTGAAACTGAAGAAGGCGGTGGATCTCGGCTTCCTCGACTTTTCCACGGTCGCGGCGCGCGAACGCTTCTGCCGGCGGGAACTGGAGATCAACGCCCCCGCCGCACCGGAACTGTACCGCGCCGTGCACCCGATCGCGCGCGACGCGGCCGGGGCGCTGGTGCTGGGCGGCGACGGCCCGGCGGAAGACTGGGTGCTGGAAATGGCGCCGCTGCCGCCGGAAGCCTTCCTGGAAGCGGTGCTGGCGCGCGGTGCGCCGGAGCCGGCGCTGCTGGACGGGCTGGGCGACCTCGCCGCCGCGCTGCACGCCGCGGCGCCGGTGGCGCCGGCGCCGGACGTGCCGGCCAGCCTGCGGGCGCGCGTGGCGGCGGATCTGCGCTCGGCCCGCGCGGTGCGGATGCCCGAGGCGCAGCTGGAGCAGCTGGGCGCGGCGCTGGACACCACCATCGCGCGGCTGGCGCCCGCCCTGCAGGCGCGCGGCGAGGCAGGATTCGTGCGGCGCTGCCACGGCGACCTGCATCCCGGCAACATCGTGCTGTGGCGCGGCGCCCCGGTGGCCTTCGACGCGCTGGAATTCGACGAGGCGATGGCCACGATCGACGTGGGCTACGACCTCGCCTTTCTGCTGATGGAGCTGGACCAGCGCGTCGGGCGCGCCGCGGCCAACCGCGTGCTGGGCCGCACCGTGGCGCGCAGCGGCGACCTCGGGCTGTTGGCGGGGCTGCCGCTGTGGCTGGCGCTGCGGGCGCTGGTGCGGGCGCATATCCGCACCCGGCTGGGCGGCGACGGGCTGCCTTACCTGACCGCCGCGGAGGATTACCTGCGGCCGGTGCCGCCGCGGCTGGTGGCGGTCGGCGGGGTGCAGGGCACAGGCAAGACGCGGCTGGCGCGCACCCTGGCGCCGGGGCTCGGCGCCGCGCCGGGCGCGCTGGTGCTGCGCAGCGACGAGATCCGCAAGCGGCTGGCCGGCGTGCCGCCGGAACAGCGCCTGTTGCCGGACAGCTACACGCCCGAGCGCAGTGCCGCCGTTTACGCCGCTTTCCTGGAGGAAGCACGGGCGGCGCTGCGGGCCGGGCATTCGGTGGTGGCGGATGCGGTGTTTCTCGACCCCGCGCTGCGCGACGGGATGGCAGCGGTGGCGCGGGAGGCGGGCGTGCCGTTCCAGGGCTTCTGGCTGGAAGCGCCGCCGGCGGTGCTGCACGCGCGGGTCGCCGGGCGACAGCGCGACGCCTCCGACGCCGATGCCGCGGTGCTGGAGGCGACGCTGCGGCGCGACCCCGGGCCGCTGCGCTGGCACCGGCTGGATGCCGCCTCCGACCCCGTTCCGGGGGCGCTTGCGCTCCTTCCCCCTCCCATGTGCTAGACTGGGACGCACTTGCCGGGCCCAGAGGGGATTCTGCCATGGCCTACCGACGCCTGCTCCTGCCGCTGACCGGCACCGCTGCCGGGGAAGCGGCGCTCAACACCGCGCTGATGGTGGCGCGGATCTGGCACAGCCACGTCCACTGCCTGCATGTCCGCGTCGATGCGCGCGACGTGGCGCCGCTGGCGGGCGAAGGCCTGTCGGGCGCCATGATCGAGGAGATGATGGCCGCCACCGAGCGCGAGAGCGGCGACCGCGCCGGCCGCGTGCGCCAGCTGTTCGACCGCTTCGTGGAAGGCAAGGACGTCACCATCGCGGAAACCGCCGAGACGGCCAACAAGGCCGACGGCGCGACGCTGAGCTTCGAGAGCGTGGCCGGGCGCGAGGAGGACCTGGTGGCGCAGCGCTCGCGCCTCTACGACCTCGCCATCGTGCCGCACCCCGAGGGCGGCGAGGACGTGTCCAGCAGCGACGCGCTGCACGCCGTGCTGTTCGACAGCGGCCGCCCCGTGCTGATCGCGCCGCGCGCCGTGCCGGCCAGCATCGGCACGCGCGTGTGCTGCGCCTGGAACGGCTCGGCCGAGAGTGCCGCCGCCATCGCCGCCGCCCTGCCCTGGCTGCACCAGGCGAGCGCCGTGCAGGTGCTGTATTCCCCCGACTACCAGCGGCGCGGGCCGGAGGTGACGGGCATCCTGTCCTACCTGCGCTGGCACAGCATCGAGGCGGAGGCCAAGGAGTTCCGGCCGCAAACCAAGGAAGTCGGCGCCGGGCTGCTGGGCGCTGCGCGCGATTTCAGCGCCGACCTGCTGTGCATGGGCGCGTATAGCCATTCCCGCCTGCGCCAGCTGATCCTGGGCGGCGTCACCCGCCACGTGCTGGAGAACGCCGACATCCCCGTCCTGATGTGCCGCTGACGCCCCGCCGCGCGCCGGCCCGGCGATCGGTTACCGCCCGGGTTCCTTCGTGCGGAACCGGGTTCGGGTCGTGATGGACGCGGGTTGGCTCTAGAGGCTGTTGTGGACCTGCTCCAGGTTGAGGAGGTTCTTGAGCATGAGGCAGGCGAAGGCGACGAGATGCAGGCCCGCGAGGGTTTCGGGGAGGCGCTCGTAGTCACGGACGAGGCGGCG